>CAZRTR010000001.1:0-106424 GCA_964603095.1 uncultured Planctomycetia bacterium
GGCGGTGGACCTAGTCAAGGGGGCGGGGCGCTTGGCCGGGTTGGATGTGCTGAAAGTCCCGGGGGCGACCGGGTATTACGACACGAACTATCTTGGAAAGGCGGAAGCGGCCTTGAAGACGCTGAAATCCCACGACTTCGTCTTCGTGCACGTGGAGGCGGCGGACGAGGCGGGGCACAACGGGGACCTGCGCCAGAAGATCGCGGCGATCGAAAACTTCGACCGGCTGGTGGTGGGGACGATCCTGAAGGAGTTTGAGGACAGGAAGAATGTCCGGATCCTGGTGATCCCGGACCACCTGACGCCGGTAGAGAAGCGGACCCACGTGGCCGATCCGGTTCCGTTCGCCATCTGCGGGAAGGGGATCTCCTCCAATTCGGTCGACAGCTTCGGAGAGTCCCAGGCCAAGGCAAGCGGTTTCATGGTGGAGAACGCCTACGAGATCCTCCCCCGCCTGCTGACGGAAGAGACCCTTTAGTTTCTCATGTCTCTTATTGTTCAGAAGTACGGGGGATCTTCCGTCGCCAATCCGGAGCGGATCCGGGAAGTGGCCAAGCGGGTGGCCAAGACCCGACGGGCGGGGCACCAGGTGGTGGTGGTGGTCTCCGCCCTGGGCGACACGACGGACGACCTGCTGACGCTGGCGTCGCAGGTTTCCCGCCATCCGTCGGATCGGGAGCTGGACATGCTGCTCTCGACCGGCGAGCAGGTATCGGCCGCCCTGCTGGCGATGGCGATCCAGGCGCTGAAATTGAAGGCGATCTCCTTCACCGGCGCTCAGGTCGGGATCGTGACCGATCGGACCCACACCCAGGCCCGGATCTTGGATGTGAGCGCCCAGCGGATCAAGGTGGCGTTGAGCCGGGGGCAGGTGGTGATCGTGACCGGTTTCCAGGGGATCACGATGGACCATGAGATCACGACCCTGGGACGGGGGGGATCCGACTTGACCGCGGTCGCCGTCGCGAAGGCGCTCAACGCCCGGATCTGCGAGATCTACACCGACGTGGAGGGGGTCTACACGGCCGATCCCCGGCTGGTGCCCAACGCCCGGAAGCTGCCGACGATCAGCTACGATGAGATGCTGGAGCTGGCCTCGCTGGGGGCCCAGGTGATGCAGGCCCGGTCGATGGAGATGGCCAAGAAGTACGAGGTTCCTCTGCACATCCGATCCAGCTTCTCCCGACGCACCGGAACGATCATCTCGAAGGAGGGTAAGCCCATGGAACAGGTGGTGGTCAGCGGCGTCTCCCTGCAGAAGGACGAGGCGAAGGTGACGATCTGCGACGTGCCGGACCGGCCGGGCATCGCGGCGACGATCTTCACCCGGATCTCGGAGGCGAACGTGAACGTGGATGTGATCCTCCAGAACGTCAGCCGCACCGGCTACACCGACGTCTCCTTTACCGTCGGGCGGGGGGATTTGTCCCGGGCGCTGCGGGTGGCGCGACGGGTGGCGGCGGAGGTGAAGGCCGGCCGGGTGACCCACGACGACGGGGTGGCCAAGATCTCGGTGGTGGGCTTAGGGATGCGCTCCCGCTCCGGGATCGCGGCCAAGATGTTCCAGGCATTGGCGAAGGAGTCGATCAATATCGAGATGATCTCCACCAGCGAGATCAAGATCTCCTGCGTGATCCGCAAGGATCAGGCGGTCCGGGCGGTCAAGGCGCTCCACGACGCCTTCGAGCTGGACAAGCTGGGGGTCAAGCCGGAACAGGTGAAGCTGGCGAAAGCCAGAAGATAGGGTGATGGCCAACGACGTTACGCTGTACGACACGACGCTGCGGGATGGGGCCCAGACCGAGGGGATCTCCCTGTCCGTTTCCGACAAGCTCCGGATCCTAACCAAGCTGGATGAGCTGGGGGTTCCCTTCATCGAGGGGGGATGGCCCTCCGCCAGCTCGAAGGAGATGGAGTTCTTCCGAAAGGCGAAGCGCCTGAGGATGAAGAAGGCCCAACTGACCGCCTTCGGCTCCACCCGGCGAGCCGACAAGCCGGTGGCCAAGGATCCGCAGGTCAAGGGGCTGCTCGCCGCTGGCACGCGGGTGGTGACGATCTTCGGCAAGGGCTGGGATCTCCATGTCCGGGAGGCGCTCAAGGTCTCCCTTGAGGAGAACCTCCGGATGATCGCCGACACCGTCTCCTTTCTGAAGCGCCACGGGCGGACCGTCATGTACGACGCGGAACATTTCTTCGACGGGTTTCGGGAGAATCGGGAGTATGCCTTGAAGACCCTGGAGGTGGCGGCGGCCCACGGGGCAAACGTCCTGATCCTGTGCGACACCAACGGCGGCTCCGTGCCGAGTGGGATCCATCGGGTCGTCGAGGAGGTGAAGGCCCGACTCCAGATCCCGCTGGGGATCCACTGCCACAACGACACCGAGCTGGCCGTCGCCAACTCGATCGCCGCGGTGGAGGCGGGAGTCACCCAGGTGCAGGGGACGATCAACGGCTACGGGGAGCGGTGTGGCAACGCCAACCTCTGCTCGATCATCCCGGTGCTCCAGCTGAAGCTCGGCCACCGATGCTTGGCCCCCGACCGCTTGAAGATGCTGACCGAGGTCTCCCACTACGTGGCGGAGGTCTGCAACATGCGGCCCGACGACCACCAACCGTTCGTCGGCGGCTCCGCTTTCGCCCACAAAGGGGGCGTCCACATCAACGCGGTGCTGAAGAACCCGAAAACCTACGAGCAGATCGACCCGGCCGCGGTGGGGAACAAGCGCCGGCTCCTGGTCTCCGAGATGGGGGGGCGGACCACGATTCTGGATCGGGCCAAGGCCCTGGCGTTGGACCTCCGGGGGGACCACTCGAAGGCCAGGCGGCTTTTGAAGACGGTCCAGCAGATGGAGTCGAAGGGGTACCAGTTCGAGGCGGCGGAGGGCTCCTTCGAGCTTTTGATGCGGCGCGCCTACAAGCGGTTCAAGCGGTTCTTCGAGCTGGAGGGGTTCCGGGTGGTGGTGGAGAAGAGACCCGACGGGAAGATGACCTCCGAGGCGACGATCAAGCTGAAGGTGGACGGGGTCACCGAGCATACCGCCGCGGAGGGGGACGGGCCGGTCCACGCCCTGGATAAGGCGCTGCGCAAGGCGCTGGCCGGGTTTTACCCTTCCGTGAATCAGATGCATCTGGTCGACTTCAAGGTTCGGGTGCTGGAATCGCAGGCCGGCACCGCCGCCCGGGTCCGGGTGCTGATCCAGTCGCAGGATCCGAAGGACAGCTGGTGGACCGTCGGGGTGAGCGAGAACATCATCGAGGCCAGCTGGCAGGCGCTCGTCGATTCGATCGAGTACAAGCTCCTCAAAGATAAAAGGTAGCCCTTCGGCTCGGCCGTTCATCCTGAGCTTGTCGAAGGAGAACGGCCGGCTCAGGGCGAACGGCTAATGTCCATTCCGTCTGTTTATAGTCCCGCTGAGGTCGAGCAGCGCTGGTACTCGATCTGGGAATCGGGCGGACTGTTCAAGCCGGACCCGAGCGCCCCGAAGGGCCCCTTCACCATCGTGATCCCTCCCCCCAACGTGACCGGGATCCTCCACATGGGCCATGCCCTCAACAACACCCTCCAGGATATCCTGATCCGCCATCGCCGGATGCAGGGCCATGCCGCCCTCTGGGTGCCGGGCACCGACCATGCCGGCATCGCCACGCAGAACGTGGTGGAGCGGCAGCTGGCTCAGGAGAAACAGACCCGCCAGCAGCTGGGGCGGGAGGAGTTTGTGAAGAAAGTCTGGGCCTGGAAGGAGATCTACGGCTCCACCATCGTGCGGCAGCTTCGACGGCTGGGGGCTTCCTGCGACTGGAGCCGGGAGCGGTTCACGATGGACGAGGGGCTCTCCCGCGCGGTGGAGACGGCTTTCCTGACGCTCCACCGGGAGGGGCTGATCTACCGGGGTTATTACCTGGTCAACTGGTGCCCACGCTGCCAGACCGCCCTCTCCGACGAGGAGGTGGTGCATGAGGAGGTGAAGGGGCATCTCTGGCACATCCGGTATCCAATGGTGGGCGGCGGGGATGGGGTGATCGTGGCGACGACCCGCCCGGAGACGATGCTGGGAGACGTCGCGGTGGCGGTTCATCCGGAGGATCTCCGTTACCGATCCCTGGAGAATCGAGCCCTGGAGCTGCCGATCCTCAAGCGTCCTTTGAAGATCATCCAGGATTCCAGCGTCGATCGGGAGTTCGGAACCGGGGCGGTCAAGGTGACGCCGGCCCATGATCCGACCGACTTCCTGTTGGGACAGAAGCATGGGCTGGAGGCGATCCGGGTGATGACTCCGGACGCCAAGATGAATGACCAAGCCGGCCCTTACGCCGGGTTGGATCGGTTCGAGTGCCGCAAGCGGATCATCCGTGATCTGGAAACCTTGGGGTTGTTGGAGAAGGTCGAGGAGCATACCGCCTCGGTCGGCCATTGCTACCGCTGCCGCACGATCATCGAGCCGACCCTCTCCCCCCAGTGGTTCGTCCGGATGCAGCCGCTGGCCCGACTGGGGATCGAGGCGGTGGAGAAGGATGGGCTGCGCTTCGTCCCGGAGCGATGGACCAAGGTATACCTGGACTGGCTGCGGAACATCCGGGATTGGTGCATCTCCCGCCAGATCTGGTGGGGGCATCGGATCCCCTGCTGGTACTGCCGGCGCTGCACCCCGGCCTACGTCGAAAAACAGCAGCGGGGGATCCTCTCCGGGCGGCTCCAGATGGAGGAGGAGCAAGCCGGAATCCATGTGAGCGTGCCCCGCCCCCCGAAATGCCGACACTGCGGAGGGACCGACCTGTTCCAGGACGAGGATGTGCTGGACACATGGTTCTCCTCCTGGCTTTGGCCCTTCTCCACACTCGGTTGGCCGGATCAGACGCCTGACCTGAAAAAATTCTACCCGACCTCGGTCCTGGTGACCGGCCAGGACATCATCTTCTTCTGGGTCGCCCGGATGGTGATGGCCGGCAGATTCTTCTTGAAGCAGATCCCGTTCCGGGACGTCTACATCCACGGGATCATCCGGGTCGAGGGGGGCAAGAAGATGTCCAAGTCTCTGGGGAATATCATCGATCCGCTCCAGATCATCGACCGGATGGGGGCCGATGCCCTTCGATTCTCGCTCACCCAGATGACCTCCGAGGGGCAGGACCTGTACCTCTCGGAGGAGAAGTTCCTCCTGGGGCGGAACTTCGCCAACAAGCTCTGGAACGCCGCCCGGCTGATCCTTCAGGGACTGTCCCCGGAGCATCCCCAGGGACTGTCCCCGTCCCGCTACCAGCAGGCAGCTCCAAAGGGGACTGTCCCTCCTCCCAAGGGGACTGTCCCTTATTCTACCGACGCCGTTTTTCCAGGTACCAGTACGCTGGCCGATCGTTGGATCTTAAGCCGCTTCCAGCAGACCGTGAGCGAGGTGAGCGACTCGCTCGATCAGTACCGTTTCAACGAGGCGGCGAAGCGGCTTTATCAGTTTGTCTGGCGCGACTTCTGCGACTGGTACCTGGAGATCGCCAAGCTCCAGCGCCAGGGACTGTCCCCGTCCCGCAAAAAGCTGGGACAGTCCCCTTTGGAGCAGCATCCTGGCGCTGGGACGGGGACAGTCCCTGGGACTGTCCCTGATCCCACCGACGCCGTCTTGCATTACGTGCTCGAAGGAACCTTGCGGCTGCTGCATCCGATCATGCCGTTCATCACCGAGGAGCTGTGGCAGAGGGTCAGCACCGGCCCGATCATGTCGGGGCCGTGGCCGAAGGCCGATCCGGCCCGCATCGATCCGGAAGCGGAGAAAATTTTCGATCGGCTCCAGGCGGTCATCACCGAGGTTCGGAACATCCGGACCACGTTCCGGGTGCCGATCAAAGAGAAGATCGATCTTATTGTGCGCATAGGGGGGAAAGAGGGGAATAAGGGGAAAGAGGGTGAAGAGGGGAAAGCCCTTTTGGCTCACCATGAGAAGCTGATCCAACGGCTTGGCTCGGTCGGGAAGATGACCCTGGGGACACAAATGGCTCGCCCTACCGGCTCTGTGGTCTCACATTTGCCTGCGGAAGGGAATTTTGGTGTTTGGGATCTCATCGTTCCTCTGGCTGACCTCGTTGATCTGGAGGTGGAGCGGCAGCGGATCCAGAAAGAGATCAAGGCCCTGGCGGTCCGTGCCCAATCCAAGCGGACCCGCCTGAACGATTCCGCCTTCCGCTCCAAGGCCCCCGCCGATGTGGTCGCCGAAGAGGAAGAGTCCCTCCGAGAGTTAGAGTCGGAGCTAATCAGGTGGACCGAAAGCTTGAAGCAGTTGGGGTCTGTCAGGGGTCAGACCCCTTTTGGTTTTTGAGGATGGCCATTCCAGGGATTGATAAAAACCGCGTCCTTCCCCTGATAGCGTCGGCTCTGAAGGAGGATATCGGGCCGAGGGATTTGACGACCTCAGCCGTGATCCCCAAGGCTCAGCAGGCCAAAGGGGATCTGGTGGTGCGGGAGGAGGGGGTCCTGGCCGGGCTCCAGGCGGCGGAATGGACCTTCGGGCAAGTCGACCCGAAGATCCGATTCAAGCCGAACGTCCCGGACGGCCAGAGGGTCCATTCCGGCCAGGCGGTTGCATTCATCGAGGGGCCGGCCCGGGGGATTCTGACGGCGGAACGGGTTGCCTTGAATTTCCTCGGCCACCTCTCCGGCATCGCCACTCTGACCCGGGCCTTTGTCGATCGGGTGAAACGTACCCCGGCCCAGATCCTGGACACCCGGAAGACCATTCCCGGCTTGCGGCTCCTGGAAAAGTACGCGGTCTCCGTCGGGGGAGGGGTTCCCCACCGGATGGGGCTATACGATCAGGTGCTGATCAAGGACAACCATATCCAGCTGGTGGCCGCCCGCCAGGGACTGTCCCCGACCTGGCCCCCTCTAAGGTGCGGTCCAAAGGGGACTGTCCCTTTATCGAAGGAAATTAACCGGCTTTCCGCCATCGAGCAGGCGGTGAGAGAGGCCCGGGAGAAATCGGCGGTCATTGAGGTGGAGGTGACCACTCTTCAGGAGTTCCGCCAGGCCTTGGCCGCGAAGGCCGACATCATCCTGCTGGACAACATGATCGTCTCCGAGATCCAGGAGGCGGTCCGGCTTCGGAACGCGGTGGCCCGCTCCAAAAAGGCCAAGAAGATCCTGCTGGAGGTCTCCGGCGGCGTCACCCTGGAGACGGTGGAGAAGATCGCCGCCACCGGGGTCGACCGGATTTCCGTTGGGGCCTTGACCCACTCCGCCCCTTCCCTCGACTTCGCCCTGGAGCTCGTGGGATAATAGGCCCAGACCCAATGAAACGAAGAGTGCCGACTACTCCCCGATGGTTCGGGCTTTTCATAATCCTCGCCCTTGGCCTACCCAGTGCTAGCCGGTGCCACCCCTGCTCCGGGGGCCCGGCCATCCCCGGGGGCGGGGATTCGCAGACACGCGTCCACCGCCCCAGCGAGGCGGTGGCGCTTTCTCTCGCGCTCGCTCCTAAATGAAAGGTGCCAGGTTTTAACCTGGCACCTTTCCAAGGGCTAAAGGAGGTATAAAAACCGTGCCACGCTCGCGCTGCGAGAAGGTCTGCTCACCCCGCCCCCGGGTCTGGCCCTTTACCCGCAGGCTTACGTCGACCGCAGAACCGCTACCTGGTATTCCTGGCGGTTCTCAATCGCGGCGTCGCCGACGGAGATGATTCCTCCCCTGGCCCGTTCGGCCAGGCGAATCAGCTCCTCCAGGCCGGCGGCAGCGGTGATCGTCTGTAGGGTTGTCGGAGCGATCCGGATCATGGCGCGGGGAGTGACCCCGGCCGGTTTCCAGAAGGCGGCTTCTTCGAGCCCCACGCGAGTGGAATCCAGGAGGACAATGTCACCCGGTCCGATCATGTCCCGTAACCACAGATGCTCTTCACCCGGCACAGCTACCTTCGGCAACGGGATCCTCTTGACTCCAGGGGGCAGCTCCTCCAGCCCAACCTGGTCGAACAGGAAGGTTTCGCCGGGGAGGTTTGCTTCTGGATTCAACAGGATGTAGGTATTCCCGCCGATCGTCGCGATTCCGCCGTTGTTCGCCAGGGTCTCGAGCAGATCCGCGTCCGACTCGACAACCACTTCCTCCAGCCCGGATCGGATCTCACTCAGATTGATCGCTTCTCCCGCTCCCAGTTTCTCCTCAAGAAGCTTCCGGAATTCTTCTTCCGGAAGCTGTGCAACCGAGGCATGGATCTCGATCATCTTTGGGATCAGCTGTGGGGTAACCTCATTCACCAGCTGGCTTAGACGAGGAGCCAGCACCGCCTCTGCCTCCTGTTCGAAGAACTCCGAACGGGCGGCCAGCCCCTCGGCATCTTGCTCAAAGTCCTTTCCCTTTCCGAAGTATGAAACGAGGCCGGTAAGCCAAGGAGGTCTCGCGCTGGACCAATTTTCCTGAAACTTCAGCCAATTGGGATGGCCGCTTTGGATCTTGCCAGCGACTTCCTCAGCGATTCCCTTGACCTGGGGGCCCAGCTCCCTTTCCCACCGGGGTAGCGTCTCATTCCACCATTCGTGGGATACTGAAAGCATGGAGAAGAATCTGCGGCGGTTTTCCTCCTGCGCTGACTTCCAGGATTCCGGTGGAAGGAACTCGCCCGCCTCTGCTTTTACCAGGGTTTCGGATTTGGGCAGGGCTTTGTCCAGGGCCGCCCACAGCTAGAACCCTGCCGTCATCCTCAGCCAGACATCTGGCCAAAGCAGCCCCGTTGAGGAGAATCTCTGCGCTTCGCCCGGCTCCTCCAGCCCGGTGGCAAGCAGGGATTGCTTCGTCGCCCCTGCAGGGCTCCTCGCAATGACGTGGGGCTCGCGCAGCGCCTCCTCGAGGCCGGCGCGGGAGGCACCGTCGGCGCCTTGGGCCCGCATGGCCAGCGCGGGGTTGGGGACTGCTAAGGAAAAGGTGAGTAAGAGTGCTGAGACACGAATCGGTCGTTCGTCCTTCGACAAGCCTGCCCTGAGGAAACTCGAAGGGCTCAGGACGAACGGAGATAGCGAAGCATTTTTCATCGGGTCTTGCCTCCTTTTTATCGGGGAGAAACGGTTTTGTTTAGCTTACGCAAAAGATACGCCTGCTTGGGGCCGGTGTCAAGCGAACAATGTGATCTAAGTTTAGATTAACGGAGGAAGGAGGGGATACGCTCGGGGCGGATCAGGTCCTGCAACGTCTCCCGGCGGCGGATCAGGAACCAGCGGCTGCCGTGGACCAGCGCCTCGGCCGGACGGGGCCGGGAGTTGTAGTTGCTGGCCATCGTGAAGCCGTAGGCCCCTGCCCCCATGATCGCCAGGAGATCCCCCGGCTTCAAGGGGGGTAGGGCCCGATCCTTGGCGAAGAAGTCGCCACTCTCGCAGACCGGGCCCACGAGATCGTACCGGACTTTTGAAGACGGGACATGGTTCGGTTGGTCGACCGGCAGGATCTCGTGATAGGCGCCGTACAGGGAGGGGCGGATCAGGTCGTTCATCCCGGCATCCACCACGGCGAAGAGCTTCGCTCGATTCTCTTTAAGATACAGCAGACGGGTAAGGAGAATCCCGGCGTTTCCGGCGATGAACCGGCCCGGCTCCAGGATGATCTTGAGTTTCCTTCTCTTCAAGAGGGGAAGAACCGCCCGGGCGTAATCGGCCGCGGTCTGAGGGGTCTCCTTGTGGTAGACGATTCCGAGACCCCCGCCGATATTGAGCGTTCGGATCCGGATTCCATGTCGCTTGGCCCGCTCGATCATTCTGAGGGCCTTGGCGATCGCCTCCTTGAATGGGCCGGCCTTCAAGATCTGGGAGCCGATATGGATGTGGAGCCCCTCCAGCTTCAGGTGGGGGAACCGACCCTTTTGTTGGAAGATCGACTCCACCGTCTCCCAGTCGATCCCGAACTTGTTTTGCTTGTGCCCGGTGGTGATGAAGGCGTGGGTGTGGGGATCGACATCCGGGTTCAGGCGCAGCCCGACAAGCTGCTTTCGCCCCAGCCGGGCCGCGATCGCCTCGATCCGCTGAAGCTCCTGGATCGACTCGACGTTGAAGCAGAGAATGCCCTTGCGAAGGGCCGCCTCGATCTCCGATTCGGTCTTGCCGACGGAGGCGAAGACGATCTTCTTCGGGTCGGCGCCGACCCGAACGGCTTTCTGAAGCTCTCCTCCGGAGACGACGTCGAAGCCGGCTCCCGCTTTTGTAAGGGCCCGGCAGATGGCCAGGGAGCTGTTGGCCTTCATCGAGAAGCAGATCAGGGGCGCAACCGGTCGGAAGGCGGTCTTCAGTTTCCGGAAATGGTCCAGCAACGTCCCCAAGCTGTAAAGGTAAAGGGGAGTTCCCAGCGCCCGGGCCACGTCGGAAACCGGCACCTGCTCGCAGAAAAGCTCACCGTTTCGGTACGCGAATCGATGCACGTTGCGCTAGCCGTTCGTCCTGAGCTGGCCGTTCTGCTTCGACAAGCTCAGCATGAACGGCCGAGTCGAAGGACGAACACTTTTCAGATGGCCCTTCCAGCGGCGGATCGCCTGGGCGACCTGGGAAGGGTTGGTGCTGCCGGCCGACCTCTTGCGGGCGACCGACTTGGCCGGGTCGAGAAGCCGGTAGACGTCGGAGCCGAAGCATGGCTCGAACCGGCGCAGGGTGGAAAGAGGCAGCCGCCGGATAGAGGTTCCCTGCCGGTCGGCGAAGCTGAGGAGTTGGCCGACCGCCCGATGGGCCTGAGTGAAAGGGACCCCTTTTGAAACCAGGTACTCGGCCAGATCGGTGGCGTATATCGACTCATCGGAGAGCTGCTGTTCCATCCTCTTCCGGTTCCACCGGATTCCCTGGAATCCGGCGGTCATCACCGCCAGCATTCCCTCCGCCCGGTCGGCCGCTTCAAACAGGAGATCCTTGTCCCCCTGGAGGTCCCGCTGGTAGCCGGAGGAGAGTCCCTTCAAGAGGACCAGGATCCCGGTCAGGTTCCCGATGACTCGGGCGGTCCCGCCCCGGACCAGCTCCAGGAAATCCGGGTTCTGCTTCTGTGGCATCATGGAGGAGCCGGTGAGCAGCCGCTCGTCGAAGGAAAGGAATCCGAACTCGGAGGTGGACCAGAGGATCAGATCCTCCGCGATCCGGGAGAGGTTCACCGACAGGATCGCCAGCACGGAGAGGATCTCGGCGACGAAGTCACGAGCCGTCACCGCGTCAACAGAATTCTCTAGGACCCGGGCAAAGCCCAGCTCCCTGGCGACGGAAGCCCGATCGATCGGCAACCCGGTTCCGGTCAGGGCGCCGGATCCTAAGGGTAGCTCATCCAGCCGTTCCCGAGCCGAATGGAGGCGGCGCCGGTCCCGCTCCAGGGCCGGCAGGTAACTCAACAGAAGGTGCGCTACCAGGACCGGCTGGGCATGCCGAAGGTGAGTGTAGCCGGGCATGATGAGCCGATGGCTCTTTCCTGCTTGAGTCAAGATTGCTTTCTGGAGCTGGGCGATTCCCTGCTCCAGTTGGGAAACCTTCTCTTTGGCCCAGAGCCGAAGAGCGGTCACCACCTGGTCGTTCCTCGAGCGGGCGGTGTGGAGCCGCCGGGCCGCGGTTCCCGCTTTCTTCTCGACCAGGAGCTGGATCGCCGTGTGGATATCCTCGGCCGACCTGTCCAGATTCAACCGACCCCGGTCCAGATTCTTGAGAAGCCCTTGAAGGGTTCGGACCAGGATCCGGGAATCGGCCGCAGGAATAATCTTTCGTTTCCCCAGCATCCGGGCATGGGCGATCGATCCGAGCAGGTCCTGTCGGGCCAGCCGCCGATCGACCGACAAGGAGTGGGTGAACCGCTCCACCACCTTCGCGGTCGGCTGGGAGAATCTCCCGCCCCACAGCTTCCTCACTTTTACCTTTCTCCTTTTCACTTTTGCCTTTTCACGTACGGCAGTCCCCATAGGGTGATGAACCCGGCCGCCGCCTTCTGGTCGAAGCTATCCTGCCCCTCGTAGGTGGCCATCCGTTTCGAGTAGCGGGAGTGGGGGGAACGCCTCCCGACGCAGACGGCGGTCCCTTTGAACATCCTGACCCGCGCCGTGCCGGTGACCCGTTGAGTGGCCGACTCGACGAAGGAGTCGAATGCCTCCTTGAGGGGAGTGAACCAGAGCCCGTCGTAGATCAGGCGGGAGTAGCGCTGGGCCACGATCTCCTTGAAGCCCAATGTTTCCCGGTCGCAGGTCAGCTGCTCCAGCTCCCTCGAGGCGGCATGCAGGATCGTGGCGGCCGGCGCCTCGTACACCTCTCTCGATTTGATCCCGACCAGCCGGTCCTCGATCAGGTCGGTCCGCCCGACCCCGTGAGCCGCCCCGATCCGGTTGAGCCGCCCGATCAGCTCGATGAGAGACAGCCGCTTGCCGTCTAAGCCGACCGGAGTCCCCTTCTCGTAGTCGATCTGAACGTAGGTGGGTCTGGCCGGCCCCCTGGCGGGATCTTTTGTCCATCGATAGCATGCTTGTGGCGGCTCGACCCACGGATCCTCCAGAGGCCCCGATTCGATCGAGCATCCCCAGAGGTTCTGGTCGATCGAGAAGCGGGATTCTGTTTTTCGAGCGATCGGGAGCCGATGTCTCTGGGCGTACTTGATCTCTTCTCCTCGGGATTTGAGCGTCCATTCCCGGACCGGGGCCAGGATCTTTAAGTGGGGGGCCAGGATCCGCAGGGAAACCTCGATCCGGACCTGATCGTTCCCCTTCCCCGTGCAGCCGTGGGCCACCGCCTCCGCCCGCTCCGCTTTCGCCGCATCGGCCAGCCCCTTGGCGATCAGAGGGCGGCTCAAGGCGGTGGCGAGCAGGTACTTCCCCTCGTACACCGCCCCGGCCTTCAGGGCCGGAAGGATGTAGTCCCGGGCGAAGGGGATTTTTAAGTCCCGGACGCTCACCTTCTCCGCTCCGCAGCGGATCGCCCGCTGCCGGATCGGCCGGAAATCCTCCCCCTGGCCCAGATCGGCGCAGAAGGCGACCACCCGGTATCCCCGTTCGGTCAACCAGCGGATGCAGACGGAGGTGTCCAACCCCCCGGAATAGGCCAGAACCACTTTCGGTTTCATTTCAGCAGCCGGATCAGAATCGCCTTCTGAACGTGCAGGCGATTCTCCGCTTGATCATAGACGATGGAGCGGCGGGAGTCCATCACTGGGTCGGTCACTTCCTCTCCCCGATGGGCCGGCAGGCAATGCATGAAGACCCCCTTTCTGTCGGCCAGCCGAAGCAGGGTGTCGTTGACCTGGAACCCTCGGAAATCGGATCGGCGCTTTGCGCGTTCCCTCTCCTGCCCCATGCTGGTCCAGACGTCGGTGTAGACCACCTGCGCCCCTCGAACGGCTTTCTTGGGATCATCGGTCCACTCGATCTTCGCGCCGGATTTCGACGCCTGGCTTCTTGCCCACCGAATCTGCTGCGGATCCGGCCGATACCTGGGTGGTGTGGCGATCGTCAAATGGATCCCCATCAGGGCGCAGCCGGACATTAAGGAATGGCAGACATTGTTTCCATCTCCGACGTAGCCAACGCAAATCCCTTTGAGGCGCCCGAACCGCTCCTGAATGGTGAACAGGTCGCTCAAGGCCTGGCAGGGGTGGCTGAAATCAGACAGCCCATTGATGACCGGCACGGTCGCCCACCGGGCCAGCCCTTCCACATCCGAGTGGGCGAAGGTTCGAGCCACGATTCCGTCCAGGTATCGGGAGAGGACCCTCGCCAGATCCTTGACCCCTTCCCGTTTTCCCTCCTGAAGCTCCACCGGCCCGATGTAGAGCGACTGCCCACCCAGTTGGGCCATGCCGACCTCGAAGGAGACCCGGGTCCGGACCGACGGCTTCTGGAACAGGAGCCCCAGGATCTTTCCGGTCAGGGGCCGCGGATGGCTTCGACTCTTCTTCATCTGGGCCGCTGTTCTGAACAAGTCCTGGATCTGAGAAGCGGTCAGGTCCCGAACGGTGAGCAAGTGTCGTGGGTTCATGGCTGATTCACCCTTCGACGCGCCGTTCGTCCTGAGCCTGTCGAAGGACGAACGGCTTGCTCAGGGTGAACGGTAGAAAGGGCTTCATCCAGCAATTTGATCCCTAAGTCGAGCTGGGATCGCTTGACGCTGAGGGCCGGATAGAGCCGCAGGACTCTCTCCTGGGTGCAGTTGATCAGCAGCCCCCGCTTTCGGGCCTCCACCACCACCTCCTTTCCGGGGCGGTCCAGCTCGATGCCGACCATGAATCCCCTGCCCCGGACTTCCCGGATACCCAAATGCTTCTGTTTCAGCTCCCCCAACCGCTTGAACAGGTAAGGGGAGAGCCGCTTGACGTTGGCGAGCAGCTTATCTTTCCGGATCGCCTCCAACGCCGCCAGACCGGCGGCGGTCACGAGCGGATTACCGCCGAAGGTGGTGGCGTGGGTCGCCTTCTCCCAGGTGTCGGCAATCTCCCGTTTGGCGATCAGCGTCCCCATCGGAAGCCCACCGGCGGCCGGCTTGGCCAGCAACAGGATGTCCGGCTTGACCCGGTACTGCTGGAAGCAGAACAGAGTTCCGGTCCGGCCCATCCCGGTCGAGATCTCGTCGAAGATCAGAAGCAGTTGATGCTCGTCGCACAACCGCCTTAAACTTCGGACATACTCCGGCTTGGCGACATGGATCCCTCCCTCTCCTTGGATCAGCTCCAGCATGATCGCCACCGTCTTGGGGCCGACGGCCCTCTTCACCTCCTCGATCCGGTTGAACGGCACATGGACGAACCCGGGAAGAAGCGGCTCGAATCCCCGCTGGTGCTTGGACTGGGCGGTGGCGGAGAGGGCCCCGTACGTCCGGCCGTGGAACGATCCCTCCATCGTGATGATTTCCCATCGACCCGGGTATCCATGCCGCCGTGCCAGCTTGATCGCCGCCTCCACCGCTTCCGCCCCGCTGGAAACGAAGAAGGTCTTGCCGTCGATGCTGTTTCGGATCAGCATCTCGGAGAGCCGGGCCTGCGGCTCATGGTAAAAGGTGTTCGGCACATGGATCAACCGCTTGACCTGCCGCTGAACCGTCTTGACGACGTGGGGATGGCAGTGCCCCAAGGCGTTGACCCCCCACCCCGGGAACAGATCCAGGTAGCGCCGCCCTCCCTGGTCCCAGAGCCAGGAGCCGGAGCCGCGGGCGGCGGCGATCCCCAGCCGGTTGTAGACCGGGATCGAGAACTTCTCGTACAGTTTCTCAATCTGCTTTGTGGTCATTTGACGATCTCCGTTCCGATCCCCCGGTCGGTGAAGATCTCCAGCAGCAGCCCGTGAGGAATCCCCATGTCAATCATGTGGGTTTTTCGGACTCCCCCTTTGAGGGCCTCCATGCAGGCCCGGGTTTTCGGGATCATCCCTCCGGCGATGACGCCCGATCGGATCAGGCGGTTCGCGCCGGCCGCCGTCACGGTCGGGATGATGCTCTTCAGATCCTTGGAGCGGCGCAGGATCCCGGGCACATCGGTCACCAGGACGAACTTCTCCGCCTTTAAAGCCGCCGCCAGGGCGGCGGCCGCCTCGTCGGCGTTGATGTTGTAGACTTGGCCGTTCCAACCGGCGCCGACCGGAACGACGACCGGGATCACCCCCAGCGCCAGCATCCGCTTGACCGGTCCGGTGTTGACGCCGGTCACCGTCCCGACGAATCCGAGATCCTCCCCCGGGATCGTCATCGGCTCGGCGTGGATCAAGCCCCCCTCCCAGCCCATCAGGCCCTGCGCCCTGGCCCCCAGCCGCTCCAGTTCCTTGACCAGCATCCGGTTGACCCCTGTCAGGGCTCTGACCACCGTCCGCAGCGTCGGGGCGTCGGTGACCCGAAGCCCCTGGACGAACCGGGCCGGTTTCCCGCCCCGGTTCATCCGTTTGGTGATCTCCGGACCTCCTCCGTGCACCAGAACCGGCCGGATGCCGGCTGTGCTCAAAAAGACGATATCCTCCAGGATTGCCCGGCGCCTGACCGAATCGGTGACGGCCGAACCGCCGTATTTGATGACGAATCTCTTCCCTCGAAAGGCCTGGAGATAGGGGAGGGCCTCCAGGAGATGGTCCGCCTTCTGGATGATGGCGGCCGGGATCCGGTGGTTGAGGTCAGCTCGTGTATTTGGCATTGATCCGGACATACTCCTCGGTCAGGTCCGCGCTGAGAAGCCGGTGCTCCCCCCTTCCCAGTCCCAGGTCGACTCCGATGGCGATCTCCGAATGGTCCACCTGGTCCAGGAGGGTCGGACGGCTGAGCCGGGCCGGTTCCCCGTTTCGGAAGACGGTTACCTTCCCCAGCCGGATCGTCAGTCGCTTCGGATCGATCCGGCATCCGGAGCCGCCGACCGCGGCCGCCACCCTTCCCCAGTTGGGGTCCCGCCCCGCCACCATCGTCTTGACCAGCATCGAGTCGGCGATTGAAATGGCCACCTGCCGGGCCTCTCGCCCGTTGGCCGCGCCGACCACCTGCACCTTCATCATCCGTGTCACCCCTTCCCCGTCCCGAACGATCTCATGGGCCAGGTATCGGCAGACGGACTTCAGCCCCTCCTCGAAGCTCCGGTACGGCCTGCTCCCCGGCCGGAGGCGAGCTGCGCCGGAGCGGCCGTTGGCCAGGATCAGCACCATGTCATTGGTGGAGGTTTCTCCGTCCACCGTGATCCGGTTAAACGACTCCTCCACCGTCCGGCGGAGCAGCCGCTGCAGCGTGGTTCGATCAACCCGGGCGTCGGTCGTCAGGAAGCAGAGCATCGTGGCCATGTTGGGAGCCACCATCCCGGATCCCTTGGCGATGCCGCCGATCGTGATCGGCCTTCCCTGGACCGAGAAGCGGACGGCCAACTCTTTCGGACGGGTGTCGGTGGTCAGGATCGCCTCCGCCGCCAGGTGGGAGCCGGTCTTGGATATCCTCTTGGCCGCCTGCTCGATTCCTTTTCGGATCCTTGGCGTCGGGAGAGGATGGCCGATCACCCCGGTGAAGGCGACCAGCGCCTCGGTGGGCCGGATCTTGAGCGCCTGGGCCGTCCACCGGGCCGTCGCCTCGGTGTCGGCCGCCCCTCGCCGCCCGGTGCAACAGTTGGCGTTGCCGCTCACCGCCACGATCGCTCGGGCCGATCCGTGCCGCAGCATCTTCGCCGCCCGATCGACGCAGGAGGCCCGGAGCGCATTGCGCGTCAAGGTTCCTGCCATGGAGGCCGGATGCTCGGAAAAGATCAGGGCCAAGTCCTTCCCCCGTTTCTTCACCCCGCAGGAGATCCCCGTGGCAAGAAACCCGGCCGGCGCGGTCACTCCCCCCGCGACCCGGTTCATTTAGGAGAGCCCCTCCGTCTCTTCCAGCCCGCACATCAGGTTCATGTTCTGCACCGCCTGGCCCGCCGCCCCTTTGCCCAGATTGTCGATGGCAACCAGCAGGATGGCCAGCCGGTGTTTCCGATCCACCTTCAGCCCGATCTCGCACCGGTTGGACCCTTCCACCGATTTCACCTGCGGCCAGATCCCCTCCGGCAGGATCCCGATGAACGGCTCTCCTTTATAGGCGCTCCGATAGATCGAGCGGACCTCCGATTCGCTCAGGGCCTTGGTGAGCGGCGCGTAGATTGTGGCGTACAGCCCCCGGTTCATCGGGACCAGGTGCGGCACGAAGACCATCCTCATGGGCCGGCGGCTCAAGCGGCTCAGCTCCTGCTCCATCTCCGGCATATGCTGGTGGCTGTTCACCCGGTAGGCCCGCAGATCCTCGTTCACCTCGGAGAAGAGCAGCTCCTCCTTGAGGGAGCGCCCCGCCCCGGTCACTCCCGATTTCGCATCGACGATCAGCCCCTCCTTTTCCAGAAGCCCCTGCTCGGCCAGGGGGGCCAGGCCCAGCAACACGGCGGTCGGGTAGCAACCGGGGTTGGCCACCAGGCGGGCCGATCGGATCGAGTCCCTGGCCCACTCCGTGAGGCCATAGACCGACTCCTTCAACAAGGTGGGGCGCTTGTGCTTCATCTGATAGGCCTGAAGGAACTTCTCGGCCGACTTGAGCCGGAAATCTCCGCTTAAATCGACCAGTTTGGCCTTCGGCTTTCGGAAAATCTGCGGGACGATCTCCATCGCCACCCCATGCGGCAGGGCCAGGAACAGGAACTCCGCCGCATCGGTCGCCTCCTTCACCCGAAAAGGGTGGATCCGGAGTCCCGCGGCCCGTTCGGTCTGGAGGAGTCCCCGCAAAGGAGGCACCACCTCCTCCGCTGGGCGCGCCTTCTCCACCCGCCGGGCGGCCAGGTATTGAACAGAAACCTCCGGATGCTTGAGCAGGATCTTGAGCAGCTCCTGCCCCGCGTACCCGGTGACTCCTATGATTCCGACCGATATTCTCGCCATCAAAAAGAAATCGACCTATCCTCTGCTCCTTCGCCGGGTACCAGGTCCTGGTACCCCGATGAGAAAGGATAGGTCGTCAGGACCTTAACGTTTAGTCCACTGGAACCGCTTGCGGGCTCCCTTTTGTCCGTACTTTTTCCGCTCCTTGACCCTGGAATCCCGAGTGAGAAACCCCCCCTTTCGAAGGGTTCCCCGCAGCCCCTCCTCCGCCTGGACCACCGCCCGGGCCAGCCCCAACCGGAGGGCCCCGGCCTGGCCGCTCAAACCGCCGCCGGCGACATGGGCGGTAAAATCGAACCGGCCCACAGTCTGTGTGGCGACCAGCGGCTCCCGGATCAGCGACTGGAGTGACAGCCGGGGAAAATAGACCTCCATCTTCCGGCCATTGACCAGAATCTGGCCCGTCCCGGGCTTGAGATGCACCCTGGCGACCGCCTCTTTTCTTCGACCGGTCATGGGCATGGGCTTCCTGATCCCTTCAGTTGGGCGATATGCGGATGCTCCGCCCCGGCGTAGATTCGAAGGTGCCTGGCCACCTGCCGGCCCAAAGGGCCGCGGGGCAGCATTCCGACGACCGCGTGGCGGATCACCTCCGTCGGCCGCCGATTCAAAAGCCGGGAGAGGGGTTCTTTCTTCAGGCCGCTCGGATACCCGGAGTAGCGGGTGTAGATCTTGGAATCCAGCTTGGTTCCGGTCACCCGGATCTTCTGGGCGTTGATCACCACCACCCCATCCCCGCAGTCGACGTGGGGGGTGAAGGTGGGCTTGTGCTTGCCGCGCAGGAGAACAGCCACCCGCACGGCCAAACGCCCCAGCACCTGGCCCTGCGCATCGACGAGATGCCATTTCCGGGTCACCTCGCTCGGTTTCAATTGGAATGTTTTCTGCTCAATCATCGAAACCTCTATGCTATCAGGAAGGGAGGAAAAATTCCATATCAATCCATTCCCTCGCCTTGAGCACTTCCACCTTGACATGGAGCGGCCCCTCCCGCGCCGAGAGGGGCATCTCCCCCAGCAGGGAAGCCCCGTCCTGGGAGGAGGTGAAGAAGCCGGTGATCGGCCTGGGCCCGTCCGGGTTCAACACCCAGCGGCCCTGCAAGGATCGGGTATCGACGGGGCGGTTGAGGTGGTCGTTCACGTACAGGATCAGGCGGCTCTCCTTCTCCCGGATCAGCTCGTAATGGAAGATGTCGTTGGCATCCCCAAAGTATCCCCCGTGCCGTGGGCCATGGGCGGCTGTCTTCTCCAGCGCGGCGGAGAGGGCGAAATCGGTTCCCATCGCGACGAAGAAGCCGATCAGCAGTCCGATCTCCACAATTGCCTCCCCCTTGAGGATCCGGCCCAAGTGGAGCAGCTCCCCCACAATATAGAGGATCGTTCCGGCCGCCAGGGCCAGGCAGAAGACCTCGGTGGTTTTGCTGACCCAGGCCGATCCGGCCACCGCCCCCAGGAAGGTGGGGCCTCCGGCGATCACCCCCGTCAGCCCCAAGAATCCCCAGCTGGCCCGGTGCCCGGATAAGGGGGCGGCGATCCCGAACCCTTCCGTGGCGTTGTGGAGGGCGAAGCCGATCGCCAGCAGCCAGGCCAATTCCCTTGCCCCGGCCGCGTGCCCCTGCCCGATTGCCAGCCCCTCGCTCAAGTTGTGCAGCCCCAGCCCCAGGGCGATCATCAGGGCCAGCTGCTTGGCCCGCCGGGCCGGCGGCACCTCATCCTTGGCCGAGCCGATGAACCGCTTCTCGAACCAGACCAGGCCGAGCAGCCCGATCGAGAAGCCCAGGACGAAGATCCCTCCGTACCGGAAGGCGCCGGAGAGGGAGCCGCCGCTCACCGCCGCCTGTTCCACCATCTCCTCGATCTCCTCGATCAGATGGCCGGCGATCTCCACCAGGAGGAAGATCAGAATCCCGGTGGAGACGGCGTTCAAGAAGGCCTTGGCCTTCTTCGACACATGCGCCAGCCGGGCGATCGGCAAGCCAAGGAAGATGGTCCCTCCCGCGATCAGCCCCAGAAACCAGGGAGACGAGATGCTTATTCCCATTCCTCTGCTTCAACAATCTGGAATCGGATCCGGATCCGGATCGATCCCGAGACCGGAATCCCGGCCCGGCGGGCCGGAATGAATATCCATTTTGCCACAGCCGATGCAGCCACTTCATCCAAAATCACCGATCCGGAAGAGCTCTCCATCACCACGAGAAAGGCCCTTCCCTGGGGATTCACCTCCACCCAGAGGGAGGTAACCCCCTGGATTCCGCGACGAAAGGCCTCCGGCGGATAAGGAGGCGGTGGATTTCGGAATGACCGGGGTGCGGTGGCCTCTACCCCTTCCACCTCCGAAAGCGCCGTCACCGGCTCCGCAACCTTCTTCTGTGGGACCGGCTCGATGTTCAGGGAGGCCCGGGGTGGGGTCGGCTTTGAACGGAAGACTACCGCCACTTTCGCCTCTCCTGGAGTCGCTTCGAAGGAGGGAGGGGTTTGCCTCCAGCCGACTGTTCCGACTGCGGCTCCCGTATGGAGCAACAGTGAACATCCGAGCGCGATCATCCACCGGGGGTTCATCAATCGGCCTCCTCCTTCTTCGGCTCCACGGCCAGAACCACCTGCTTTGCACCGCTTTGCCGGGCCAGATCCAGGACATCGACGACTCTTTGGTGGAGAACCTCCTTATCCGCGTTGATCACCACGGGCCTTTGGGGGCTGGAACCGGACACCGCTGCGGAGCCGACCAGGGTGCGCAGGCGAGAGCTCAAGTCCCCCTCCGTCACGCGGGTTTCCCCGAGGAAAATCTCTCCGGAGTTTCGAATGAAGATCTGAATGGACTTGAGCTCCCTGCGGAGGGTTTCTCCGGAGGAGGCGTGGGCTAGGTCGACGGGGATTCCACGTTGCAGAACCATGGCGGTGGCGATATAGATGAAGAAGGTCAACAGCAGGAACATGCAGTCGATCAAAGGGACCATCTCGATCCTCGCTCGGCGCCGCGAACGGGAGAATCGACGCGTCGAACGCATCTTTACCTTTCCGCCTCCAGAACTTCCAAGGAGCTGCTTGCCCTTTCCTTCGCCTGTGTATAAAGAATCTCGAACTCGTGGGCGTACCGCTCCAGGCGGAAGGCGAGCCGGTCGCTCAAAGTCAGGAACAGATTGTAGAAGACCAGGGCTGGCATCGCGATCCCCAGACCGAACTCGGTGGTGATTAATGCCTCGGCGATCCCGACGCTGACCGCCTGTGGGGTGGGCGAAGCATGACCCAGCAGGTCGAAGGCCTTGACGATCCCCATCACCGTCCCGAAGATTCCCAGGAGAGGAGAGAGGGTGATCACCGTATCCAGTCCGGGAAGGGTTTCCCGGGTTTTTTCATCTGCCTCATCGACAACCAGTTCCAAGGCGTCGGCGAGAGGTCGGTCTCCGTGTTTCAAGGCGCTGACCAGCGCCTGGATTCCGGGGTGGCGGCTTTCCTTGCCCATTCGCAAAGCTTCCTTCAGGTGCCCATGCCGGATCTGCTCCAGCCATCGGTCCAGCTCCTCCGGGCTGGAGCGCTTCCGATGCTGTCCCCAGAAGAGAAGCCGCTCCACAATGAGGGCAACACCCAGGACGGAACAGGCCAACAGGGGCCACATGACCGGCCCCCCTTTTAGGAACCACGACACCAGCATGGAAAGATCTCCTTTCTAGAACTTCAGCTTGACTCCCGCATAATAGGTGCGTCCTGCGGCCGGCTCAATACCATCCGAGCGGACACGCGAGAAGTAACCTTCGTCCAGGAGATTGTTGATCCCCAGGAAGATGTTGAAAGTATCCTTCACCAGATTCGCCTCTGCCGTGAGATCCCACACCGCATAGGCGGGAATGGCGGTGAGCCCCGTGCCGCCTGCTGCATTGTCGTCCGCCCAGAAATGATCCTCCACGAACGTCCCCAGGAGTGCCACCTTGGCCCGATCGGCCCATCGGTAGATGAGGCCGGCTTTCGCCAGGTAGGCGGGGGCGAATGCCGGCTCCAGGCCGGCGCGGGGCCCCTCATCAAATTCAGCATCCAGCAGGGAAACGTTGCCATAGAGGCTGAGTGTCCCGAAGCGGTCCAAGGGTGCCAGGTTTAAACCTGGCACCCTAGAAACCAGTTGAGTCAGGTTGACTTCGCCGGCCAGATCGGCTCCCTGATAGATTGCTTTCCCGACGTTTTGGCGCTGGGTGTTGGAGCCGACGGTGACGGTTCCGAAGAAATTATCGTACACCGTCCGGAAGATGCTCGTATCGAACTGGAGCCAGGGCAAGGGATTGCCCCTGGCTCCCAGCTCGTACGTCCAGGTCTTTCCCTCGTCCAACGAGGTCGCCGGAAGGGTGTTGTTCCCGGTGGGGGCCAGGTCATCGAACTGGGCCGGCTTGTACCCCTGCGAGATGTTGGCGTACAACTGGCTGTTTTTGGGAATGTCATATTGGATTCCTAACCCCACCAGCGGAACGACCGTGAACTCGTCGATGTTGTGGAGGGCAGAGGTCTTGCTGGTATTGAAGTTTTCCTTGACCCGCTGGTTCAGCAGATCCAAACGGAATCCCGGAACGATCGACAGGTTCCCGAAGAGGAACCGGTTTTCGCCGTAGAGGGCTCCGTAAACCGTCCGATAGTCGAAATCGAAAATCGGATTCCCCAGCTCGGTGGGGTACCTTCCTGTCGCGCTGCGGTCCTGAGTGCGGGGACCGCTTGAGGTGTAGAAGGTTGCCCCGGCGGTCAGCGTCTGGGTGTCGCCGAAGGCCTGGTAATCGTGCCGCACCCGGCTTTCGATCCCCCCAGCGCTCGTCTCGCGGCGGTCCAGGTTGTTCTGCGTGGAGGTGTTGCTGGTGCGGCGGAGAGACCAGCGGTCGTAGTAACTCCCGTAGAAGATCCAGGAGATCTTTGTGTTGGCAGATACGTCGGTCTCGTTTTTTAAACTGGCGGCGTACCGGGAGATCTCCAGCCGGTCGCCAGGTCGGGGAGTCTGTTCCCGATTCAACTGATACTGGGCCAGTGTGAGCCGCCCCGGCTCCCGCGCTTCGCTCTCATGGGCGTCTACATTCAGCGTCCATTTGGATTCGGTGCCGTGGCTGCGGCTAGCGGAGGCCGCACCACTTGTAATCTCAGAGTCGCGGCGGTGGATCACCTTGGCGCTGCCGCCGCTCACGTCAAATCCCTCGTTGGCCCTGGGCCCATTGGAGTGGGAGTGATACTGGTAAGCCAGCGCTCCCCAAGGCCCTTGGACCATCGAGCCGCGGTTGAAGGTGCTGTAGGTCCCGAAGGAACCCATGGTATTGGAAGTGGAAGTATGCCACCCTTCCTGCGTGGGGGTATCGTAGGTGACGTAGTTCAATACCGGACCCGGCTGAGGACCGTAAAGCAGGGCTCCTCCACCTCGGATCAACTCGATTCGTTCTACCGACTCCAGGGGAGGGGTGTAATAGGTCGTGGAATACCCCAATCGATCCATCCCAATGGGGATCCCATCTTTGAGAGTGAGCAGGTCCTGTGATTCGTGGGGATCGCCGATCCCCCGGTAGTTGATGTTCACGATGCTTCGGTTGTTCAGCTCCGAAACCAGCAGCCCCGGCATCTGGTAAAAAGCCTGGCGGTAGTTGTTGTTGTGGATCGGAGGCAGCCGGCGCAGTGAGGTTTGGGTCGCCTTCTTGCCGGAGTAAATGGTTGTGCCTTGAACGTCTGGAAGGAACGGACCCGCCTCTTTTCTCTTCACCGCTTCAACCGTCACTTCCTCCTCCGGAACCGCTTCTTGAGCCATCGCCGCCGGTATTCCTGTGACTGTGAGAATCGCTAGGGCGATCCCGCCCATCCAAGGTTGAAATCGCATTCGACAATCTCCTGGGGAAGGCCGTCTCCTCCAAAGGTTTGGTCGGATCGGGCGTGTGTCCTACTTTGGATGGCCTCCAGCGGTCTGGTCGGCTTGACAAACGCGGATCTTCTCGTTCTTCTCGATCTGAACGACCCGAGAATCCTGAATCACCACAGAGACGGTTCCGTAACGAATGGAGCGAATCGCCTCCGCAATCCGTTCCAGGACGGTGTCCAACTCCTTCCTCATGACGGGCGGCGCTTCAAGCAGTCGTGGCAGCGGCCGAAGATCTCGTGCCGGTGCCAGAGGGCCACGAACCCGTGCCGGCGGATCGCCCCGTCCTGGAACCGCTCCATCATCGGGCTCTGGAACTCGATGATCCGCCCGCATTCGATGCAGACCATATGGTCGTGGTGCGGCCGGTCGGCCTTCAGCTCGTACTTCGCCCTCCCGTTGGCCGATCCCACCTCCGCCACCAGGCCGCACTCCTGTAAGAGCTTCACCGTCCGGAAGATCGTGGCCCGCCCGATCGTCGGGTCCTGCTTCTTGAGTTGGTCGTACATCTCATCGATTCCCAGGTGCCGCTGGGCGTTCATCAGCGCCCGAAGGATCTCCTCCCTCTGCCGGGTGAGTTTCAGCCCGTGCCGGCCCAGGTGCTCCTGAAAGGTCTGCAGCACCGTCGCCAGCCAGGCCTTGAACTGGGCCGGGCGCCGGGCGTGCTTGGGGAACAGGATCACTTCCGCGGGTAGCTTCACCCCGCCCCTCCCGTTCCCCGCCCCACCTTGTTGAGATTGAGACTTGATTTCATCTCATTGAGATCGAGTCTCATTATCAGGAACGGGCGGCGGCTTGTCAAGGGAAAAATCAGGTCGTACAATGTTCCTTAAAACCCAAGGAGGTCCCCATGACATCCAAACAGCCGCAGCCGGGGATGGAGCCGCACCGACCCCAGTGGAAGAGCCAGTGGGGTTTCCTGCTGGCCGCGGTCGGATCGGCGATCGGCCTGGGGTCGATCTGGCGATTTCCCTACGTGGCCTACGAGAACGGCGGCGGGGCCTACCTGATCCCTTACTTCATCGCCCTGGTGACGGCGGGGATCCCCCTCATGATCCTGGAGTATGGGATCGGCCACCAGATGCGGGGCTCGGCCCCGATGTCGTTCGCCAAGGTCCGTCCCCACTGGGAGTGGCTCGGATGGTGGATGGTGATCTTTGTGATGTTCGGGATCGTCATGTATTACGCGGTGGTGATCGCCTGGTGCGTCTGCTACCTGGGCTATTCCTTCAACCTATGCTGGGGAGCCGATCCAAACACCTTTTTCTTTCAACAGTTCTTGGGGGTGACCGCCGGCCCCCAGGTGATCGGGGATGTGCGGACCCCGATCCTGCTGGGGCTGCTGGTCGTCTGGATCCTCAACTGGCTGATCGTCTTCTTCGGGGTCGAGCAGGGGATCGAGAAAGCGAACAAGATCTTCATGCCGACTCTGTTCGTTCTGATCCTGGTTCTTGTCGGCTGGATGGCCTTCCTCCCTGGGGCGAGGGAGGGGATCGGGCGATACTTGAAGCCCGATTTCAGCCGGCTGGGGGATCCAAAGGTCTGGATCGACGCCTATTCTCAGATCTTCTTCACCTTGTCGCTCGGCTTCGGCATCATGGTGGCCTACGCCTCTTACCTTCCCCGCAAGGCCGACATCAACTTCAACGCCGTCGCCTGCTCCCTGGTCGACACCATCGTCTCCCTGGTGGCCGGGCTGGCCGTCTTCGGGACCCTGGGCTACATGGCGGCGGCCACGGGCAAGCCGTTCGAGCAGGTGGTCCAGCACGGGATCGGGCTGGCCTTCGTCGCCTACCCCCAGGCGATCGGGCTTCTGCCCAGCTTCTCCCGACTGTTCGGGGTCCTCTTCTTCCTGACCCTGACGGTGGCCGGGATCGCTTCCTCTATATCGATCCTGGAGGCCTTCAGCGCCGCCGTGATCGACAAGTTCCATTACCCCCGCAGGATCGTGGTGACGGCCCTGTCGATCTTAGGGTTCTTAGGGGGGATCATCTTCGCTACCGGAGGGGGCCTGGCCTGGCTCGACATTGTGGACCATTTCTTGAGCCACTATGGGCTGTTCGCCTCCTGCATCCTCCAGTGCATCCTGGTCGGCTGGATCTACGGGGCGAACCGCTTGCGGGAGCATGTCAACAGTGTCTCTCTCTTCCCGGTAGGGCGGCTGTTCGACTTCTCGATCAAGTTCTTCATCCCGGCGGTGTTGGCTCTCCTGTTCCTCAACGACTTCCTCAAGGACGTCCGCCAGCCGTACGGGGGCTACTCCTGGATCGCCGTGATCCTGATCGGGCGGGACTGGCTCTTCGTCACCCTGATTGCGGCCCTGTTCGTCGCCCTTCGCCCCTGGCGCAAATCGGCCGCTTAACCGATTCTCAGTGCTGACCGGCGAGATATCGCTGGGTTTCTTGCAGAAATTCCCTTGCCTGGTCAATCATCGTGCGTACGTCTTCGGAAGCAAGGTTTGCCTCGATGTCGTAGTCGGCACTCACCCTCTTGTTGAATGCTTGAAGGAGCCAACGGTGATACTTCGGATCGAGCAACTGCGTCTTGGCAAACTGTTCGCCGAAAGCGGCATGAACACCCCCATGTTTCTTGAACCGCAGGCCCTGTTCTCCCAACAGAGCTTCCGCCACATAAAACATAGCGTAGTAAGCTCTACTCGCCGACCCCTCCGTGTCGCCATCTTCAAGCAGTCGTTCCGCCGCTCGGATGGCTCGGTAAGCTTTATTGACGAGTCGCTGGGTGGCTTCTTTCATCAGGCAAGCGGGTTATGCCGCCAGGGCTTCCTCACGAACATTGGCGAGAAACGGGGTGTCTCCGCGAAGCCAGTCTGTTTCGGGCATGAAAACTACGGTTACGCTAACACCGTGCTTTAAAGACAGATCCGCCATCAGTTGTCCCGTCCGATCCACTTCTCCGGCGTAGTGCTCGATACGATCCAGCACCACCAGCACGTCCAGGTCCGATTCGGGATCGGCTTCCCCGCGAGCGTAAGAGCCGTAGAGGTAGACTCCTTTAAGGCGGCCACCGTAAATCGTTTGAAGCCCTGCCCTGAGCTCCCCCATGAGGGACATTGCTGCCCTCCTGTCCATCGCTCTTTTTAGCATATCTTCATCACTCCATCACCTTCTACTATAGCACAAGTATACTGCGCATCGCTCCGTTCCCGAAGGTGACCTTGGCGATACCGGACCTGCATCAGGCACAGCCCCTTGGCCGGGGCGGTGGGTGGGACGAGCAGCTTGGAGGTGGGAGGTTTGAATCGGTGAAAGGGGGAATCGGTGAAGGGGTGAAGGAGATTTTTGGCGATGGAGGGAGGATATTTTCCTCTACCGATGTCGATCAGGAGCCCGGCGATCCGGCGGGCCATGTGGTAGAGGAAGCCGTCCGCCTCGGCGTCGATCAGGAGGAGATGTCCCTTCTTGGAAACGGTCAGGCGCCGCAAGGTGCGGACCGTCGATCGGACCGAGCAGCTTAGGGGACTGTCCCCGCGGGGGACTGTCCCCGAATTTGGATTCTCCGAGGAGCAAAACCGCTTGAAATCATGACGGCCTCTTAAAGCGCGCGCCGCCTTTCGCATGGCGGCGACGTTCAAGGGGATCGGCAGATGCAGAACAAAATTCCGGTTGAACAGGGGCCGCTGGGGAGAGTTCCAGATCGCGTAACGGTACCACTTCCGCTTGGCGCCGAACCGGGCGTGGAATTTGGACGGCGCCGGTTGGACGGAGCGGATCAGGATATCCTCCGGGAGGGTGGCGTTGAGCGCTTTCCGGATCGTCTGAGGGGACAGTCGAGTGCGGACACTCACGTGGGCCACCTGCCCCTGGGCGTGGACCCCGCTGTCGGTCCGGCCGGCGCCGGTCACCTGGACTTTACGGCCGGCGATCTTGCGGAGGGCTTCCTCTAGAGTCTGCTGGACGGTCCGGGCGTTTTTCTGGCGCTGCCAACCGGCGAAGTGAGTACCATCGTAAGCGACCGTGAGTTTTAAAACGGTGCCAGGCACCTTTCTTGGGTCACTTTTTAGGGAGGGTGCCAGGCACCAAGAGCTCGGCGATTTGGACGGCGTTTAAGGCGGCCCCTTTGCGAAGGTTGTCGGAAACGACCCAGCAGGTGAAGGCGTTTTTGATCGTCGGGTCCGGGCGAACGCGGCCGACGAACACCTCGTCCTTGTGGGCCGCGTCGATCGGCATGGGGTAGCGTGGCTCCTCGACCAACGCCAACCCAGGGCTGTTGCGCCAGAGGTTTTTCAGCTCCTCCACCGTCGCGGGACGCTCCGTCTCGAAGTAGATCGACTCGGAATGGGCGTCCTTGACCGGGACCCGGACCGCGGTGGCGGTGATGGCGATGGAGGGATCGTGGAGGATCTTCTGGGTCTCCTTGACCATCTTCCATTCCTCGGAGGTGTAGCCCAGATCCTCAAACGGGCCGATCTGGGGGAAGACATTGAAGCCGATCGGCTGGGGGAGATGCTCCGGCTTCAGGATCGGCGCTTTGCGCAGATGAGCTTCGGTTTCGGCCAGCAGGGCTTCGGCCGCCTTGGCTCCGGCCCCGGAGGCGGCCTGGTAGGTGGAGACGATGACCCGCCGGACTTTGAACTTCCGGTGAGCGGGGTTCAAGGCCATCACCATCTGGATGGTGGAGCAGTTGGGGTTTGCGATCAGACCCTGGTGTTCTTTAAGATCCTCCGGATTGACCTCCGGAATGACGAGCGGAACGTTCGGATCCATCCGGAAGTCGGAGCCGTTGTCGATCACGACCGCCCCCTGGGCGATCGCCTCCTTGGCGTAGGTGGCGGCGGCCCCCTTCTCCCCTTCGGTTCCGGCGAACAGGACGATCTCCTGCTCCTTGAACGCCTCGACTGAAACCGGCTGGACGGGATAGGAAACCCCGTCCACCTGGAGGGTCCGGGCGGAGCGGGCCAGGACGGTGAGCCGGGCGATCGGGAACCGACGCTGCCGCAGAACCCGAAGGAGCTCGATCCCGACGGCCCCCGCTCCGACAACGCAGACGTTATACGCCGACTTTTTGGGAAGCACCGGATGACTCCAGCGCCTGGACGACGAGGTCGCCGACTTCACTGGTGGAGTAGCCCATCTTGCCGGCGGCCAAGCCTTTGATCTTGGTGGCGGTGACGCTCTTGACCGCCTCCTCCACTTGGGCTCCCGCCTCCCTTTCCCCCAGATGCTCGAGCATCATGGAGACCGCCACGATCGCCGCCAGCGGATTGATCACGTTCTTGCCGGTGTATTTGGGGGCGGAGCCGCCGATCGGCTCGAACATGGAGACCCCCTCCGGGTTCAGGTTCCCTCCGGCGGCGATCCCCAGCCCCCCCTGGATCATGGCCCCCAGATCGGTGATGATGTCCCCGAACATGTTGTTGGTCACGATCACATCGAAGATCTCCGGCGACTTGACCATCCACATCGTGACGGCGTCGACATGGGTGTAGTCGGTCGGGATGTCGGCGTAGACCTTCCCCACCTCGGCGAAGACCCGGGCCCAAAGGTCATGGGCGTAGGTCAGGACGTTGGTCTTGGCGCAGAGGGTCAGCTTCTTCTTGGGGGAATTGCGCCGGCGGGTCAGGTCGAAGGCGTACCGGACGCACCGCTCCACCCCTTTGCGGGTGTTGAAATCCAGCTGGATCGCCACCTCATCGGGGGTCCCTTTCTTGAAGAAGCCGCCGATCCCGACGTAGAGGGACTCGGTGTTCTCCCGGACCACGACGAAATCGATCTCCTGCGGTGTCTTGTCCTTGAGCGGGGTCCAGACGCCGGGGTACAGCTTCACCGGGCGCAGGTTGATGTACTGGTCCAGCTCGAACCGGATCCGCAGAAGAATCCCCTGCTCCAAGACGCCCGGTTTGACCTCCGGGTGCCCGATCGCCCCCAGGTAGATCGCATCGACCGATTTCAGCTCTTTCAAGACCGAGTCGGGCAGCGCCTCCCCGGTTCTGAGATACCGGCCTCCCCCCAGGTCGTACGGGATCGTCTCCGCCTGGAAACCGGCCTTTTGCGAGACGGCCTTGAGCACCTTGAGCCCCTCCTGGACCACCTCCGGGCCGGTTCCGTCCCCGGGGATCACGGCGATTCGATAGCTGGGGTTCATGGGATCAAGTCACCCCCTCACCCCCCGGCCCGCCTTCCGGCCTTCGCGCCGGGGCGGGCTGTCCCTCTCCCCCTCAGGGGGAGAGGGTAGACCAGTCTCAGGACTGGAGGGGGCGGCGTACGATTTCTTCGGAATCCGACCGGCCAGGAAAGCCAGCCGCCCCGCCTCCACGGCCAGCCGCATCGCCCCGGCCATCTGAACCGGATCTTGGGCGCCGGCCACCCCGGTGTTCATCAAGACCCCATCCACCCCCAGCTCCATGGCGATCGCCGCGTCGGAGGCGGTTCCCACACCGGCATCGACGATGACCGGGATCCGGACCCCCTCCCGGATGAACCGGATGTTGAGGGGATTGAGGATCCCCTGCCCCGATCCGATCGGAGCGGCCAGCGGCATGACGCAGGCGGCCCCTGAATCTTCCAGCCGTTTGGCCGTGATCGGATCATCGTTGGTGTACGGCATGACGACAAAGCCCTCCTTGACCAGGATCTCGGTTGCCTCCAGGAGGGCCTTCGTGTCCGGAAGCAGCGTCTTCGGATCCCCGATCACCTCCAGCTTGATCAGGTTGGAGAATCCGCAGGCGCGGGCCAGCCGGGCCACCCGGATCGCTTCCTCCGCGGTATAACAGCCGGCGGTGTTGGGCAGAAGGGTGTATCGGGCCGTGTCCAGATGACTCAAGACCGGATCGGCGGCCCGATTCTTCAAATCGACCCGGCGGACCGCCACCGTCACCATCTCGGTTCCGGAGCATTCCAGCGCCTGGCGCATGATCTCTGGAGAGGGGTACTTCCCCGTTCCCAGGATCAGCCGGGACCGAAGCGTGTAGGAACCGATCTTCAGCAGATCCTCTGTTTCTGTTTGGATCATTTCAACTCCGTTCCTTTCGCCACGACCGTGATGCCCGATTCGGTCACGGAGAAGCGGCGGCGGTCCTCCGCCGGATCGTACCCGATTACGGTGGAGGCGGGGATCTTCACATCCTTGTCGATGATCGCCCGGCGGATCCGGCAGTGGCGGCCCACATCCACCCCCTCCAGCAGGATCGAGTCGGTCATCTCGCTGTAGCTGTTGATTCGGACATTCGGGGAAAGGACTGAGCGGACCACCTTCCCTCCTGAGAGGATGCATCCTTCGGCCACCAGAGAGTCCAGCGCCATCCCGACCCGCTTCGGGTCCTCCCCACCGGCGAAGATGAACTTGGCCGGGGGATGCTGCTCCATGTAGGTTCTCACCGGCCAGTCCCGATCGTACAGGTTGAAGGTCGGGGTGACCTGCACCAGGTCCATGTTCGCCTCGTAGTAGGCGTCCACCGTCCCCACGTCCCGCCAGTAGGGGGGCTGTTCCGGCGTTCCTTCCATCAAAAAGCCGATGACCCGGCGGTTGGCCCGCAGGCAGTTGGGAAGGATGTTCCGGCCGAAGTCATGCTCTGTCGGCTGCTTGGCGTCACTCAGCAGCTCTTCTTCCAGCACCTTCCGGTTGAACAGGTAGATCCCCATAGAGGCGTAGATCTGGCTTGGTGTTCCGGGAATCACCGGGGGATCGGCCGGCTTCTCCACGAACCGGACAATCCGGCGCCTGTCATCCAGCTCCGCCACCCCCAACAGGGGGGCCTTCTCCCTTGGCATCGGAACCACCCCCACGGTGACCTCGGCCTGGGCTTCCTCATGGAACTCCAGCATCTGGGCATAGTTCATCTTGTAGATGTGATCGCCCGCCAGGATGAGGACGTGGGTCGGCTTCTCCATCTCGATCGAGTAGATGTTCTGATAGACGCTGTCCGCCGTCCCCTGGTACCAGTGTTCATCCACCCGCTGCTGCGGATGGATGACGTCGATGTATTCCCCCAGCTCGGCGTCGAAGATGTTCCATCCCATCCAGAGGTGCCGAACGAGGGAGATCGACTTGTACTGGGTCAGGACGTGGATCTTCCTCACCCCCGAATTGATGCAGTTGGAGAGGGTGAAGTCGATGATCCGGTAGATCCCCCCGAAAGGCACCGCCGGCTTGGCCCGGTCCCGGGTGAGCGGCATCAGCCGTTCCCCTTTCCCCCCGGCCATCACGAAGGTTAAAACATCCTTCATCCTTGTCTGAATGACCCTTTGCATTTTCCTTGAAGTTTCTTGTGCACCGTTAGGTGCACAGTCCAAGAGAAATCCCGCCGCCAGGCGGGAGGGAAACCCCCATTATATCCTCCTTTGGGCGAGCGTTACAAGGAGACGGGTGTACGGGTGCTCAGGGGCTTGGAACAGACGGGGGTTGGACCCCTCCTCGATGATTTGGCCCTCGCGCATCACCAGGATCCGGTCGGTGATGGCGCCTACCGTCGCCAGGTTGTGAGAGATGAAGAAGAGGGTCAAGCGGCGCTTGGCCTGGAGCTGGGTCAGGAGCTGAAGGATTTGGGCCTGGACCGAAAGATCGAGGGAGGAGACCGGCTCGTCACAAATCAGCAGCCGGGGACTTAAAGCCAACGCCCGGGCGATCCCGACCCTCTGGCGCTGGCCCCCGCTTAAATGCTGCGGACGTCGGGCGGCCAACTCAGGGTCCAGCCCCACCTCTTTCAGCAGGTTCCGGACCTTCTCCTTCCGCTCCTGACGGGTCCCGATTCGATGGATCGCGATCGGCTCTTCGATGATCTGTCCCACCTGCATCAGAGGGTCCAGCGAGGCCATCGGATCCTGGAAGATCATTTGAACCGATTGGCGGAACTCCCGGAGCCGTTCCCCGCGGAGGGAATCCAGCGGTTCTCCCCGGAATCGGATCGACCCGCTCGTGGGGTTGAGGAGCCGGCACAGGAGCCGGGCCAGAGTGCTTTTCCCGCACCCCGACTCCCCCACCAGCCCCACCGACTCCCCCTCCCGCAAAGAGAAGGTGACTTCTTTCACCGCTTCCACCCAACCCTTGGTTGAACCGAGGGAGTGTGCTTGAAGCGGGAATCGCTTGGTTAAGTCCAGCGCTTCAAGCAGCGGTTCACTCATGGGGCATCGATCGTCCTGAGCCTGTCGAAGGATGACCGGTCATGGTTCGGCAGGCTCACCATGACCGGCGATGCCTTGTTCCCGTTTCCAGCAGCTTACCGTGTGGCCCTCCCGGACCGGCTTGAGCGCCGGTTCCTCGCTGCGGCAGCGGTCGATCACCTCGGGGCAACGGGGATGGAAGGGGCATCCGGCCGGGATCCTCCGCAGGTCCGGGACGGAGCCGGGGATCGCCTGGACCGTTTGTCTTCCCTGCCCGATTTTGGGAAGACAGTTCAGAAGTTGCTGGGCGTAAGGGTGGCTGGGGTTCCTGTAAAACTCCTGCGTCTTGGCCACCTCCACGATCCGGCCGGCGTACATGACGGCAATCCGGTCAGAGTGGGGGGCGACCGCCCCCAGATCATGGGTGATCAGCAGCACCCCCATTCCCCGATGCTCTTTGAGTTCCTTAAGCAGCGCCAGGATCTCATGCTGTGTCGTGACATCCAAGGCGGTGGTCGGCTCGTCGGCGATCAGGAGTTTTGGGTTCCCGGCCAGGGCGATGGCGATCATCACCCGCTGACGCATCCCCCCCGAGAGCTGGTGGGGGTACTGGCGGATCCGCTCCTGCGGCAAGGGAATCTGGACTTGGAAGAGAAGCTGGATCCCTTTGAGCCAGGCCTCTTTTCCATGGAGGTTCTGATGAAGCTCAATCGCCTCTCGGAGCTGTTCCCCGACACTCATGACCGGGTTCAGAGCGGTCATCGGGTCCTGGAAGATGTAGGCGATCTCGCCGCCTCGGATCGATCGAAGCTGCTCTTCCCCGAGGGAGGTCAGGTCGGTTCCCTGGAATCGGGCCCGGCCGCTGACGATCCGGGCCAGGGGAGGAAGGAGCCGGCCGATCGACAGGGCTAGCATCGTCTTCCCGCAGCCGGACTCCCCGACCAGGGCCAGGGTTTCCTTGGGGCGGATCTCCAGGTCGACCCCATCCACCGCTTTGACCGGGTGCCCCCTCACCCTTTCCCTCTCCCCTGAGGGGAGAGGGTGGGGTGAGGGGTAAATGTAGGTCCGCAGCCCTTGAATCGAAAGCAGCGGTGTCACGACGGAGACCTCAGACGCCGATTCAGCCCGTAGAAGCCGCTGCATCGAACCCAAATTGAAAATGGGGTGGTGACGCTTCCACGCATCGAGATCCGACGCAGAGCCCAACGATCGATTGGAAAGCGTCTCATCCCACGGTTCGTGGTGCAGGCCCCCCGGTAGCCGGCCTGGATCACCGCTTCCCGGACCGCCGGCGTGAAGCCGCCCGCCGGGTAACTGAGAAGCTGCGCCGGAATCCCGAGCCGTTCCAAGTTCCGTTTCGACTCGACGATCTGCCGTGTCGCCTCTTCCTCAGAAAGGGAGGGGAGGTAGGCGTGGGAGAGGGTGTGGCTGCCGAAGGAGATCCCCTGCCCTTTCATCCGATCGATCTGATCCCGCTTGAGAGCGGCCGGATGGTCGATATGGTTTGAGATCAGAAAGACGGTGGCCGGGATCCGGTGCGATTGAAGAATGGGGAAGGCGTGGGTGAAGGTATCCTCGGTCCCATCGTCGAAGGTGACCACCACCGATCGTCGTGGAATGGGAGTTCCCTGTTCCAGGCGGCTCACCAACTCCAGCAGGGGAATCGGCTCCCACCGTTTCGCCAGAATCCGCATCTGTCGCTCAAAGATTTCCGGGGACACGGTTGGAGTGTCCTGACGGTGGTCCGGATGAATCCGGTGATAGGCAAGAATGGGCGGGTACCCCATTTATCGCTTCCGCCCTGAGACCAGCAGGTAGCGGCCGGTGTCGGGATGATTCCCTTGGGCCTCCAACTCCATCTTGAACAGAAGCTCTTGGGCCGCGGGGTCCATCTCCGCCGGGTTGGCCGTGAGCCAGGAGATGAAGCCGATCGGGGTGATGGCCAACACCTCGACCCCGAGGTCCTGATAAAGTTTCGTCAGCTCCTGGCGGCTCTGCCAGTTGAAGTAGGATCCTCGGAAGATCCCCTCGGAAGCGGTGGCGACCTGGCGGATCGCCTGCCAGTCCTGATGCTGGATCGCCTCTGCCGCGTAGTAGGCGGTCGGCCGATGGGAGATGAAACAGAGTCCCCCCGTTCGGAGGAGGCGGATCAGCCCGGTCAGGAGCGTCTTGTAGTTCGATCGAAGATAGAGGACCTCGGCGCAGAGGACAACATCGAAGGAGCCCTGCTGTTGGGACGGAAGCCACCGGGAAAGATCGCCTCGAATGAGCCGGAGGGAGGTCTTCTCGGCGCAGGCGTGGCGCCGGGCCCGGCGAAGGGCCAGATCGGAGGTGTCGATGCCGGTGACCTGGTGGCCTGCTTTCGCCAGGGGGATCGCCAGGCGCCCCGCCTGGCAGCCGGCATCCAGAATCTTCAGGGGAGGATGAAACGGTTGAGATTGAAGGGTCCGGTCGATCTGGTGGAGGTAGAGCCGGGCGAAGAACCGTTCCCCCTTGTTCTCAAACATGTCGTAGTAGGTCGGCTCATCCCGAAGAATGGCGCGTCGAAGTTTCCGGAGAATTTTTAAGCCCGCCATCTTCGCCGGAGTCCCTCCCCCAACAGATTGCATCCGAGCACCGTCAGGAAGATCGCCGTGCCCGGCGCCACGCTCAACCACCAGGCGACTCCCAATGTGGCCTTTCCTTCATTCAGGATGTTCCCCCAGCTGGGAATCGGCGGCTGGACTCCGATCCCCAGAAAGCTTAAGCCCGACTCGATCAGGATCGCAGAGCCGATCCCCAACGTGGCGCTGACAACGATCGGCGCCAGGGTGTTGGGGATCAGGTGCCTGACGATGATCCGGACGGGCGAAGCCCCGATCACGCGAGCCGCATGGATGAACTCCTGCTCTTTGAGCGACAGGACCTGCGCCCGCACGAGCCGGGACACCCCCATCCAGCCGGTGAGCCCAATGATCACCATGAGGTTGAAGATGTTGGGACCTAAGAAGGCGACCGCCGCCAGGATCAGGAAGATGACCGGGAAACAGAGGAAGATGTCGACGGTCCGCATCAGGGCGGCATCCAGCCATCCTCCCCGGACTCCGGCGATCGTCCCGACCCCCACCCCGATCAGGATCGACAGCCCCACCGCCACCCCTCCGACGGAGAGGGAAACTCGGGCGCCGTAAAGCATCCGGGATAGGAGATCCCTCCCCAGCTGATCGGTCCCCAGGAGGTGCCCATGGGAAGGAGGGAGCAGCACCTCTTCCAGCCGGATCTCCTTCGGATCTGCGGGGGAGATCCTGGGGGCGAATATCGCCATGCCAACGATCATGGAGAGTATGACAACGCCAAGCGTCATTGCGAGGAGTCCCGAAGGGCCGACGTGGCAATCTCGCCTTAAAAACGAGATTGCTTCGCTCCCGTTGATCGCTCGCAATGACGAAGAGGTGGCACTCATGCTTCTTTCCCGTACCGGATTCGCGGATCGGCGAAGGCGTAGCAAAGGTCGGCCAGGAGGTTTCCCAGCATTGTCAGGGCAGCCCCCAGGACCAGCATCCCCATCACGATCGGATAATCGCGGGCCATCACCGAGTCGAAGAAGAGCCGCCCCATCCCCGGAATGGCGAAGATCGACTCGAAGATCACCGACCCCCCCAGCAAGCCGGGGATCGACAGCCCGAGCAGGGTGATGACCGGAAGCAGGGCGTTGCGCAGGGCGTGTCGGTACAGGACCGCCTTCTCGGTGAGACCCTTGGCCCGGGCGGTCCGGATGTAATCTTGGCTAAGCGCTTCCAGCATCTGGGCCCGCACGTACCGGGAGAGACCGGCCAGCTCCCCGAAGACGGCCACCCCGATTGGCAACATCAGGTGTTTGCCCAGATCGAGGAGCCGAGGGAGGAACGGAAGGTGGTCTGCTTCCAGGGAATGGAGCCCGGAGACCGGGAGCCACCCGAGCCGGACGCCGAAGAGGTCGAGAGCCAGCAGGGCAACCCAGAAGGTGGGCAGGGCGTATCCGATGAAGACAAAGAGGGTCACCCCCTGATCGAATCGGGTCCCTTCCCTGGCCGCGGTGGAGACCCCTAAGGGAATGGTGATCGCCAGGATCAACAGAAGTGACAGCCCATTGATCGACAGGGTGATCGGGATCCGTTCCAGGATCTTCCGGGTGACCGGCCGCCCGTCCCTGAAGGAGCGACCGAAGTCGCCGCGCAGGACCCGCTGGACCCAGCGGAGATACTGTTCATGCAAGGGGCGATCCAGCCCGTACATCCTGACCAGCTGCTCCTTCGCCTGAAGGGAGATCTTGATGTTCAAGTCGGTGATGACGTCGGTCGGCTTGCCCGGAGCCAGGTGCATCACGCCGAAACAGACGACCGTGATCCCGAGGAAGGTCGGCAGCAGCCCCAGCAACCGTTGAAGGAGAAAGCGAAGCATCCCTTTTAGTCCAGCCGGTAGCGCTGTTTCGAGCCCGGGACGTACCAGTGGAGCATCTCCCCCAGGCCCCAAGGGGTGATCTCCACCTGCTCGAACCGGCGGTGAAGGGCCGGAAGGGCGTCTGGCACGAACAGGAAGCAGACCGGCTGTTCCTCGTACAGGATCCGGTGCAGCTCATGGTAGACCCTCGCCCGGATCTTCGGGTCGAAGTTCCGGCGGCCCTCGATCAAAAGCTCGTCCACCTTCGGATTGGAAAACCGGATGAAGTTGAACTCCCCCTCCCCGGTTTTGGAGGAGTGCCAGATGTCGTAAGGATCCGGCTCCCGGGAAAGGCCCCACCCCAGGAGGATCGCGTCGAACCTGCGCTGGTCGATGAACTGGTGTAGGAGGGCCGACCATTCCAGGATCCAGATCTTGACCCGGATCCCCACCTCCTGGAGCCGGCGCTGGATGATCTGAGCGGTCAGCTCCCGGGTCAGATTCCCTTGGTTGGTCAGCAGGGTGAACTCGAAACGAGTTCCTCCCTTCTCGATCACCCCGTCCCCGTCGGTGTCCCGCCAACCGGCGGATTGGAGAAGGGCCCGTGCCTGTTCCGGGGAGAAGGGGGCCGGCTTGACCTCCGGGTTGAAGGCCCACGATTCCGGCGGGAAGGGGCCGGTCGCCTCCACCCCCAATCCCATCAGGACCCCTCGGATGATCTCGGGCTTGTCGATCGCCAGGTTGATCGCCCGGCGGACCCGGATGTCCTGGAACTTCGGGTCTTTCAGGTTGAAGCCGAGGTAGGTGTAGCCGAGCGAGGGATAGCGGAATTTCCGGAAGGCGTTTCGAAAACGGGGGGTTTCGGTCATCCGCTGGAATTGGAGCGGGGTCAAGCCGGTCTCATCCACCCCCTGGGCCTGGAGCTCCAGGAAGATCGTCGCCTGGTCCGGGATGATCCGGGTGATCACCCGGTTCAGATACGGCCTGCCTTCAAAGTAGTCGGGGTTGGCCTTCATCTCCACCCGATCAGACCGGATCCACCGGTGAAAGCGAAACGGCCCGGTTCCGATCGGCCGTTCACGAAACGGTGTCGTCGTCAGATCCTGATCTTGAAGGAGATGCTTGGGAAGGATCTTCATTCCCCAGGATGCTAAACCCGGGGCGAACGGCTCCTTGTACCGGACCCGGACCGTGTGGGGATCCAACACCTCCAGCGAGGCGATCCGTTCAAAGTCGCCCCGATACGGGGTGGGGACGAGGGGATCGATCAAACGCTGGTAGGTGAATTCCACGTCCTCGGCGGTGAATGGGGCCCCGTCATGCCAGAGGACCCCCTTCTTGAGGAAGAAGAGGATCGTCAGGCCCTCATCCCGGATCTCCCATCGGTCGGCCAGATCCCCGATCAGCTGGAGGTCCCGGTCATACTTGACTAGCCCGTTGAAGATCAGATCGCAGATGCCGGCGGAGGCGCTGTCGGAGGCCAGGATCGGAACGAGGGTGCTGACGTCTCCGATCGAGGCGCTGACGAGGATGTCCCCGATGACCGGGACTTGGATTTCTTCTTCAGCGTGCGCGCAGGTTAAAGATCCAACGAGGAGGAGAAACACCCATCCGCCGTTCGCCCTGAGCTTGTCGAAGGGCGAAACCGTTCGTGGTTCGACAGGCTCACCACGAACGGCCTGAAAGAGCGACATTACGGCTGTTCGCTGGTAGACGTTCCTTCCATGGACGGCAGATCGGCCGGCTCGACGACCGGGGCCTCTGGGGTCGGAGCGGTCGATTCGGCGGGGGCCGGAATCTTCTCAACCAGAGAGCGGCCCCGTTGAACCGAAAGGACGGCCAGCCCCACGGAGGTCAGCATGAAGATCGCGGCGCAGGCGGTGGTGGCCCGGGTCAAGTAGACGGTTCCCCGGGTTCCCAGGATCGACTGGGCCGCCCCGCCCCCGAAGCTGTCGGCCAGTCCCCCGCCCCGCCCGGCCTGGAGCAGGATGACGGCGATCAGCATGAAGCAGACGAACAGATGGATGACCAGCGCTACCCCGTACAGCATCGATCTCCCTTTGTCTGTCGGGCCGATTCGATGATCGAGAGAAAATCTTTCGCCTTCAAGCTGGCCCCTCCCACCAGGAAGCCGTCGATATCCGGTTGGGTGGAAAGCTCCGCGGCGTTCTCCGGCTTGACCGATCCGCCGTACTGGATTCGGATCGATTCGGCGCCGCTTCGGCCGATCTGGCCCGCGAGCCAAGATCGGATCTGGGCATGGATCTCCTCGGCTTGGAGAGGGGTGGCGTTTAAGCCGGTTCCGATCGCCCAGACCGGTTCGTAGGCGATCACCAGCTGGGTCGCCATCCGGACCGGCTCCAGCCCCTGCAGGGCGGTCTGAAGTTGGCCTTCAACGACGGCCCAGGGTCGACCCGCCTGGCGCTGTTCCAGTGTCTCACCGACGCAGAGGATCATCGTCAACCCATGGTCGATTCCGGCCCGGAGCTTCCTCTGCACCTCCGAGTCGGTCTCCTTCAGGAGTTGCCGGCGTTCCGAGTGCCCCACGATGCAGAAGCTGCAGCCGACATCCTTCAATTGTACCGGAGAAACCTCCCCGGTGTAAGCCCCTTTGGGCTGCCAGTAAAGATCCTGCGCCCCCAAGGAGACCTTGGTTCCTTTGAGAGCATCCCCCACCTTGGCGAGAGCGGTGAAGGGTGGGCAAAGGACAATATCTAAATCGGAGGTCTGTGCGGCAGCTCGAAGAATCTCTTGGGTCAATGCTGTGGCTTCCCGCAACGTACCGTTCATCTTCCAATTCCCAGCGATGATCAGACGTCTAGTCATCTCAAGCAGACGATGGACGAACCAGCGCCGCCACACCGGGAAGGGCTCTTCCTTCCAGATACTCGAGACTGGCCCCTCCCCCTGTCGACACATGGGTCATCCGGCTCGCCAGCCCGAACTGGGTTAGAGCTGCGGAGGTGTCTCCTCCTCCCACCACGGTGACGGCTCCGGAGCCGGCCACCGCCTCGGCGATCGCCCTCGTTCCGGCGGAGAAGCGCTCGATCTCGAAGACCCCCAGCGGCCCGTTCCAGAGGATCGTCTTGGCTTTCTGGAGATGCTGTTTGAAGGCGGCCACCGTCTTAGGGCCGATGTCGACCCCTTCCCATCCCTCCGGCACTCCCGGCTTCTCGGTGGCTCGGAACGAGGCGTCCGGCGCCACCTTCGTGGCGATCACATGATCCAAGGGGAGGTGAAGCGTGACGCCCCGTTGTTTCGCCTTGGTCAGGATCCCCTTGGCCGTCTCCAGGTGCCCCCTCTCCACCGGCGAGTTCCCCACCCCGATTCCTTGGGAGAGGAAGAAGGTGTACTGCATCCCTCCGCCGATCAGGATTCCGTCCACCTTGTCGATCAGGTTGTCGATCAGTTTGATCTTGTCGGAGACCTTGGCCCCTCCCAGGATCAGCCAATAAGGGTGAGCCGGCTGGCGCATGACCCGGTCCAGGGACTCCAGCTCCTTCTCCATCAGGAACCCGGCCCCGGCGGGGAGGAGTTGGGCCACCCCGACGGTCGATGCGTGGGCCCGGTGGGCGGTCCCGAAGGCGTCGTTGATGTACAGGTCGCCCATCCTGGCCAACGCCTTGGAGAATCCAGGGTCGTTTTTCTCCTCCTCCGGATGGAACCGGAGATTCTCCAGCAGGAGGATATCCCCCGGCTTCATCCGTGACACCTGCCGCTCCACCTCCGGTCCGATGCAGTCGGGGGCGGATGCCACGGGCCTGCCGATCAGGATGCTTAAGGCCTCGGCGACCGGCTGCATCCGGAGCTCCGGCGCAACTTTCCCGTCCGGCCGGCCTAGATGGCTCATCAGGATCACCTTGGCGTTGTGCTCCAGGGCGTACCGGATCGTCGGAAGGGCCGCTTCGATCCGGGTTAGATCGGTCACCTTCCCTCCGTTGATCGGCACGTTGAAATCGACCCGGATCAGGACCCGGCGCTTGTCCAGATCCAGATCCCTGATCGTGGGCAAGCTACCCCGTTCGCCCTGGGCATCCTTCGACGCGCCGTTCATCCTGAGCTGAGTCGGAGGATGAACGGCTTGCTCAGGACGAGCGGCCCTGGTGAACGACTGCTGCTTCCTGTTGGCGAGCGACATATTCGATCAGGTCCACGACCCGGTTGGAGTATCCCCACTCGTTATCGTACCAGCCGAACACCTTGACGTAGTTTCCGTCGGTCACCTTAGTCAGGAGCGCGTCGAAGATGCAGGACTTCGGGTTGCCGTTGAAGTCCTTGGAGACGAGCGGAGCATCGGAATATTCCAGAACCTTGGCCAACGGTCCCTTGGCCGCTTCCCGGAAGGCCTCGTTGACCTGCTCCGGAGTGACCGGTTTCTCCGTCTCGCAGGTCAGGTCGACCAGGGAGACGTTCGGGGTCGGAACCCGAATCGCCAGGCCGTCCAATTTCCCTTTGAGCTCCGGGATCACCAGGCCGATCGCCTTGGCCGCTCCGGTCGAGGTGGGGATCATGGATTGCCCCGCCGCCCGGGCCCGGCGCAGATCCTTGTGCGGCAGGTCCAGGATCCTCTGATCGTTGGTGTAGGAGTGGATCGTGGTCATCAAGCCCCGCTTCACCCCGAAAGCGTCCTTGAGGACCTTGACCATCGGGGCCAGACAGTTGGTGGTACAGGAGGCGTTGGAGATCACCTGGTGTTTGGCCGGGTCGTACATCTTCTCGTTCACCCCCAGGACGATCGTCAGGTCTTCTCCCTTGGCGGGGGCGGAGATGATCACCTTCTTCGCCCCCCCCGCCAGGTGCCCCGCCGCCTTCTCCCGGTCGGTGAAGAGCCCGGTCGACTCCACCACCATCTCCACCCCCAAATCCTTCCACGGGATCTGGTCCGGGCTCTTCATATTCAGGACCTTGACCCGCTTTCCGTCCACGATCAGGTCCTCGCCGTCGGCTCGGACCTCCTCCGGGAAGATCCCGAAGTTCGAATCGTACTTCAGAAGATGGGCCAGGGTGGCGCTCCCCACCGGCAGATCGTTGATCGCCACCATCTCGATCCCCGGCCGGTTCCAACCGGCCCGGTAGACCAGCCGGCCGATCCGGCCGAATCCATTGATGCCTACACGAACAGCCATCGTCTTATTCTCCTCGCAGATGTTTGGAGGCCAATTCCGGTGGGGTGGGATTGATGTAGAACCCGGAGCCCCATTCAAATCCAGCCACGCGGGTCAACCGCGGCATCAGCTCAATATGCCAATGATACCCCTCATGGCGCGCCGCTTCAAGAGGAGAGGTGTGGAGCATGAAGTTGTAGGAGGGATCCTTCAATATCTCCCGCATCCTGCCCAGGACCTGTCGAAAGACCTCCCCCAATTCCCGGATCATCTCCGGGGGGGATTCGGTGAAGTCAGGCAGATGGGCCTTGGGCAGGATCCACAGCTCGAAGGGGAACCGGGAGGCGAAGGGGGCGAAGCAGACCAGTTGGGCCGATTCCATCACGATCCTCTCCCCCTCCTCCAGCTCCTGATGAATCGAATCGCAGAAGGCGCATCGATCCCGCTGGTCGAAGTAGACCTCGGTTCGCTTGATCTCCTCCACGACACGCTTTGGAACAACCGGCAGGGCGATCAGCTGGGAGTGGGGGTGGCTCAAAGAGGCGCCGGCCGATTCCCCGTAGTTCTTGAAGATCAGCAGGTACCGGAACCTCTTGTCTTTCCTTAAGTCGAGGGAGCGCTCCAGGAAAAGCTCCAGGATCTGCGCCATCTCCTGCGGCTGCATATCCGGCAGGGCCTTTCGGTGGTCCGGCGTCTCGATGATCACCTCATGGGCCCCGATGCCGTTCATCATGTCGTAGATCCCCATCCCGGCGCGGTTCAAGTTCCCTTCGATCCGAAGGGCCGGGAACTTGTTGGGCACGACCCGCAACGTCCATCCGGGGCTGTTCGGTCCCCCCTGGTTTCGCCCGTGGGCCACGATCTCAGGAGGGGTCATCTTCTCGTTTCCTGGGCAGAAGGGACAGGTTCCGGTCGAGATCCGGCGCTCCTCCACTGCGAAATCGGCCGGGCCCATCGGATTCTCAATGGAGGCGATCACCCATCGTCCGGTGATCGGATCTCGGCGGATCTCAGCCACCTTCCACCCCTTTGCCCACCTCCACCGGAACCTCCGCCTCCCGGAGGAACTTGGCCGCCTCTTCCGGCGAGGTGGGATTGATGTAGAACCCGGATCCCCACTCGAACCCGGCCACGCGGGTCAGGCGGGGCATGATCTCGATGTGCCAATGGAAATCCTGATCGATGGTGCGCCAGTAGCCGGCCCTCGGCCGCCGGAACGGGGCGGTGTGCAGGATCGTGTTGTAGGGAGGATCGTCCAGGACCCGGCACAGCTTGGAGAGGGAGGTCTTCAGTATCCTGGCCAGATCGGCCCGGTGGGGAGGGGCCAAGTGGGCGAAGTCGGCCGAATGTTCCTTCGGCAAGAGCCACAGCTCGAACGGGAACCGGGAGGCGAAGGGAGCCAGCGCCACAAAATGGGTCGTCTCCACCGCGATCCGCTGTTGGGACTCCATCTCCTGGTGGAGGATGTCGCAGAAGATGCACCGCTCCTTCAGGTCGAAGTAGCTCCGGGCCCCATAGAGCTCATCCTTGACCCGGATCGGGTTGACCGGCAGCGCAATCAGCTGCGATCGGCTGTGCCGGGAGATCCCTCCTCCAGCCGCCTCCCCCTGGTTCTTGAAAAGGAGCACGTACTTAAACCGAGGATCCTTCTCCAGATCGGTGATCCTCATCTGATACATCTCCAGGACCCGGGAGATCTGCTCCTCACTCAACTGCCAAAGGGAAGCCAGATGCTGGGGGGTTTCGATGATCCGCTCGTGGGCCCCCGTTCCGGTCGCCACGTCGTAGATCCCCCGGGCCCGGTGCTCCAACTTCCCTTCGATCCGCAAGATCGGAGAGATCGAGGGAATCGTCCGGACCAGCCACCCCGGCCCGTTGGGGGGGGAACCGGGCGGGCGGATCGCCATGATCTCCGGAGGGGTCTTCCCCTCATGCCCCTCGCAGAAGGGGCAGTCCGGCTGGGGATCGTTAGAGGAGCGGCTTAAAGGCAGGAACTCATCCGGCCGCTTGGCCCGTTCCGTGGAGATGATGACCCACCGCCCTACAATCGGGTCTTTTCGTAGCTCAGGCATAAAGGGGTATTATACCGGGGCTTCTCCTCGATGACAACGGTTCACCCCGCCCCTCCGGTTCCTGCGCCGTCGCTTGACGCAGCATGAAGAGAGAACCCGACGGCGCCTTTGCCGAGCGTCCGCTCGGCAAAGGGACCCCACACCTTTGCTCCGTTATCGTGGGTGGGGCCGTGCGAACATCGGTGATTACCGGAGTATGGCAAAACCAAAGGTGTGGGGTCATGGAACCGGAGGGGCGGGGCCCATCCGAGCACCGGGGAGAATCGGGTGGCCGCGGAGGAAGTCGGCGCTGGCCATCTCCTTGCCCCCCTCCAGTTGGAGGCGGTCGATTCGAAGCTGGCCCCCTCCGGTCTGGACCCAGAGCCCCTGCTTGGGGTCCGCCAGGACCACCGTTCCAGGGGGCGCCTTCGAGTCGTGGCGGTTCGGATCAGGATGGGAGGCCATGATCTTGAGGAGTCGTCCTTCCCAGCGGATCATCGCCCCTGGCCAGGGCTGGACTCCCCGGATCCGGTTGTGAATCTCCTGACATCCTCGGCTCCAGTCGATCCACCCGTCCTCTTTGGTCAGGCGCGGAGCGTAGTCGGCGAGCGCATCTTCCTGGGGCTGAGAATGGGTCTGCCCCCCTTCGATCTGGTCAACCGCCTTCAGGAGCGCCTGTGCCCCGAGCCGGCTTAACGCCCCCTCGAGGGTCTGGGCGGTCTCCTCCGGACCGATCGGATGACGTTGCTGAAGGAGGATCGGGCCATGGTCCAACCGCTCATCGATATGGAAGATGGTGACCCCGGTCTCGGTCTCTCCCCGGATCAAGGCCCATTGGATGGGTGCCGCGCCCCTCAGCTTCGGGAGAAGGGAGGCGTGAAGGTTGATCGCTCCCCGAGGAAACAGCTGGAGCAACGAGGGAGGGAGAAGCCGGCCATAGGAGACGACGACGGCCAGTTCCGGTTTCAGCGATCGGACCTTCTCCAGGAAGTCATACTCCGCAAGGTCGGTCGGCTGAAGGATCGGACTCTTTAAATCCCGCGCGGCCTCTTTGACGGTGAGGGCCGTCCCCCCGCCGGGCGGCGAAACCTCCTCCCGCAACCGCAGGCCGCGGCCCATCGGACGGTCCGGCTGGGTCACAATGCCGACCACCGAATGGGGACTCCGGAGCAACGCTTGCAGAATGGCAACGGCGAAGGCCGGGGTTCCAAAGAAGAGGATTCGCATCACTAGACTTGGACCTGCTGAAGCGTTCGGGCGAGGCCCCGGTATTTCCGCAAGAGCCGACGGCGCTGAAGGAACCGGAGCCGCTCCAGGAAGAGGCGCCCTCTCAGGTGGTCGATCTCATGCTGAAAGATCTTGGCCAACAGCCCCTCCGCCTCCAGGGTGACCGGCTGGAACTGGCGGTTCAAGCCCCTGACGGTGACACGGGCCGCCCGGACAACATCGGCGGAGACTCCCGGCACCGAGAGGCATCCTTCCGGCGATCGGGATCTGCCCTTCCGTTTCACCAGAGTCGCATTGATCAGGATCAGCTCTTTCCCCCGCTTTCCGTCGGGGCTGGCCACCAGGATCGCCCAGGGGGATCCGACCTGGTTGGCCGCCAGCCCCACCCCTTCGGCCGCGTGCATCGTCTCGATCATCGAATCGATCAGAGCTTGGATTTGCGTCGTGTCCTGGGGCGCAGAGACGGCCTTTCGGTGCAAGAGCGGATTCGGCTCTTTTACAATGGGAATGATCATAACGGATCCACGTCGATCGCCATGGCGCATCCTTTGGGAAGCCGGGACTTCTTCAAGAGTCGGGTCGCCAGATTCTCCGGGATCTGATCCAGCGTCGGGGATTTCAGCAGGATCTGCCAGCGAACGCTGCGCCGCAGCCGGTAGGGATTGGCCGGCGCCGGTCCCAGGATCTCGATCGAGGGGGGGAGCTGCTGGCGGCAGGCCCGGGCGATCCGATCGGCCGCCTCGAACGAGGATCCCTCCCGAAGGGAGCGGACCGTCAAGCGCACCAACCGGGAGAAGGGGGGCAGCCCCAGCTCCTTCCGGATCGCCGTCTCCTGGGCGTAGAAGCCGATGTAATCGTGCCGGCTGGCCGCCTGGATCGCGTAATGATGGGGGGCGTAGGTCTGGATGATCACTCGCCCGGGAAGCGCCCCCCGCCCCGCCCTTCCCGCCACCTGAGTTAAGAGCTGGAACGTCCGCTCCGCCGAGCGGAAGTCGGGCAGGTTCAAGGCGGTGTCGGCCGAGATCACCCCGACCAAGGTGACTCGGGGAAAGTCCAGCCCCTTGGCGACCATCTGCGTCCCGATGAGAAAGTCGATCTTATGCTCCTGGAAGTCGCCCAGGATTCTGGCGTGGGAGCCCCGGACTGAAGTCGCGTCGGTGTCCATCCGGGCGATGGAGGCCTGGGGGAAGATGCGGGCCAGCTCGCTCTCGACCCGCTCCGTTCCCAGGCCCTGGAATCGGACATAGTCCGACCGGCACTGGGGGCAGATCTCCGGCGGTTCGGTCTTGGCGTGGCAAGTGTGGCAGATCATCTGGCGGCTGGCGATGTGATAGGTGAGGGAGACCCGGCAGGATTTGCACCGGAGCAAGAAGCCGCATTTCCGGCACTGGACGATGGTGGAGAATCCGCGCCGGTTCAGGAACAGGATCGCCTGCTGGCGCTGGCTTAAGGTTTCCGCGAGGGCCTCCTCCAGGGTGCGGGAAAAGATCCGCCCCCGCCTGCCGCGGCCCAGCTCCTGCCGCATGTCGATCACCTCCACCTGGGGAAGAGGGACCTGATCGATCCGCTCGCTTAAGGTAAGCAGCCGGTAGGCGCCGGTCTTCGCCCGGGTGAAGCTCTCCAACGAAGGGGTGGCGCTTCCCAGGATCACCGGGGCGCGGGCCAGCTCACCCCGGTGGATCGCCACCTCCCGGGCGTGGTAGCGGGGCGAATCCTCCTGTTTGTACGACGTCTCCTGCTCCTCATCCACCACGATCAGCCCCAACTCCCGCAACGGGGCGAAGATGGCGGAGCGGGCCCCCACCACCACCTGAACCTCGCCGGATCGGATCCGGCGCCATTCCTTCAAGCGTTGACTCTCCAGCAGGGCGCTGTGGAGGATCGCCACCCTTTTTTGTCCGAAACGGCCCTTGAACCGTTCCACCGTCTGCGGGGTGAGGGAGATCTCAGGGACCAGCACGATGCTCCCCCTGCCTTGGTCGACCACCCCCTGGATCGCCTGCAGGTAAACCTCCGTCTTTCCGCTGCCGGTGATGCCGTGGAGGAGGAAGACCTGATGCCGGTGGGTCTCGACGGCTTGGAGGATGGCGCCCACGGCCCGCCGCTGCTCCTCCGTCAAGGAGAGAGCAACGGTCGGGGGGAACTCCTGCGGCGGCTCTTCGACCCGGGGCTCCATGGCGGTTTTCCCCCGCCGCAACGGCCCCGGCAGGGCCGTCTGGATTGCCTCGCCCCAGGAGCATTGGGTGGTCTTGGCCATCCATCGGGTGAGTGTCAGAATCTCCGGTTCCAGGATCGGCTGCTCATCCACCACCTGTTCGATCGCCCGGACCCGCGGGACATCCGATTTGTCCACGAGCCCGACGACAAACCCCAGGAGCTGCCGATTCCGAAAAGGGACCCAGATCCTTTTTCCCACCGCGGTCTTGCCTTTAAGCCGGCTCGGGATCCGGTAATGGAAAGTGGTGGGCACCGGCAGCCCGACCGCCACCTCGGCGTAGCCGGGGGACGGGATCACCGGAGAAGCTCCAGAACCCGCTGCATGTCGGCCCAGACGAGGGATTTGGCCGACGGATTGCGCAGCAGATAGGCCGGATGGAACGTCACGATCACCGGGATCTCTTTCCAGAGGAAGGTTTTCCCCCGCAGCCGGGCCATCGGTTGCTCCGTCTCCAGCAGGGTCGCGGCGGCCGTCCTCCCCAGAGCGCAGATCACCTTGGGGCGGATCGTCTCGAGCTGGTTCTCAAGATAGCCGGAGCAGGCGGCCACCTCATCCGGCTCCGGAGGGCGGTTCATCGGAGGGCGGCATTTCACCACATTGGTGATGTAGACCGATTCCCGGGTCAGTTTCATCGCCTGGATGATCTTCGTCAGGAGCGCCCCGGCCGCCCCCACAAAGGGACGTCCTTGTTCGTCTTCGTCCCTGCCCGGCCCTTCCCCCACGAAGACAAGAGCGGCATCCAATGCTCCCTCTCCGAAGACGACCCGGTGGCGGGTCTTATGCAGCCGGCATGCTCGGCATTGGAGAGCGCGCCGACGGATCGGTTCGAGCCGAACGGCCTTGGAGGGTGGGGGGTCCCGCTTCCGCTCGGAGGCGACGGAGGGAAGGTCCGAAACCCCCTCCAGCGCCAGGGATTCGACCAGCCGACGGGTTTTCCGGACGAGAGAAGAGAGCTCCCTCCTCGAAGCTTCTCGGCCGCGAAGCGGCCCATCAAGGAATGTCCTGAGCGGAGCGAAGGGCCTTCGCTCAGATTCCATCGAGGATCCGTTGGGCGATCTGGGAGGCGGCGGCGGGTCGGCGGATCTCCTGGGACCTTCGGCTCAGATGTTCCAGCTCCTCGGGATGGTCCAGGAGGTGTTGGACGACCCCGGGAACCTGGGGGACCGATTTCGCCCACAGGGCGGCTCCCAGTTGAACCAGCACCTGGGCGTTGCGGGACTCCTGTCCGGGAATGGGAGAGACGAGCAAGAGAGGCAGCCCCTTGGCCAGGGCCTCGGCGCAGGTCAAGCCCCCCGCCTTGGTGACGATCAGATCGGAGACCGACATCAGCTCATCCATGTTGGAGATGAACCGGTAGACCTGCATCGGATGAGGGAATCGGTTTTTGAGGGCCTCGCACCGTTGGTACAGAAGGTCGTTGGTTCCCGCCACCACCAGCAGCTGGATTCGACCGGTCACCTTGCCCAACACATCCACCAGGGCCGGAATCGGCCCGGTCCCGGATCCTCCCGACCCGATCAGGAGGATGAACCGATCCGGCTCCAGCCCCAGCCGCCGCGCCAGCGCCGAGCGGTCATGGGAAAGGGAAAACTTCGGATCCACCGGGATTCCAAGCAGTTCAATCTTCCCGGAAGGGATTCCCCGGCGCAGCAGATCCTCCTTCGCCTGCGAGGAGCCGACCACGTAGGTGTCGATGCCCGGCACCACCCAGAGGGCGTGGGGCAGATAATCGGTGATCACCGTCACGAGCCGGGCCGAAATCCGCCGGCTCTCCTTCAAATGGGCCGCCACCTCCATCGGGAGGAAATGGGTTCCGACGATCACCTCGGGCCGGGCGTTGAGGAGGATCGCCTCCAGCCCCCGCGCGTGCCGGCTGTTGCTGGTCCGGTGGAGCCACCGCACACCCCTTCGCAGGGTCGACAGGTCGGTCAAGTGATAAAGGATCCCCCAGATCTGTGGGGCCTGCTGGATGAGCCAAAGGTATCCTCGGGTAAAGCACCAGCGGTACCAGGGGTTTACCCCTTCCAAGGCGTTCAAAAGAACCACCTCGGCAGATCCCGAAGACCCCTTCAGGGATTGGGCGACCACCTCCGCGGCCCGTTGGTGTCCCGCCCCGGCCGGCACATGCGTGACAAGAATCTTCACCCGGTCTCGCCCTTGGAGTTCCTTTGCTGACGCAGGATCCACCGAACCGCCTGGGGCAGGCCCTGGGCGATTCGGTCCGGAGAGACGGACAGCCGCCGAGCGGTGGACCTGGAGTGACGACCGGACAGGACCAGGACCGTGCGGCAGCCGCCGGATCGCCCCATCCGGATATCGACCTCGCTGTCCCCCACCAGGAAGGACCGCTTCAGATCGACGGCGAACCGCCGGGCCGCCTTCCGGAGCATCCCGGAGCGGGGTTTTCGGCAGGGGCATCCGTTTTCCGGGCGGTGGGTGCAGTAATAGACGGCCTGGATCCGGCCTCCCGCCTTTCGGATGGAGCGGAGCATTTCCCGGGTGATGGAGGTCAACCGTTGCCGGGGAAAGATCCCTCGACCCACACCGGACTGATTGGACAGGACAATCACCTTTTTCCCCCGCTCCTTCAGCAACCGCAGGGCCTCCAGCGCGCCGGGGAGGAAGCGGAACTGCTTCCAGTCAGTGATGTACCGCTCTTGCGGGCAGGCGTTGATCACCCCGTCCCGGTCGAGGAAAATCGCCCCGTGGCTCTTCCCGTCACGCGCGGGGGCTCGACTCATGCGCAGTGGAGTGGGGTTTCACCTTGACTCGCCAATAGTCGAGGAGATCCTGCATCGTCTTTTCGAAGGGGATCTCCGTCTTCCACCCCGTCAGCTGATGAAACTTGGTCCGGTCCCCCTTCAGGATCAGCACATCGCTGGGGCGAAGGCGCTGCGGATCCACCGCAACGGTGATCTTATGGGAGGTCAACCGGAGCAGAGTCTCCAGAACGTCACGGATGGAGCGGTCGACTCCCGAGCAGAGGTTATAAACCTCTCCGGGTTTCCCGTGTTCCAGCGCCAGCCAATATCCGCGGACGATGTCCCGCACATCGCTGAAATCACGTCGGGCATCCAGATTTCCCACTTGGATGACCGGCTCCTGGAGTCCGGCCTCGATCAGGGCGATCTGTTTTGCGAAGTTGGAGGTGGCGAAGACCTCTCCTCGACGGGGCCCCGTGTGGTTGAAGGCCCGGGTGCGGACGATGTGCATCTTGAAGCTTTGGGCATACTGGTAGCCCAGGAGGTCCTGGGTGACTTTGGAAACGGCGTAGGGGCTTAAGGGGCGCAGAGGGTTCGTCTCTTTGATGGGCAGCTCCTCCTCGTAGACCAGCCCGTACTCTTCCGAGCTTCCGGCCACCTGAATCCGTGTGGGCAGTCCGCATTCCCGGACGGCCTCCATGAGGTTGAGCTGTCCCAACGTGTTGGTCAACAGGGTCTCGGAGGGGGCGCTCCAGGACATCGGGACGAACGATTGAGCGGCCAGATGAAACACCCGATCCGGTTTGACCGCCACGATCACGTTCCGAACGGAGGAGGCGTCCCGCACGTCGCACTCGTGCATCTGGATCCGATGCCGGAGATGCTCGATGTGGTCGGTCTTGCTGCGCCAGCGCTGAGTCCCAAAGATCTCGACCCCCTTCTGCTGGAGAAGAAACTCCGTCAAATGGCTTCCGACGAAGCCGGTGATTCCGGTAATCAAGACGCGCATGTGGACTCCTGTTGTTCCCAGACCTTCGCCCAGATCATGAAATGGACAAAACTGTACAGCCCGCAGAAGATCAGGCCTACCTTCCCTTCCCGGAAACCCTGTTTCTTGACGTACAGCTTCCAGAAAAGCTTCAAGGGCCGGATCCTCATCTGGGCACGCAGCTCCGACTCCGGAACCCTCTGTCGCTTTTCCAGGATCTCTTGGGCCTCCAGAGAGGTGTATCGGTTTTGCCGGCTTAAGAACTGTTCCAGCGACTGGAAGGGGAGATGCTCCACGGGGGCCTCCAGGACTCCGATGGAACCGTCCACGATCAGATCGTGGTGGACCCGCCCCCGGTAGAAGGCCTTCCCCCTCCGAAACAGGTGAAGCGAATAATGATACCACCCTCCGTGCCGCATCCAGCGCCCCAGAAAACGGTTCTTCCTCCGGAACCGGAAGGCGGCATACGGTGTGGAGTCGCTGAGCATCTCCTCCGCCGCCCGACGGAATTCGGGCGTCACCCGGTCGTCCGCGTCCAGCTGGAGGATCCAGTCCTTCGTGGCCTGCGCGTTGCCGATGTTCCGTTCCTGCCCGAAATCCCCCTCGAAACGGTGGGTGATCACCTTCGCTCCATAGGAGCGACAGATCTCCGGGGTTCCGTCCGAGCTTTCCCCGTCCACCACGATGATCTCGTCCGCCCAGCGGACCCGTTCCAGGCACTGGGCGATCTGCGCCGCTTCGTTCTTCGTCAGAATCACGACGGACAGCGTGGCCCGGGAGGTGGCTGAGCTCTTCGTTCTCTCTGGACCCTCCCTCCCCTGTTCCCCGTCCCCTCTCCCCTGCTCCACCGCCCCCTGTTTCAGATGCCAGACCTTGGCGTAGCTTAGGAACTGGTACATCCCCGCCAGGACCGCGACGACGAATCCTAAGATGCCGTCTTTGTACCCCTCCTTGCCGCGATAGCTGCGCAGGAAGCGGTCCAGCGACCGCCAAAGGGCCTTGGGCGCCGTCATCCGCCTGCCGTCCAGGATCCATTTCTGGGCCTCCAGGGTGGTCTGCCGATTCAGCTTCTCGACAAAATCGGCCAGATCCCGGTAGGAATAGTGGAGGATGTCCCCTTTCAGGGTTCCCCAGGGCCGGTCCGTCAGCGCCCGGGGGTGAACGGTCGTCTCTTCCCAACGGAACAGGGATCGCCGGAACAGCTTCACCTGGGCGCTGGGGTACCAGCCCCCGTATCGGATCCATCGGTTTCCGATGTAGTTGCGTCGGGGGATCGAGTAGACGTCCTGTTCCGGTCCCCGATCAAAGAGGGCCCGGATCTCTCCGGCCAGCTCCGGGCTGACCCGCTCGTCGGCGTCCAGACTGAGGATCCAGTCGTGCTTGGCTTGGGCGTAGGCCCAGTTCCGATGGCGTCCTTCGATGTCCATCCGACGCTGGAAGATCCGATCGGTGTAACGCCGCGCCACCTCCAGGGTGCGATCGGTCGATTCGTCATCCACCACAACGATCTCGGTTGCCCAGGAGACCGAGTCCAGGCACTCGGCCAGGCGCCCGGCTTCGTTTTTGGTCAGGACGACGACCGAGAGCGGCAATGAAATTACCGCAGGAAGTGGTCGCGTCTCCATTAACGCGGACCCGACGCAGAGCGGGACAGTGTCCGACATTGGCTCAGAACCTCTTGCGCCGTCGGCTGTTCGAGGAGCCGGGCGCGGTGGAGCCCCTTCAAGCGGGTGACCCATCCGGACCAGGCCGGGTCTTGACTGATGACCAGGTCGTACGGCTTCTTCCTTTTCCAGAGGAGTCGAAGCAGCGCCCGGCGGCGCCAGTTGAGCGGTGTGGCGTCCAAGCGGCTGACCTGGGCGTGCGAGGCGATTTCCCGAGGGAGGGCCTCCGGCGGCCCCACAAAGCAGAACCAGTGTCCCTGTTCCAGCAGCTGAAGCACCTGAGGGACGGGGATCGGAGCCGGCGAGGAGGGGGCCGGCAGGGGGGCCCAGAGGATCCTCAGGCGGCGGCCCCACCGCTGCTCGAAACGCCTGCGGTTGGCCTCAAAGTCCCGCTTCCACCCTGGGAGAAGACGGAAACTGGCCTTCTCGTCATGATGCACGTAGGCGGCACAGGCCCGTGCGCAGGTCAGCCCCTCATCCCGGGCCCGCCGCGACAGGTCGTCGTCGTCAAAGTTCCCCATCCCGAACGATTCATCCAGAAACCCGATCCGCTCAAACAGGGAGCGCCTCGCCAGCAGGCAGAATCCCAGGGCCGTGGAGAGCTCCGTCCAGCGGCCCGACTCGGCCTTGAGACCGGCGGCGTAATCCGCCAACGGGGTCTTCCCCGGATGGAATCCTAGAGAGTTGCTCGTGGGGTTCACCAGACCGATCTTCGGGTCGCTCCGAGCGACCTTCAGCATCTCGGTCAGCCACCCGGGCGTGACGATCGTATCGTTGTTGAGCAGGCAAACCCATGGGCCTCGCGAGCATCGGAGCCCCTGGTTGCTTGCCCGGATGAACCCCAGGTTGGAGTCGTTTCGGATGATCTGCGTCGGAAGACGGCTCTCGGCTTGGAATTGATCGAGCGCCCGGCGGGTGGGAGGTTGGCTTCCATTGTCCACCAGGATCAGCCGGATCGGCTCCTCGGTGGAGGCCAGGACGCTCTCCAGGCATCGCTTCGTCAGCTCGAGCTGATTCCAGATGGGGATGATGATGTCACAGGTCGCGGCGTCAGAGGCGGCCGTCATCTCGGATCACCTCCAACGGGTAATAGGGATGCCGCCGCATGACTTCCGGAAGGTCTTGCAAATCATGCTCGACGGCCCGGGGAAACTTGGGGGGATCCGTCGGGTGGATGTTCTCCATCCGGCGTTTGTCCGGCCAGGCGAGCCACACCCTCTCGTACCAGCCCTCCAGGATTTCCTTCGCGTGCGGGAAGGTCAGCAGCTTCTCACGCATCCGGCCCGGCGAACGGGCGTAGGAGAAATGGTAGAACGCCGCCTTCTCCGGAGAAAACTCATAGACCTTTCCCCGGCTGTTCAGGTCATTGATCCCGACGAAGCGAAGCCGATGAGGGAATGGAAGTCCAAGGATCCGCCGGTGGCGGGTCAATTTGAAGATCCGCCGAGGTCGCCAGGAGAGCGTCTCCGGCGGAATCCGGTATCGGAAAGAGCGCCAGAAGGTGTGGCATTTGATGATGAAGGTTCCGACCTCCGGATGTTCGGCGATCGTCCGGAGGATGTGCTCCAACTGGTCGAGCCGGTAGACCTCATCCCCATCCACCAGGAAGTAGTAATCCATCCCCAACTCCAGGCAGAGGCCCAGACCGGCGTCCCGGTGTTCCAGTTGGGAAGGCCACCTTCCCTTGATGACCCGGATCTTTCCCGGGAACTCCCTCGCCAGTGAGTCTGCGATCTGCTCCGTTCCATCCGGTGGGAAGACATTGGCGGCCTTCGATCCATACGCCGTGTAGGGAGCCAGCCCCAGCAAAAGGATCACCTGATCCGCCACCGGCAACACCGAACGGACCGAGTAGGCCAGATACTCCGCTTCGTTGTGCACGCAGTAAACCGCTGCGATCTTCACGAGGGCTCCCGCTCGATCCTTTCCCCGCGGACGAATTCATCCCGGACCCAATAGAGGGGCCGGGCCTTGATCTCATCGAAGATGACGGCCAGGTATTCGGAGATGATGGCCAGCACGACCGACTGCACGAATCCCATCATCCCCAGCAGGGTGGTGTAGGTGGCCCATCCGGGGATGGCCAGATGGGTGAAGAGCCGAACCCCGATAGCGCTTAGGCCTAGCAGAAAAAGGAGCAGCCCGAAGGAGAGGGATGCGAAACTGGCGTATCGCAAGGGGACTTTGGAGAAGGAGATCAGGGCGGTCAGGGCCAATTGAAGCAGGCCGCCGATTCCCACCCTGCTCCTCCCATGTTTCCTCTCGGGACGATCGTAGGCAAGCGAGACGGACTCCCCTCCGATCCAGGCGCGAAGCCCTGAGAAATAGCGGTTCCGTTCCGGCAAGCGGTTGAAGACATCCACGATCCGCCGGTCCATCAGGCAGAAGGTGCCGGCCTGCTGCGGAATCTGGGCCTCTGTGATCTTTGCCAGGATCCGGTAGAACAAGGAGGTCATCCCTCGAATGAGAAAATTCTCCCGGCGCCGGGTCCGCAGCCCATACACGGTCTGGCAGCCGGCGCGCCATCGCTCCATCAATTTCGGGATCAGCTCGGGGGGATCTTGAAGGTCCCCATCCATGACGACCACCGCCTGCCCTCGAGCCAGGGCGATCCCCGCGCTCAGGGCCGGCATGTGTCCGAAGTTGCGCAGCAGATTGACCACCCTTAACTCCGGGACGCGGCGGCTTAGGGCGACGAGGCGGGGCTCGGTTTCATCCCGGCTGCCGTCGTTCACCACCAGAAACTCGAAATCGACCCCCATCGGACGGCAGCTGTCCACCACGCGGTCGACCAGCTCCTCCACCGTCTCCTCTTCATTGAAGACGGGAGCCACCACGGATAAGACGGGAGGGCCCGATTTAGAGGTCATGCCCCACCGGTCGGTGTCGGGGTTGAAGGGGACCCGCTTCCCTGCGCAAGAGAGCGATCAAGCTCACGCCGAAGGGGTATCCTTGTCTGCGCTTCCCGGACAGCAGGTCGACGAGGGCCTTGGCCTCCCCCGCGAAGATCTTCTCCAGCACCCGGTTGATCGGCGCCGGCGGCAGCCGGAAGTCGGTTCCTTCCAGCCCGTCCGTCTTTCTTCGAATCCGGTTCAAGAACCGTATCCCTCGCACGATCGGATAGAGGCGGCTGTTGTAATGGGAGACCAGCAGGGGCGTGAGCGGCAGCCCTTCCCACAGGCGCTCCAGGCGTTTCCGGTCGTATCGCCGATAGTGGCCGAAGCTGACGTCGTGGGGGCTCCATAAGGACATATCGGCCGGGACCGTCAGCAGAAGAACGGCTCCCGGCTTGGCCATCGACATCAGCTCCGATAGAAACAAGAAATCGTCGGGCAGATGCTCCAGCACGTCCATCAAGAGGAGCAGATCCCCCTGGTTTAAGATCTTGGAGAGGTCCCCCAGGTGACCGGCGGTGAAGAAACGGGCCTTGGGGTTCCGGTCGCGGGCCCTTCGGATCGCCTCGGCGGAGGCGTCGATCCCGATACACGGGTACTCCTCCGACCATGCCGTCAGGTTCCCGCCGGTTCCGCAGCCGACGTCCACAATGACTCCCTGAGAGCGAGGGGGCAGCAGATGACCGACCAGAGCGCCGGCGATCCGTCTGCGCCCGAGGAACCACCAGTGCCTCTCCTCCATCCGAGAATGGAGGGAAAACAACTCCGCTTTCACTGGGGGGCTCTCCGCTTCTGAAATAGGATGACGGGAGGGGCTTCGCGATCGGTCTGAAAACGGTGGTACCCTGGGTCGGGTCGATTTTGCCAGGGGATGTCGGGAGCGTCAAGGAGAACTTTGCGGTAGCGGGATTGGATTTTCTCGTAGTAGGGGCTGTCGAAGAATCCGGAGGGAAGCCAATCCCGTCTCAGGATGATCCAGTCCGGGAATGTCTCTTGCCCGAAATCGGCCGGGGATCGGCTCGGTTCCACCTGCAGATCCGTGTAAAAGAGGATCGGGTGCTCCTCGTAGGGGACCTTGACGGTTTCCCCGGGATGGGCCCGCTCTCCGAGCCATTCGATGATTCCATCCACCGGGCCCCGATAGGGATGGCTCAGCTCCCCGAGGAATTCCAGGATCAGAGAACGAGGCCGGACGTCGGGAGAAGACAGATGCGAGCGGATCACCGGCACCTGAGCGGCCAGGACCGACGGTCCCGAGTAATGAACCAGGTCGGACAGGATCAGCAGCGCCGTGAGAGTGATCCCCAGCCATCGCCGGGCCCGAAACAATCGGATCAACAGAACCGCCTGGACCAGGTAGAACCAGGGAACCAGATGGATCAGATAACGGAAGTGCCTCTGCTCCGGAATGAGAATGAGGAAGCCGAGCCCGACGCCGATCAGGCAGCCCACCAGTCGCCATGCCGGTCGTTCAGGGGACGCGGGAGCGCCCCCCATGTTTTCCCCCCGCGGACGGAGCGGGAGCCACGCCAAACCCCAGAACACCACCGGAACAAGGAATCGGTTGATCTGACGGAAGTAAAACTGGAGATGATGTCGGATCTGGTCCCAGGAGAAGGGCTGGTGATGCTGTTCCGCTTGGAGGAAGACCATCCAGGGAAGAGTCAGGGCCGCGACACTCCCTACCACGAGGATTCCGTGGAAGCGGTCTCTCCTCTCGGGTTGAGTCCAAGCAAAGTGGAGCGCCAAAGAGGCCACGACCGGCAGGAAAGCCCCGTGGTTGGCGTGGAAGAGCAGGACGGAACTCAAAACCAATTCGGGTCCGGACCATCGGCGATGGTGCAAGAAGCGCCAATAGGCCGATACCACCCAGAGGGAGAAGAAAACGGCCGGCGCGTAATACCGACACTGGCGCATGTGGAGCAGAAGCGGGACCGAGGTGACGAGGAACAGGAGTGTCAGTCGCGCCACGCCGGGATCTCGGACAAGGCGCTTCATCAACGAGAAGGCCAATCCGATGCTGGCCAACCCGAGAAGGGCGAAAGGCAGCCGGGCCGCGAGGGTGCTGGGTCCTAGAAGCCAGAACGAGCCGGCGGCCATATACATCGGAAGCCAGGAATGGTACGTCCAGGCGTATCCCCTTCCCGTCGGAAGGGCCGGATTCAGATGGTTGACGCCGTCGAAGGCGCGGGGGTATCCGTAGCGGAGGGTGTTTCGCCCCAGCACCGCCGTTTCCGCCTCGTCCTGCCAGAGCCGGCCGTTGCCGAGTTGACTCAACAGGAGCGCCGCTGCCAAGGCCAACAGGGCGGCACCCGTCGGATCCGGCTTCACCCCGCCCTTCTCGCCAGGGCCACCAGGTTGGGCGCCAGATGCCCTATGGATCCCCCCCGAAGAAGTTGCTCCAGCCGGGAGAGACGGTGGAAGAGGGAACGCCCCAGATGCCGTTTCCAATCCAGAATCCAGGGACTGGGATACTGGTAGTAATGGCCGACGTACAGGTGCCACACAGGGGTCTGGACCGGACTGGCGATGGACATCTGGAACACCTTCAGCCCCGCCTGCCCCAGCATCCGGTTCAAGGTTTGATCCGTGTAGTGGACCACGTGCTCATAGGAGTCCCAGATTCCCTGCTGGGGGCGGCGTCCCATCCGCAGGAGCATCTCCTGCTTGAACCGACTCCAGCGCCCGTTGGGGACCTTGATGTAGACGATCCCGTCTTTGGCCAGGAAGCGGACGACGTCACCCAGAAACTCCTTTGGGTTCGGAACGTGTTCGAGGACGTCGCTTAGGGCGATGACGTCGAAGGAGCCCTCTTCGTTCTTCGGAAGCTCGCGGAGAAAACAGTTGTACACCTGGAAACCCCAATGCTGGGCGGCTAGCTGTGACACGGAGGGGGAGGGCTCCACTCCCACCGCCGTCCAGCCCATCCGCTGGGCCCATCGCAGCAGCATCCCCAGGTTGCAGCCGACATCCAGAAACCTTCCCTCGGGCTTGTGCCGTCGGATCAAGTGCAGCTCCTCCCGATAGTTGGGGTCCCGGTGATGAGGGGCCTTCCCCTCGAAGATCAGCCGCGCCTCATCGAAATAGGCGTCCCGGTCTCCCCAGTAGATCTTCTCGGGAGCCCGGATTCGTGGGCAGGTATAGACGAGGGAACAGGAGAGGCACTGGGAGATGCCGATCGATCCGTGCTCGGTGTAGATCCGCTGGCGCCGGTTGCTGCCGCACAGGGGGCACGGAACCGTGACGACCTCCTCTGGAGAGTATTCGTCCTTCTGGGTTCCTCCTCGGATGTAGGACTGGGATTCTTCAATGAGAGCCATTTTTCCCCCCCTGCGTTTCCATCAGATCAACGACGGCTTCCCACACCTCCTCCACGGACAACTCCCGGAGACATCCATTCTCCCATGGACAGGGGGGAAACCGGAAGCCCCGATAACAGGGCCGACAGGCGAGGCCCTTCGAGACGACCCGATGGGAGCCGTAAGATTCCCTAGCCGGGAAGGGTCCGTACACCGATCCGTCCACCGGGCCGAACAGTGAAACCGTCTTTGTCCCCATCGATGCGGCCAGGTGCATCGGGCCGCTGTCGTTGCCAAGGACCATCTCGGATCGTTTCAGGAGGGCCGCGAGGAGAAGCAGGGACGGGACCCCGGTGGCCAGAAGGGCTTTGCGCCTCATCCCGGAGGCGACGTTCCGACAAAGGGCTGCCTCGGAGGCGTCGCCGATCAGAACGATTTTTGCCTCATACCGCTGACCGATTCGGTCGGCGATCCGGGAGAAATGGGGGGGCGGCCATTGTTTGAAGGACGCCTGGCGCCCCCAGCTGGCTCCTCCCCCCGGGACCACCCCGACCCACCGATCGCCTCCGGAGGATCCGATCGATTCCAGATATCGATCCGCCTCCGATTCGATCGATTTCGGCAGCGGAAAGGAGCGCTGGATTCGCCGGGGAAGAAGAAATCCGAGCAGGGGCAACAGGTCCAGGAAATACTCTGCGACCGGCCGGTCCTGAAACCCTTGGATGACGAGCCGTCGCGTCAGAAACCTGCCCCGCTGCCGGAAATCAAATCCGACCCTTTCGGGTATGCCCGCCAGGAGCCCTCCCAGTCCAACATGCCAGCCGAGGGACAAATCGATCAAGGCGTCAAAACGTCGGCTTTGGATATCACGCAGAAGTCGGCTTAACAGACCAAGCCCCCGCCGTTTGGATCGGCCCCATTGAGCCCGAAATTCGTCCTTTTCGAAAACGGTTGTCCAATCCAGGAGAGGCCAGGACTCCACCATCTCCTGAGTCCTGCGATTGCACAGATATCCCAGGAATCCGTTGGGTTCCTGTTCTCTCAAGGCGTGGAGCAGAGGGAGGGAAAATAAGACATCTCCTATTCCAAAGGGATTGGCGATCAGGATCCGCATCAGGGGCTACGCCTTAAGGGCCATGGGGAGCGGAAAGGCGCACGGAAGCGACCACCTCCTCCACCGTGGGGGAGAGGAGCAGACGATGCCCTTCTCCGAGGGGACGCCAGCGTTGAAGGAGATCTCCATGTTCCTTAGGAGCGACCACCACGGTGGGGATTCCCACGGCGGAGGCCACATGGACGGGGCCGCTGTCGTTTGAAACGAGCAACGCGCACCGGCTCAGAAGAGCCGGCAGGTGTTGCAGGGGAACCTGGCCGACCAGACTGGTGACGCCCGGAGGCAAGCCGTGGTTCCACTCGTCCTGTGCGGGAGAGCCACCCGGCTCCCCGATCACCACCAGTCGATATCCTTCGCCTGACAAGCGACGGGCCAACTCCTGGAAGTTTTGATGCGGCCATCCCTTAGCTCGGTTGCTGGTCCAAGGATGAAGGGCGATGGGCCGAATCTTGGTCGGATGGATGCCACCCGCGCTGAGGAGTCGGTCGGCCTCCTGCTCCGAGGCGGGACGCCGAGGAAGCCGCAAGACCGGGGTTGACGGTGGAATGCCCAGCAGGCCGCCCAATTCCAGGTTGTACTCGGCCTCGTGCCCTGTGCGGGCCGACTTGGTGTCCGGAAGGGTGGTCGTCAGCAGCCAAGGGAGTTTCCTTCGATAACCGATTCGGACCGGAATTCCCGCCAGGAAGGTGGCGGCGTGAAAAAGCTTCGTTGGGTTGAACACGACCGCGACATCGAAGCCTTCTTTCCGAAGCCGCCATCCCCAGCGGCTTATGGCGATCCAGCCGGTTCCGTCTCTCGGATTCCAGGGAAGGGTTCGATCGACATCGGGGTGGCCTTGAATCAAGGGCTCCAGCTCCTGGCGAAGCATGAGGGTCACCTCCGACGCCGGGAAGTTTTGCCGGATGGCCCGAACCGCCGGGAGGGTGAGCAGAAGGTCGCCCATCCGGTCGGTCCGAATAAGGAGCATCTTTTTGAAAGCGGCTCTTTTCTCCATGAAAGAGGAATTCGTTAGGCCCTTGGGGAAAGGACCTGTTGGTTAAGAGCCGGGTTCACGGGAATCACGGGAACCGATGGCTCTGGAACGGCCTCGCGGCGGATCAGGAGCTGGGAGCTCAGCCCCGTCGCCAGACCGGCGAGAGACCAAAACAGGGTGGCCTGGCGCAGGGCGTAAAGATTGGTGTCAAACAGGGATTGCACCAGGAAGGCCAGCAGGCCGGCCGCCAAGCCCAGCAGAACCACCCGCAATCCGGCCGGATCCTCCTCTGGGGAGGTGTCCGGTTTCCGGAGGGCCATTCTCCAGGTGGCGAAGAGTGCCCCAAGAAACAGGAGGAAGGTAACCAGCCCCGGGATTCCCGTCTCGGCGGCGATCTGGAGGAAGCAGTTGTGGGCGTAGGCCGGCCCGTTGTTGGGGCCGATGGCGTAGTCAATAAAATTGGCCATGAAGGTATTGAGCCCCTGCCCCAGGAACGGCCTGGCCTCAATCATCTTCCAGGCGGTTCCCCACATGACGGTTCTGTCCCTTAAGCCCACGTCCGAAAAGGTCAACATGTCAAACAGTTGGTTCCGTCGGAAGAAGAGGAACGCCAACCCGGTCCCCAGCAGAAGACCCGCTCCCATCCGAATCTTCTTTCGCCCGGAGAAAAATAAGAGAAACAGCAGGCCGGTCCACAAACCGATGAGGGCTCCGCGAGACAGCGTCCAGGCGATGCAGCCCAGCAGCAGGAGCGTCGAGGTCCAGAGCCGGAGGCGATCTTGCGCCGGCCGGTTCAAGACCTGAGCGATGACCACCAGCACCACCACCATCAGAAAGGTGGCCAGGTCGTTGGGGTTCTCATAAGGCCCCACCATCCGGGAATACTCCAGCCGTCTCCCGCGAATCCAATCGGTTCCTGTCCACTGCTGGAGGATGGCGTACAATCCCACCAGCCAACCGGCCAGCATCAGGGCGCGAAAGCCCTGGCGTCCGGCCAGAGGATGATCCGAGGCATCCACGAAAATGACAAACAGGAGGGCGTACTCCGACGTCTTGCGGATGAGGCCCTGCAGACTTAAGGAGGGATGAGTGCTTGAGAAAATCGATGTTGCGCAAATTCCATAGTAGGCCAGGAGGGCATAGAAAGCGAACTGGAGCAGACGCGGCGTCTTGCTCGGGGTGGGGCCCCGGCTGGGAGAATGCCACCCCCTCCACCAGGTGAGGAGCATGAGGGGGAAAAGGATCTCAATAGCCGCCTTGGAAAATGGGATGGCGAATAGCAACCCGGTGGCCAGCATTCGAGTCAACCGGCGCGCGCCCTGCGTGCGCGGATCCGTCATCGTTCCGCGGCTGCGGTCGATTCGTCGACACCGGCGGAGGTGACCACCCTCCAGTTCAGCCCGTTCTCCTCGCAATAGCTGCGGATCTGCTGGACAAGATCCGGGGGGGGGCGGCGCATGGCGACCAGGATTTCCCCCACCGCCAGCTCCTTCACCACCTTTCCCAGATTGTGTCGGGACCCCAGGATCGGGATTCCATGGATGCGGGCTCCGTGCTTGGTCGCGTCATCATCGAGAAAGCCGATGATCCGGCGCGTCCCAAGACTCTCCATGCTTAGCTGTTGCAGCAACAACTCTCCCGTATCCCCTGCCCCGAAGATGAGAACGCGGGTGGCCCCTCTCAGGGAGACGGAGGATCGGATCCATTCGTTCAGCAACGGCTCGATGAGTCGAGCCCCACTGACCGACACGAACAGCAGCAATCCATCGATGACAAAAACGGCGCGGGAGTAGCCCTCAAATCGCCACAGATAAAGGACGACCAGCGAAGAAAGGACGGATCCAGTGATCACAGCACGAAGGATGTTCACCAGGTCCGGAAGGCTGATGTACCGCCAGACTCCCCGGTACAGCCCGCAGGAAAAGAAGCAGGCGATCTTCACCAGGATGATCCAGGGCAGCGACTGCAGGATCAATCCTTCGAGATCGGAGCTCAGATTCCCCTCGAACCGAAGGGCATGGGCGATGATATAGGAGGCCCAGATCAGGGCAAAATCCACACAGACTTCGACCAGCCGACGTTTATGCAGCAGCATCGTTTCAATGAGGGTGACGCGCGACCCCATGGTTGAGGCCTCCACCCGGGTGTAAACACGGACCTTCGCCAGATAGGCCCCCACACCCAGAAGCAAGCCGATGACCAGCAGGGAGATTCCGGCGACCGCCATGATGTTCTGCCTGGAGACGAGCACGCTCACGACTCCGAAGGCGGCGCTTAAGCCGTACAGGGTGAAGACGACCTGCCGAGGGGTCAGCCCCAGGATGACCAGGCGATGGGACAGATGGTCCGTGCCCCCTTGGAAGGGGTGCCGGCCATGGGAGAGCCGCTGGATGGTGACGAAAAAGGTATCGAAGATCGGAACTGCCAGCAATAGAGTCGGCAGAGCGACGATGCCCAAGAGGCGGGTCGGCTGATGCCACGTTCCCAGCAGGGCCAATGCCCCCAGCCCCAGTCCGAGCACCTGGCTTCCGGTGTCTCCCAGGAAGATCTTGGCCGGCGGGAGGTTGTAGTGGAGGAATCCCAATGTGGCCCCGCACAAGCTGGCGGAGATCAGGGCGACGGGCCACTGGCCGGTCTGAAGGGCGTGCCAGGCGCAGAAGGCGGCGGCAATCGCTCCGATTCCGCCGGAAAGGCCGTCCATATTGTCCATCAGATTGTAGGCGTTGATCACGAGGACGAGCCACCCAATCGTCAGCGGGATGGTGATCCAGGGAATAGCCGCCATGTCCACCCGGATACCGGAGAGGACCACGAGGCACCCCGACAGGATCTGGGCGATCAGCTTGGAGTAGGGATGGGTCCCCCTCAGATCGTCGATCAGCCCGACGAGGGCCATGAGAATCCCGGCCAGAATCAGGCCTGCCATCCGGGGGTCATGGCGGACCACCCAGCCGGCGCTCGCCAGGAAGCTCAAGACGATGGGAAGGCCTCCCAACCGAGCGACCACCCGCCTTCCCCACCGGTCTTGAGAAGGACGCGACACGCAACCGACCGAGATGGCGAAGGAGCGAACCAAAGGGGTCAGAAGAAGGACGCACAGGTAAGAGCCGACACCGAATATCGCCGCGTTGAAAAGGGGTGGGCTCATCCCCGGTCGTTCTGAAGCAAGAGTGTCATCCCCCGGATGGAGGAGTAGAAAAACAGCCCGAGGCCCAGCATCCCCACGATCCGGAAAGGAGCTACCGTTACCCTTCCGAAGCGCCAGAGGCCTTCCCTTTCTTCAAAGGAGAAGTAGGCGACCAGATCTTTGGCCAACGTCCCTCGGGGGTCGACGCTAAAAGACCGTTTCACCTCATGGAACCGGTTCCCCAACCCCTGTCGATACAAATCGGTCCTCTCTTCAGGAGTCAGCGCCTTCTTCCAGATGCCCACCTCGTCCAGCCGCCCGGTCAGCCGAGTGCCGTCGATCTCCGTCGTTTCGGAGAAAGATCCAAGGGTGAACTCTGAAGTCCCATCCGCGGGAGATTTTCCTCCCGGCAGAGGGGCCGTATCGATGGGGCCGTCATTGACCTGTATGGAGAGGGTGTTGAGCCCCGCTGCGTTGGTCTGGTGCCAGGCGGCGACCCAGTACCAGTTCCGGCCGCTGACCGCCCCAAAGCGGGTGGAATAAACGCTCCAGGAATCGGAGCCGTCTCCTACGCGGAACTCAAATGTCTTCCGATTGGAATTGTAACGCAACAGATATTCGATGGCGTTGGGAAAACGGGGATCGGCCTTGGCTAACAGGGTCGATTCCCTCTCCTTCTCCAGGTAGACCCAAGCGGCCACGGTGAAATCGACGTCCCCCATGCTCAGGTCCGGGCGATCCTTGGATTTCAGAAGATGCCCCTTGTCGGCCACAAAGCGGGCGGCCGAACCGACCTTCCCGGCGGCGGTCGGCGCTCCGTGAGGATTGGACAGAGACCATCCCCAGGGTCCCGTCCGTGCCATGTTGGAAAGGTCTGGGATCTTCAAGGCGGACAGGCGCCAGGGTCCTTCGCTGAATAGCCAGCCCTTCCAACCCCGTATGGGAGAAGGGGCCACCCAGATGACTGGAGGGAGCAGGGCCCGCCGCTCGGGCAGATCCCATCGATTGTGCCCGGAGGAGGCGACGACGGTGATCTGCCGATCGGTAATCTCCCGGATGATGTCCGATAGAGAACGGGAAGCCCACCATCCTCCGAACGAGAGGACAACGACACCGGCTTCCTGTTCCATCGCGTAGTCCAGCGCCTCGCAGACCAAGGAGGTGGATAGCCAGGGGCCTGGGCCGACCCGCAGCGGAAGGAGAGACGGCTCCGGGTTCTCTGAGGCGCGAAGACAGGCCAGGGCGACCTCCGTTCCGTGGGATTTGAACCATCCCTCTCCGCGGACGTCCGGGTTTCCGTCGTAAAAGTCAAAACCCCGGTGGTCGTCGATGTAACGGTTCCCGTCGTTATCCAAGCGGTCCCCAGGGACTTCGGCCATGTTCCGGATCCAGCCGTGCTCCGTCTCCGGGTGAGTCTGGTCGAATCCGGTGTCCAGGAGAGCCACCTTCTTGTTCAGACCCGCCCGGTGCCCAGCCACTGCGCCTGTCCCGGTCGTGTCCACCGTATAAGACAGGGCCTCCAGCCTGTAGTTCGGCTCCGCGTACAGAACAGAGGAGAAGGCGCCCAACCGGTCAAGAACCTTCAGCACCGGGAGCGCTTCCGGAAAGGAAAGAAGGTAGAGGCCGGGAGGGAACAGCTCCCGCTCGAGGTGCCCGCCGACCGCCTCGGCAATCTGTTTCAATTCATACAGGGGGGCATTGGGCTGGAACTGGACCAGGACCTGTCCAGGGGGGAAATCCATCCAGCTCAACTCCTGGTCTGCGCCCGCAGTTCCGGCAGATGCAAGAAGGAGACACAGGAGTGCGCTGAATAAACCCGCGCCTTTACTCCCGTTCATGGAGCGGCTTCGGAGAACCCAAGCGGATGGGGTCCATCTCCTTCTTGTAGTAGGCGATGACGCTTTCCAAGATGTCGCTCAGATTCATGGTCGGAGTGAAGCCGACGAAGCGCTTCGCCTTGGAGATATCCGGAACCCGCCGGGCCATATCTTCAAAACCTTCCTCATAGGCCTGATCGTAGGGAATGGTGACGATGGATGAGCGGCTTTCCGTCCGTTGGATGACCAGTTGGGCGAGACGTTCGATGGTGACCTCCTCCTGGCTTCCGAGGTTAAACGCCTCGCCGGCTGTGCTGGGCAGTTCCATCAGTCGAACGATGGCCTCGACGGCGTCCTGGACATGAAGAAAACAACGGCTCTGTCTTCCGTCTCCGTAGACGGTCAACGGTTCCCCCCGCAGGGCTTGTTGAACGAATCGGGGGATAACCATCCCGTAGGCCCCTGTCTGACGGGGCCCGACGGTATTGAACAGCCGGACGATGACCGTCGGGATCCCTTTCTCTTTCCAGTAGGTATAGGCCAAGATTTCGTCCACCGCCTTGGAAGTCGAGTAGGCCCACCGGCTCTTTAAGGGGGATCCGAGAATTCGGTCCTCATCCTCTCTCAGAGGGCCGTTGGCGTTCTTTCCGTAGATCTCGGAGGTGGAGGTGATCAACACCTTCTTCCGATAGCGGTACGCCATCTCCAGGACCGTCTCCGAGCCCCGAATGTTGGTCGTGAGGGACTCCAGGGGGTGCTTGACGATCAGCTCCACCCCCACGGCCGCCGCCAGGTGGAACACCCCGTCCACCCGTTCCACGAGCTTGTCCACCAAGGTTTCGTTGAGGATGGATCCGGTCACCAGATGGAAGGAGGGGTTTTCTTGCAGGTGGGCGACGTTCTCCAGGCGGCCCGTGGAAAAATTGTCCAGCGCCGTCACGTCGTCTCCTTGACGAAGGAGAGCTTCCGCCAGATGAGAACCGATAAAACCGGCTCCTCCCGTAACCAAGATCTTGCGGGGTGTCATCGTCACTGTTTTCTCGCGATGATTATAACTCAAACCTTCCCTTTCTCCTGCTGCAATTGTTCATAGAGTAGAGAGATATCCTTCAGGAGCCGTTGAGATGGGAACCTCTGAAGGGCATACGCTCTGGCCGATTCCCCAAGCGATTTTCGAAGCTCCGGCTGCCGGCCCAACGTCTGAAGGGCCGAGGCCAGGCCTTCCGCGTCTCCCGGGCGGACCATGACCCCGCGAGAGGTCAGCCGGAATGTCCCTGGAGAGATTTCCCGGTTTCGCTCCGAGGGTTCTTCCAGCAGATCCGGGACTCCTCCGACCTGCGTAGCAACCACCGACCTGCCTGCGGCCATCGCCTCGATCAGCGAGAGAGGGGTCCCTTCGTTCCACGAGGTGAGACAGACCAGATCCAGTTTCCCATAGATGGGGAGAAGGTCATGCTGCCAGCCGGTGAACCGAATGGAGGAGGCCAGGCCCCGCCGCATCGTCTCCCTTTCCATCTCTTGCCGAAGAGGCCCATCCCCCACCACCGTTGCCTGAAAGGAGATGGTTGGATCTCTCTGACGAAGCAGGGAGGCGGCCTCCAGGAAAAGAAGGGGATTCTTGATCGGCGCCAGGCGCCCCACGAGCCCGCACCGTAAGCCGACAGTTCGAGGTGTTCCATTCAGCGGAAGTCGGGCGTAGCGGTCCAGGCCGAGCCCCAGAGGGATCACGCGCCACTGGTGGGGGCGTCCGATCCCCTTCCGGAGCAGGTCATCCCGAATTGCGGGACTGACGGCGATCAGACAGTCCGTGTGACGGGCCAGCCATCGTTCGATGGAAAGGAAGGTCTGTGAAGTGCAGCTGGAGAAGTAACCCTCCAGGACGTGGCCGTGGAAGGTATGGATCAGCGTTGCCCCGGCCCCTCTTCTGCGGCCGGGGCCGAAACGGTTGTACGCCAGGCCGGCCAGGCGGCCCAGAGAACCGGCCTTGGCCATGTGGGTATGAAGGATCTGGGGCCGTTCCTTCCACAGGAGTCGAAGAAGTCGAGCCAAGGAAAGGAGATCGGACACGGGCCGGAGCGATCGGCGCAACGTTTTCATCCGGACGATCCGAGGGATGGAATCCGGCAGGAGGGGACTGTAATCCCCTTCCCTTTCCTCCGGCTGGCCAAAGACCAGGCAGGTGGTGAACCGTTGAGGGTCAAGGGACGAGGAGAGAATGGATGCATGGATCGCCGGCCCTCCGATGTTCAAACGGGTCAGGATCCGAACAATTCGTATCACGGGCGGGAACCGGCTCAGGGGCTCATCCGAAATCCCAGAGAGATTTTTCCTCTTCGAAGGGATAGATGACGACCAGGCCGTCCGCCAAGGCGCCTTGGGTGTCCACGGAGAAGGCCCTTCGAGCGGGGAGGTAGGGGTTCCCCTGGCCTCTGTTAAACAGGTCTGTCCGTTCTTGTGGGCTTAAGACCCGTTTCCAGACGGCGACCTCATCGATCCGGCCGTTCATGAATCCTTGATTGGAATCGAAGTTGGAGTAATAGCCGATCCTCAGGTCGTAGGTGCTGTCATAGCTGGAGACGCCTGGGGGAAGCTCCAGCCCCTTCGGATCGATCGGCTGGTCGTTGACCTGGATGTGGATCGTGTTTCGATTCGGTCCCCGGGTATCGTGCCAGGCCACGATGAAGTACCAGGACCCGGTGGCCACCGGGCCGATTCCTTCCATCGGTATGGTTCGGCCATCGAAGCCGTTTCCCACAGCGAATTGAAAGTGGTCCTCCCCGGGGAGATATCGAAGGAGATACTCATTGGTGGAATTCCGGCTGGAATCCCCCTTGCTTAAGAAAATCATCTCATCTTTGCTGTCCAGATAAACCCAGGCGGCAATGGTGAAATCGATATCCCCCATGCTCAGATCGGGGCTGTCGGGCAACCAGAGATACTGGGCGCGTTCCCTTTGAAACTGGGCGGCCAGACCGATCTTCCCTGGAGCGCAGGTGACGGTGTGATGGTCCCTCAGGCGGTTCCGGTGGCGCCGGGGAGGGGCCACGCTGGAGCGATCGGGAAGACGCAGGTGCTTCAGGCGCTTTGAGGCGGAGGAGAAGAAACCGGCCCTCCAATTCTTTTCCTCCACCGCGGCGACCCAAACCACCTGGGGGAAGTTGGACATGGCCTTGAGCCATTGGGAGCTTTCCTGGCCCGCCGAGGCGATCAGGATGACCTGCTGTTGCGCGGCGTAGCCCACCGTGTCGATCAAGCTCTGGGATTTCCACCACCCCCCGAGGTTCAGGTTGACGATGTTCGCCCCCTGGCCGACGGCGTAGACGATCGCTTCGCACAGGGTGGCGGTGGAGAGCCAGGGGCCGTTTCCCACCCGCAGCGGCAGGAGGGAGATCTCCGCCTCCCGGCTTCCGGAGATGACTCTCCCCACGGCCTCCATCCCCCGCGCCTTGAATTCCCCCTCTCCTAGAGGGTCCGGGTCCCGCTCATAGAAATCGTAGCCCTGAAAGTCGTCGACGTAACCGTTGCCGTCGTTGTCGAAGCCGTCTCCCGGAATCTCCCCCTGATTGACATGGAGCCGCTTCCAGAAATAGGGATGTTTCAGATCAAAGCCGATGTCCAGAACGGCGACGGTCGTCCCGGAAGCCGCCGCTTGTCCGCTTACCGCCGCCGCTCCACGGGAGGAGACAGACTGGTCGAAGGCAGGGAGCTGGTAGTTCGGCTCCGCATAGAGGATGGAAGGGTGCGCTTGAAGCTGCTGGACCACCGTCCCCACCTGCCGGGAGGCGGGGAAGGTCAACAGATACAGGCCCCACGGGGCCAGCTCCTTGTTGACCGTGACGTTGCACTCCCGGGCGATCTCCTTCATCTGGGCCAGGGAGGTTTCGAGTGAAAACCGGGCGAGGACCTGACCTGAAACCGGTGAAGGAGGGTTATCGGGTAGGGCCAGGGGAAGCGGAGTCGTTCGGCCCGAGACTTCCCCCACCCATCCCCAGACCCAGGAGAGTCCTCCCAGCAACAGGAGCAGCCCGAAGATGCGCAGGAATCGTTTTTGAGTAAGCATCGGTTTGAGATTGCGCTGGATGGCCCCTATTATAGCATTTTAAAGACTCCAAGTAATCTCGGACGGTCAAGAATCGGATGTCGGGGAATGCGGCCATCGTTCGGAAAAGGGCCACCTGATCTTCCTGCACGCGCCGCCAGTCGTGCTCGAAGAGGAGGTATCGAAATTCGAACCCGTAGGTTTGTGAAGGCCTCAGGTACTTCCAGGACCATTGGGCCTTGCGCTGTCTGCCCCGCTGTGCGTTGAGATCCTCCGCGTGGAAGACGAAGACGATCGGCTTGCCCGTGAGCCGGCTCTCCCCATGGAGGACCCGGAAGAACCACCGCATGAACCCTAAGCCCAGCAACCGTTCCGAGTTGGAGACGAACGGAAGGATCCAGGCCGACACGGGAATCTCCCAGAGCCGGCCGTTTCCCTTTCGGTACGGGTTGGACCACGAGGGATGATAAGGAAGGCGGGGGGCCCACAGGGGAGCCAGATTCGTGATGTCGGATCCGAGAGCCCCGAGTCGCTGGGAATTGACCGAAAGATCGGCCCGATAACCCAGCCCCTCCAGGATCCTCATCGTTTGCCCCGAAACCTTGAAGGCGGGGGCTCGAAAACTGATCGGCGGCTCTTCCAACAGACGACTCAACCGCTCGGTGGCCTGTTGAAGGAACCGTTCCTGCCGTGAAACCGGAAGCCGGCTGTAGATCTCGGAGGGATCATGGGTCAACCCGTGACATCCGATCTCGTGGCCTTCCCTCCGCAGCCCATCCACCTGCCCCCGGAGCATCTCCGCCGATTCGGCCGGGAAGAAGAAGGTGCAGGGCAGCCGCGTCTCGCGGAGGATTTGACGGGCCGACTGGAGGTCCCGATCGACCTGCTCCGCCCCAGCGGTGTGGGTGTGGATATCGCAGGTCAACAGAACCGGCACCTCCGTCATGGTTTCTCCGCGGAGACGATCCAGATGCCGGCCATCCTCCGGATCCCCGGGATCGGCTCTGCGATCCGGTCGATTCCCTTGAACAGCCAGAGCCACGAGGCCGGCGCCACGGTGGGGGTGAAGAGGAAACTGCGCGCCCGGCTGTTTTGGAAGCCGGACTGGGCGAGGAGGGACAGAAGTTGCGGTTCGGTGAACCAGTGGTCGTGGGGATGCGGTTCACTGCCGAGCACCTGTTTGAGATAAAACCAGGGGCACCACCGGTTGGGGAAATCGGCCACCAACCGGCCTCCCGGCTTTAAGACCCGACGGGCGCTCCGCAACGCCCGATCCACTCTTGGAAGATAACGGAAAGTGGAGAAGGAGACCGCCCCATCAAATGCGTTGGATGGAAACAGATCCAGGGATTCGGCATCATCGATGAAGAAAGAGGCCCGATCCAACCCTTCCTGCCGCGCCCGTCGCTTGGCCACCTCCACGGAATGGGGGGACAGATCGATCCCCGTCATCCGGTATCCCCGGCGAGCGAGGGGAAGGGAGAATTGACCCACCGAGCAGCCGATCTCCAGAAGATGGCTTCCCGGTGGGAATGCCCCCAGTTCCAGAGCCGCTTGAAGCTTCCGGGATCGGAAGTAGGCCTTCGCGGGGCTTACCTCTTCATACGTTCCCTGGCCCCGGAACTCCCGCTCCGAGAAACGGTCGTACCGCCGCTGAATCTCCGCCTTGATCCGGGCGTCCACGGAGGTCGGCGGATTTAGATCCATCCCTTGACCCAGTAATACGCGAGAGCGGCCACTTCATGGAAGATTCCTCGGATCTGTCGCGGATTGACCCATCGGCCGCGGGCGTAATAGATGCTCTCCCTCACAGGGGTGTGGACAATGGTCAGCTCGGGAACGTTTCGGGAGAAGGTCAGGTCGGCCCTCCGGGCGTGGTAGGGAGAGGTGACCAGGAGACAGGTTTTCCATCCTTGGCTGGCGGCCCTCTCCTTGACCCGCAGAACGTAGTCGTACGTATGGGCCACCCTCTTTTCCTGCAGGATGTGCTCCCGCGGGACGCCCAGGTCGATCATCAGGGATCGCATGATGTCGGCCTCCTCAAAGATGCGGGTGTATCCTGAGACGACGAGGACGCGGGGCGCCCACCCTTGGTGATAGAAATCCACCGCTTGCTTGACACGCTCCTGGTACCCTTCCCCGGCCTTGCCCGATTCTCCCACCCCGCCGGCGAAGAGGATGATTGCGTCGGCCTTCCGAGGGGGTTGGGAGATCTTTAAGGGCTGCGCCGCCCACCACAGCACAGGGGTGTGAAACAAGAGCAGGGTGGCCACCGAGACCCACCCCAGCGTGGTCACGAGGCGTTTCCGGGTGGTTCGATACAATCGCCGTAGCGCCTCTTCCCAGGGGACTGCGCCGACCCGGCGCCGGATCAGTTCCTGCGCCACCCGTTCCGCCATCTGCCGGATTCGTTCCTCCCAGCGGTTGCCTCTTGCCACCTCCACCCGACGGAAAGATTCCTCTTTGGAGTTGTCTTGCAGGGCCTCTTCAATCGCGCGGGCGAAGCCCGTGGCATCTTGAGCCACTTTGATCAGGTTGCCGTGCTCCGCGTTGAAATGTCGAACCTCAGTCAGATCAGTGGCCACCACCGGAAGGCCCATGGCGAGGTACTCGTTGAGTTTGGCGGGATAGATGTGGTCGGTATAGGGGTTGACCTCATAGGGGATGATCCCCACATCGAAGGCGTTCATGTAGGAAGGGAGCTCTCCGTGCTCCCGGGCTCCGACAAACCGAATGTTGGGGCAGCGCCCCAGTTCCGAAACGTCGGTCTGCAAGGGCCCTACCATGACGAAGGTCGCTTCCGGAAGCCGGGAGGCGACGGCCTTGAGAAGGTTCAGATCGATCTCCTTCCGTATTCCCCCGATGTACCCCACCACCGGCTTGCGGATCTCCCGGAGATCCTCGGGGAGTTGAGTTCCGTCTCGTCGAGCCTGATCGAACTGCCCGAACTGGACGCCGAAGGGAAAGAGCGTCACGTGAGCGTTGTGGCGGCGGGCCCGTTCCAGCAGCTTCTTGGCGGTGACAAAGACCAGATCCGCCTCCTTTAACAGGGTCTCTTCCGAGCGGATGATCCGTCGGGCTGCCCTGGAGCTCTCGGCCAGGTTGTCGACGCAGTAATAGACCACCATCTCCGGATCAAAATCCCGGATCAGATCCAGGACCAGGGGGGTGGGGAGAAAAGTCCACAGGATGGGGCGGCGGAACCGGGAGGCGCGCATCCAGCGCCGGAGGGCGCGGTGAAGAAGGAACCGGTTGATCCAACGGGCCAGTCGGGAGTAGGGGAACGGCAGCAGGATCGGCGAGTAGACCACCAGGTTCTCCCGTTCCTGCCGGAACCCCTGGGTGCCGCGCCACCAATTCCGGATCCGGCGGCTCAGGCGAGGCAGATCCCGCAGATGGGGAGACCGGACGCCGGTGTTCTCCACGAAGAGAACCCGGTTTCCCTCTCGGGCCAGCGCGGCCATGATCTCCTGATGTCCTTGCCAGACGAAGTCCCAGTCGATGGAGGAGATGCACAGGATCGATTCCCCGGTCAGCGGGAAGGGAGGGTCCATGACCGGATGTTCAGCATTCCTTGAGCGGCAAACAGCAACAAGATCGGCTCCACCGTCCACCGGTGCCGCCCGTCGACGTAATAGATGCTTTGAATCAGGGCGATGGAGAGGGAGAACCCCACCAGCAGGCCCAGGGGAGGGGTGAAGAGTTTGCGTCGCAAGGTCCAAAGCCCCAGCAGGCCCAGGCCGGCGATCACCCCGTAGTATCTCTCATACCACCGGCGATATTCCGGAGGATAGAGCAGGCCTGTTTGAGGGGAGAACCACCAGAAGGCGCGGAACTTCTTTGCGTACAGCCGGAGGGCCTCTCCGGGATGGGCTTGGAAAAATTCCCGCACCCTCTCCCGGAAGAACCGGTCCTGTCCCATCTCGTCCATCGTCTCCACCTGATGCCGCATCGACGGAGGGGCCGCCTCCCAGGCGGTTCGACCGTCCGGGAGGTGGGCCCCGCCGGAGGCGTTCCGGTGGTTTCCGATCCACAGAACGTATCCCCCTGAAGAGACCCAGACCGGGAACCGGCGAAACAGCAGCCCGTTGCGGATCAGCCAGGGGGCAACGAGGATTCCAGCGATGAGAAGAATGAGGCCCGCTTTTGCGAAGGCGCCTCGACGCGCGCCGGAGAAGTTCACGAGGAACGCGCCGGTTGCCAGCAGGATGAAAGGAAGCAGGGTTGCCCGGAAAAGGATTCCCAGTCCGCTGAGGAGTCCGGCCCGCAGCGCGGATCGGGTGGAGGGCTTTTGGAAGAAGCGCAGCCAGGCCCAGAGGGCGGCCAGATAGACGGCCAGATCTAAGGTCAGGGTGTGCAGCTTGGAGGCGTACAGGATCAGGCCGGGATGGAGGGCCATCCCCCACGCCCCGATCCTGGCGACGGCCGGATCCTCGAAGGAGACCGATCCGATCGATCGGATCTGAAGACAGCCGATGCTCCCGATCAGGCACTGGAGGAGCAGCAAGAATGTCCGGCTGTGGTCGGTCAGGGCGTAGACCCCGGCGCAAAAGAGGGGGTAGCCGGGCATGCACAGGGCCCGGGTGACGGTTCCCAGGTAAGGGCAGGCGTATCCCTGTCCGGACAGCAGATGGTTGGCGATCTGCTCATACTCCCAGAGGAAGGGATGGGCGAACTGGCCCGTCCAGATCCCTGCCCCGATCCGCAGGCCCAACGCGACCGATAAGAGCCCGAACGACTCCAGGCGGCTCACAAGGAAAGGGGGGAGTGGTAACTCGGGCAGTCCACGCAAATGGAGGGGCGTCCCGTCGGCGATTTCATCTCCTGCCGGAAGCGGCGGTACGATTCGGAATTCCAGATCTGCGCGTAGGGCTGCTCGAACAGGTTGCCGAAATGGATCCGGTCCGGATCGGATCCATTCTCACAGCAGGGGGTGACGAAGCCGTCCGCCGTGATGTAGGACCCCTTCCACGGCCATTTGCACCCGCGGGGGGCCTGCCGGTCGGGAAAGTTGTGCCACTGGAACTGAACGCCCTGCTGCCGGGCCAGCTGCCGGACCTCCTGAAGGGTCCCCCGCAGATCCTCGAAGGCGCTCGCTTCCACCGCTTTGGAATGCCAGTCCGGATGACCCCAGTAGTGCAGGCCCTGCGTGTTGAGTCGGGAGATCCCCAGCTCCTTGACCAGCCCGATCATCTGGGGCAGCTCCCCGATGTTGTGACGATTGGCGACGAACCAGACGGCCAACGCCGGCGAAGGTCGGCCCTTCCCCGCCGAGGCGACGGTTCGGATGTTGGCCAAGACTTTCTCAAAGACCGCTCCGGGCCTCAACTTCTCATAGGTCGGTTTCGTGGCCCCATCCAATGAAAAGTTGAGCCAGTTCAACCCTGAGGCAAAGATTTCATCGAGGATCCGGTCGGTCAGGATCGTGCCGTTGGTGGTGGTGCCGATCTCGATCCCGCGGGAGCTGGCCTCCCGGATCATCTTCCACAGCTCCCGGTTCATGAACGACTCCCCGATCCCCACGAGACTGATCTTGGCGAGGGAGGGGACCTGGTCGAGGATCTTGCGGAACTGATCCACGGTCAGATGGACGCGGGCCCGAGAAAGGAACGGGTTGATGCAGAAGACGCATTTCAGGTTGCACTCGATCGTCGGTTCGATCTCCAGGAACAAAGGGCTCCCGGAGGGCTGGACCGGCTCCGTGAGGTAATCCCGGGTGGTCAAGAACAGATTCCCGACCTGTCGCGGGTGGCGCCAGAGAAGATGGTTCAGGGTCCTCAGTTTTTTCCAGAGTTCCATCGGATCACCTGTCGGTACGCTTCCCAGGTTTGGTGAGCGGTCCGGGAAATCGGATAGCGCTTCAGAATCGTTTCCCGAGCGGCCTTCCCGAGGGCTCGAATCCGGGAGGTGTCCCGGATCAACCCTCGCAATTCCGCTTCCAGAGGGGACCGCTCTCCGGGCGACACCAGAAGGCCGTTGACGGCATGGTCGATTATAACATCCGTGGCGCCGGGAAGTCTTGAGGCAATGCAGGCCAACCCGGAGGCCATCGCTTCCAACAGGGCGTTGGGGAGTCCCTCCCGACGGGAAGGCAGGACAAAGATGTCCGCGGCTTGGTAATATCTCTCGATCTCCTGCGTGGTTTCGACGAAGAAGAGATGCTTCTCCAGGCCCATGCGGCGGGCCTGGGTTCGAATCTCTTGGGCCAGGTGGGGATCCACCTCGAGGTAAGTGGGGCGAGTCGCGCCGACAAAGAGCACCCCGGTGGGAGGCAGGCCGTTTCCCTGAAGGCGCTCCCAGGCCTGGAAGAGCAGGTCCGGCTGCTTCTCCCTGGAGAAGAAGCCGACGAACAGGAGCAAAAGCAGGTCGGAAGGAAGCCCCAGCTGCCTTCGAAGCGCCAGACGTTCTTCCGGCTCCGCCGGGCGGAATCGAGCTCCGTCCACGCCGTTGGGGATCAGCAGGAACCGCTCGGAGGGCAACCCGGCCGCTTCGTACCGTTCTTGAACGCCGGGGCTGACCCCCAGAAAGAGGTCCGCCTGCGTGTAGAATCGATAGAAAAATGGATTGCGCTCTCGGACGCTCAACGGATCGTCCTGACCGGCCGAGGTAATCTTTAAGACGACCCTCTTGCCCAGCAGCTTCGCCAAGAAGACCAGAAGGACCGATTTCTGAGAGAAGCCGTGAAGGTGCAGGATCTCGAACCGGTGGCGCAGGCGCAGGAACTCCCGGAAAAAGTGAAAAGCGGCCTTGACTTTCGAGAACCGACGGCCGGGCTGAAGCGGGATGCGGATCACGGGGATCCCCTCCACTTCCTCTTCCAGGACCCGCTGGGTGTTGGCGGAGGTGGTCAGCACGGCGAACCGTGCCCGACCCTTCAAGGCCCGGATCAGCTCACGGCACTGGAAGCTGGCGCCGCTGCCTTCCGGCGCGTAGGCGCCGGTCACCATCAGAACAGCCATCGGCTTTTCGTCTATCCCCGAGCCCATCCGCAGAGCCGTCGCATCCGTTGCAGGTAGGTATGATCAGCGAGCACCCGCTCCCTGCCCCGCAGGGCGATCCGAGCGCGAGCCGATGGATCCGCCAGGTAGATCTTCGCCAGCCGACGGGCTTCCTCCTCGGAGGAATAGCAGACGATCTCCTCATCCGGTGTCAGCAGCTCCTCCATCCCCTGCACCCGGTCGGTCAGCTCGAAAAGCCCGCAGGCCAGAAGCTCAAACGTCCTGCTGTTCAAGCCGGCCCATCGGGTCTGGGCATGGTGGACATTGAGCCCGATGCGGGAGGCGTTGTAGATTCTGGAGGCGACCCGGTCCGGCACCAGGGATCCTCGGATCCATCGGCCGTTGGGCAGATTCGATTGGGCCTGAGGGCTATCCCACCCTCCTCCCCAGACACCGACCTGCATCTCCTGGGAGAGGGCCTTCACCAGCTCCGCTCGCCGGGGATCGTACCATGCGATGAAGGAAATATCGCAGCCGAACCGCTTCCGCTGCGCCGGCGTCAGGCGCAGCGGACGATAGACCGTCTCATCGCAGGCGCAGGGGAGGAAATGAACCCGCCCCGCTCCGTGCGAGATCAACGGTTCGATGTAGGACCGGTCAAAGATAAACAGATGATCCAACAGAGCCAGGTTTTCGAGCCAGAGGGGATACTGGAAAGGATCGTCCACCCACCAACTCACGAGAGGACCGGCGGTGAACCGTTTTAAGCCGGTCAGCAGATCCATCGACATCTCCTCCCCCTTCAGGATGAGCGTCAGGTCAGGCCGGAGCTGCCGGGCCATCCGGAGGAGGCGCTGGTCCCTTTCCCTCCGCAGGGTCTGCCGCCAGCGGGCCAGGCCGCTGAGCAGTCGAGGGGATCTTTCGAGCCGATGCCTTAAAGAGGGGGAATTGGCCCACAATTCCCGATAGGGGAAAACCGCCACCCGATTCTTAAGCCGCCGCAGGGCACGGGCCGTGTAGTCAACCCAGGGGAGGAAGTAATCCCGGCTGAAGATCCGGGGTCGGGGGCCGATCAACAGGATATCCATCGGGGAGCCGGTCACCCGGCCAAGAGACGGCTCTTTTGCATGATCGACAGCCCCTCCTGGACTGCCACCGGTCGGATTCCCAGCTCCTGTTCCATCCGGGTCGTCACAAAGGAGGTGTCTTTGGGACGATGAGCGGGCAGCCTCAGGTCCGCATGGTCCACCGGCAGGACCATGCTTTCCTCCAGCCCGAAGGCCCGGGCCGTCTTCTGTGCAAATTCGAAAAGGGTCAGCCGATCGGCCCCGGCGAGGTGAAGGATCCCCTCTCTTCCCTGGGAGACGGCCGCCCAGATCGCCTCCGCTGCGTTGCCGACCCACAACGGCATGCTGAACAGGTCTCGCGCCACTGGAATGGTTCTGCCCTGTTCCAGATCGGCCAACCAGCGGGTGACGGCGTTGTCCCGTCCACCGGGGAAAGGCCAGCCGTACATCAGGATGGGCCGGACGATCAGGAATCGGGAAAGGTGTTGGCGGACCCACCCTTCGGCCTCGATCTTCTGCGCCCCGTATCGGTTGGCGGGACGGGTGAGGGAGGACTCGTGATAGGGGGGATCGGTTCCATCGAAGACCGCGTTGGAGGAGATCAGGACCAAGGTTGCCCCAATCCGCTCGCAGGCGGCGCCCAGATGGCGGGTTCCCCCGACGTTCACGGCGGCGACCGAGTCCGGTTCCCGTTCCGCCTGATCCACGCTGCCGACGGAGGCGGTATGGACCACTGCCTGGGGACGGAACTCGTCGATGAGGCGCAGGATTGCCGGCTCTTCCCTCACATCCAGAGGGAAGAAACGACTCATCCATTCCGCAGGGGGTGGATTCCGGTGAAACGTTCCTCTCACCTCGCAGGAAGGAGGAGCCGCCTCCAGCAGGGCCTTGCCCAATAGGCCGGTTCCCCCCGTGATTAAGACGCGTGGGCCGCTCACCCCGCGTTCACCGGAAGCGGGGCGGTTGTCAGGCCCACGGTGAGCCAACTCTCATCCTGGACAGGGCCGAACATCCGATGCAGCATTCCGGCCCCCGGTTGCTTTCGGACCGGAGGTTCCTGCAGGAGAGCGGCAACCGTTTCTCGCAAGGTCGGGCGAGAGCAGCGAACCACCTGGAAATCCTGAACGGACTGTTCGGCATCGATATCCAGCAGGTCGGTCTGATATTTCACGATGGGGATTCCTTTCAAGGCCGCCTCCCACCAGGTGGAGGTGAGCCCCGCGTACAGGAGGAGATCGATGGTGGGGAGGATCCGGTCCATCGGCTCTTGGGATAACCCTATCCAGGCAGGCAAGGAGATCCTTCCGGCGGAAATCTTCTTCCAGGGAAGGTTCGGATGGCACTTCAGGAGGAATCGGACCGGGCGGCTGTTTTGCGTCCCTACCCGCAGGGGCTCTCGGAAACCGTCCAAGAGATCACCGACCAGATTCCTGGAATGGGGCAGCGAGAGGGGTAAGGGGACCAGGACCAGGCGCTGTGCCGGGTCGCGCCGATCCTCCAGAGAAGCGGAATGGCCGGCTCCGTCGGAGGTCGGGCCGTGGAGGTAATCGTGGCGCAGCGCCCCCCCGTTGAGCAGGCGGTCGACGGGGTATCCGCCCCGTCGAATCTGCTCCAGGTTATACTCGCTGTTGGTGACGATCCAGTCCGGCAGCGGCGCCAGGGCGCTTTCCTTCTTCCCCAAGGAATAGGGAAGCAGCAGGGAGGGGACCCAAGAATGCTGATAGCCGATCCGTCGAACCTGCGGGGCCGATTCTTGCCAGGCCAGACAGAGAAGTTTCTCCCACGGTTGATTCTCGAAGGGATAGATGAATCGGTCGGTGAAGCGGCCCCAGCGGCGAGCCATTCTCCGCATGGCCCTGTGCCAGAGCAGGTAGAACGTGAATTCCGGCTGGCTCCATTCCCTCAGGATCTCCCGACGGAGCAGCCACGTGTAGTCCCTCCCATGGAAACGGGACGCGGTTGAGAGATCCCGAATGGTAAAGGGAGTCGTCAAGCTCCGCAGAAGATCGGAAAAGCGGAGGAATCGGGGTGACGCCAGAAACCGAGCGTGGACCCGCCGGAGTTGCCGCCAGCAGGAGAAGGGCAACCTCAGGGGAGTGAAGCGAACCACCGCCTGCCCCCCGCGGCTCAGGAGTCCGGCCAGACGCCCTGTGTAGGGATCTCGGAACGCTCCGTCGGCCAAGAAACAGCGCGGTTCGATCCACGTGTATAACAGGGTCACCGGACCCCCTGCCCCTTCCCGCTCCGGGAGCCGGTCTCGGAGAAAAAGCCGGATGGGTAGAAAGGTGGTCAGACACCAGGCGAGCGTGTAGGCCGCCACGCCCGGAATCTTTCCGAATCCCCTCAGGGCCTCTCGCCAAAGCCGAAATCGGTCCCCAAAGGGAAAGCGCACCGATGCCGTTCCGGCGAGCTGTCTCCGCAGCGCCTCCAGAAGCCAGGGGTCCTCCACGACGATCAACCGATGCCCTGAAAGGCGCGGCTGTTGCGCCCAGCGGTGCAGGAGTTCGCCGTAGCAGACCAGCAGAAAGAGGTCGGTCTGCAGAGGGCTCTTGGACGCCATCCGAGAAGCCCACCAGTTTGGGCGGTTCCTCTGCCGGAGTCCGATCTCGGCCATCCAGTCGGAGAAGGGCTGTTGAACCTCGTGGGCGAACCGGGTCAACTCCTCTCCCAGCGGGAAGGGCTGGGCATCGGGCAAGAGCTTGGCGATCCTGCGGCGACGGAGGTCATCGGTGCCCATGTAACACCAGGCCAGATCCTTGCTCCCGAAGGCCCGGATCCATCGCCCCACCCGGTGGGGAGGAACCGCCCAGAGGTCAGCTGAAGGTGACCTTGCCGTCGTTGAAGTATTCCGCAATGTAGCTCTCTCTCAGTTCGGAATAGATCGCGTTCCCCTCCTCATCGTTCCTCTCGGCCCGCCGGATGCGGGGCCACAGGGATTCCGGGAGGCGCGCGTACAAGGAAAAGCAGCGGACAATCCCCTGAATCTCTGAAGGGGGATACTGGGGCATGTTCAGAACGGAGGCCGCCGTCAAAGAGCAGGTGATGGCGTTGGGGTCGAGAAGTCCAAGCTTGATGGCCAGCTGCCGCAGGGGGGTCCCATGGTAGGGCATGAAGGTGTAGCAGTTCATCGTGTCCACGGCCAGTTCCCGGTTCAACCGGATGGTGTCGAAGGCCAGCTCACGGGTTTCCTGAGGGAAGCCGGTGATGTTGTTCACCGACACGGGGATCTTCCGTCCGATGATATTGGTCTGACGGATCAGGGCGTCGTTGGAGATCTGCCGGTCGATGACCTCCCACCGGAACTTCTCGTTGCCGTGCTCAATCCCGAGAGAAACCCGGTGGCAGCCGACCTCCTTGAGCATCTCGACGTTCTCCTCGGTGACCGTCTCGGGTCGCGTCTGCATCCAAAACGGAAGCCGGAACTCCTGGTACATCTCAATGAAATCCCTGAACTCCTGCTCCGACCAGGCCAGGAAGGTATCGGCCGGAAAATAGACATACTCGGCCTTCCACCGTGGGATCAGGGTAAACAGCTCCTCCCGAATCTTGGCGATGCTCTTTTTTCTGAAGAAGCGTCCCGCCCGATTCTCCCTGTGCAGCGTATTCTGGGAAGGAGAGTTGCAGTAGGTGCAGGTGAAGGGACAGCCCCGGTGGGTCTCCATCGGAATCATCCGGTACACCTTTCCCGCCATCGGACGGTAGATCCGGTTCTCCTCGAAGATCTCAAAGTCCATGATCGGCAGGGTGTCCAAGTCGACCACCGGCCGTTGCGGATTCGCTTTGACCTTGCCGGACGGATCTTTGATCCAGAGGTTCTTGATGTCGCAGGGGTCGGTCCCCAAGGCCATCTTCTCGCACAGCTCCACCAGGGTCCCTTCCCCTTCCCCCACGCAGACCATCCGGATCGCCTCCTCCTGGATCGCCAGGTGAGGGGCGAAGGTGGCGAATACTCCCCCGACGATCGTCGGGATCTTCCGGTCCTTGATCCGGTTGAGCAGATAAAGCCCCTGAGGGTAGGTATCCTCCACCACGGACATGGCGATCAGGTCCGGGCGGAATGAATCGACCCGGTGGATGAAGTCCTCCGCCAGTTCGGTTTCCTTCGGTTGGATCCCTCGCTCCTCCAGGTGGAACGGCCGAACCTGCAGGGTGAACTCCTTCCTCTTGTCGGAGCTTAAGTCAAACCTCCCGACCCCCTGCCCTCCCAGGGCGAACCCGACATGATCCCAGGGATAATAGGTGGTGTCGAACAGGGAAACCTCGATCCCCTTCTGCTTGAGAAGGGCCGAGAGGATGGCGATCGAAGGGGGCATCATGTTCATCATGTAGAGGTTCGGATAGAGGAAAAGAACCTTGAAGCTCGAACGGGTCATTGTCCAACCGTCTCGTGGATCTTCTGGAGGCAGTCCAGAAGCCCTTGCCCCATATCCAGGTAATACCGGCCGATCAGTTTCTTGGCGATCTGGGGACGGAAATGGTAAGGGGTTTTCCAGTAATGGACCGCTTCGTTGGGGCGTTGGAAGACGATCTCGATCTCCCGCTGGAGAATCTCCTGGATCGTCTCCAGCAGGGCCCGGACCTTCATCGGCTGATGCCCCGTCAGGACGACATACTGATTCTCGAATTCGGGGCCCAAGGCCTCCACGCTGCTTCGGGCGGCGTCTTCGACATGGATGTATTCCCGGATCTCCTCGCCGTCTCCGCGGCACTCGATCCGTCCCGCCAGGAGCGCCTGAGTCAGGTAACGGTGCACGGCGTTCGATTCGGTCGCCCGAGGGCCGTAGAGGCTTCCGTACCGGAGGATGGTGTAGGGCAACCCGAATTCCTTTTGAAAGGCCTCGATGTACAGCTCGGCCGCCTGCTTGCTGCAGCGGTAGAAGCCTCCCGCCTGACTGTACACGTAAATGGTGCTGGCATACATGAAGCGTTGGACCTTCGCCTCATGGCAGGCCTGAAGGAGAAGGACGTTGCCAAGGACATTGAGCCGGACCGTGTCCACCGGGCGTTGAATCGCTTCTTCGATATCCGCCAGTCCCGCGAAGTTATAGACGACGTCACACCCCTGGACGGCCTGTCGGACCTTCTCCTCATCCAGGATGTCCCCCACCACCATTTCTTGGCCCAGCCGAAGATGGGCGGAGGGGCGAAGGTCGAAGATCGTCACCTGGAACCCTTGATCCTGAAGCGCGTCGGCGACATGACTCCCTAAGAATCCACCCCCTCCCAATACCAGCGCCTTCATGGAACCCTCTCCTCGCTTTCGGACATTCCTTCAGTCCCCTCCGCTGACGCTAAAAACTTCCCCCGTGATATAGTCCCCCGCCTCCGAGGCCAGAAAAAGGGCCATGCGGGCGATGTCGATCGGCTGCCCGATTCGCTTGAGGGGAATGAGCCGGATCCGGTCCTTCAGAGAATCCCTCCCCATCTTCCGGTGCAGCGGCGTGTCAACGACCCCGGCCCGGATCGTGTTCACCAGGATGTTATGAGAAGCCCCCGCCCTCGCCAGGCCCACCGTCACGGCTTCCAGGGCCGCCTTCGCTGCTGCGTAGTGCAGCGACTGCGGCGAACCGCCGTACTTTGCGGAGACCGAGCTGATGTTGATAATCTTGCCTCCTCCGTTTTCCTTCATGGTTCGGAAGGCCTGCCGCGCGAGAAAAAAGGGGGCCTTGACGTTGAGGGCGAAGGTCTGATCCCAAAAAGATTCCTTCAACCGAAGGAAATGGGTCGGGCCGACGGGGCCCCCTGCGTTGTTGATCAGGACATCGATCCGGCCGAACCTCCGCAAAAAGGCCTGGACCAGCCGCCGGCAATCCGATGGGTCGAGAAAATCGGCCGGCAGGCAAACCGCCTGCCCTCCCGCGCCGGCAATCTCACCGTGCAGAGCGAGGGCCGTTCTTTTATTCCGGTGGAAATGGAGCCCAACGGAGGCCCCGTGGGAGGCGAAGAGCCGAGCGAGACTGGCGCCGATCCCTCCGCTGCTGCCTGTAATCAGGACCCGCTTTCCCCTCAACCCTTGGAACATGGCGCCTTCACCCCTTGAGGATGGTCGTAGGGAGTTTGGTGTTCGGAGAACCCGTGTTGGCGCAGCCAGTATTCCACCGCCGGGATCTGCCAGACGAAATCCACATCGCAGCCGCCCCATTGCTTCAGGGGGAAGATGCGGCGCCCCATCCATCGCTGGGGGAGGAGTCCATCGGCGAGACGCTCCAGGCAATGGGGCCGGACCACCGACACCCCCATATCCGCGAAATGGACGTCACCCTGAGAGTCCCGATCGCAATTGAGGGTGGATGGGTCTCCAAACGCCTCAAAGGGAACGAACGGTTTCAGAAGCCCGTCCGTTCCGATCTTTCGGGCGCGCAGGGGGCTCCACATGTTGTAGACCGAGACCGACACGGCAGAATCGATCTCCGGGCGGCTTCGGAGGACCCCGATCCCCTGCTCGATCAGATCGGGGGTCACCGTCGGGGCGTTGCAGAACAGGAGGACCAGGGCCTCCAACGCCTTGCCCTCGCCGCGGAGCTCATCCCGGATGACCTGATGGCCGTGCGCGAAGGCCTCTTCTCCCAGCGCCTCCGGGGTCGCCAGGTGAGGAGGGCGATGAATGATCCGAGCCCCCTGTTCGGCCCCGATCGCCTTCATTCGGGGGGAATCGGTGGAAAGATAGATCCGATCCACCCCCTTTGCTTCCCGGGCCGCACAGAGAGGATAGACCATCAGTGGACGACCCAGAACCGGGTGAACATTCTTGCCTGGGAAGCCCCGGCTTCCCTCTCTGCCCAGCAGGAGAGCGCAGATCATCCCGCCCCCCGCTTCTCCAATTCCAGGGCCCGGTAGGAGCAGCGGTCGCAGGCCTCCAGCTCGTGGCTGCGCCCTTGCTGGTGAAGCTCCCGATACCGAGCCTCTTGGGAGCTCTTCCACATCTGCTTCAGAGTCCTCTGGGGCACCTTTCCCAACGCCAGGAGCCCAAAGTCCGACACCCCGTGCATCAGGCAGGGAAGGGCGGTCCCATCCCACAGGATGGTCATCCGCTGCCAGAGGAAAGGACAGGCCCAGTTTCCCACCTTCCCCCGATGGTTGTCCGATGGTCCTTCCTGCCTGGCGTCCAGGTAGGCGACCTCGTCGGCCCAGGGCTTCCAGAATTCAACGAACTGCGGGAAGCTCTCTTTAAGCTCCGGCACCAGGACCGACTGGATGCGGATCTGGGGGATCCCGCGGCCCCTGTCGTCGCGCAGCCGATGCAGGCACCGGATGTTTTGGACGACCTTCTCAAACCGGGCTCCCACTCGGTAACGCTCATAGATCGATGGAGTGAATCCCTCCATGGAGATCGAGATTCGATCCAGCCCCGCATCGATCAGGCGATGGATCAGCCCCTCCGTCAACAGGGTGGCATTGGTGTTGAAATAGACATCCAGGATTCCCTTCCCTTTGGCGTAGCCCACCATCTCCGGCAACTTCGGGTGCAGGGTCGGCTCCCCTCGGAAGCTGAGTTTGATGGAGAACAGCCCCTCGGAAGCCCCTTCATCGATGATGTGTCGGAACAGATCCCAGGCCATATATCCCGGCGCGTCCGGCCCCCACCGTTTCGTGGTGGTGGCGCAGAAGGGACACCGGAGGTTGCACACGCCGGTCGATTCAATGTCCAGGTGGAGCGGGAACTCTCCCACGGTGAAGGTGGCCGGATACCCCTGCCAGCGCTTTCTGTAATCCTGAAATCTCGGGTCTCCCTCTCGGATCGTGAAGACGTTCCGGTCGGTGATCGAATGGAAATTCGAGTTGGCAACCGCCTTCACCGTCAGGGGCATGGGACGACCTGGCTCGCTCGTTGAAATATCACATTGGCCACTCGGCGGTACTCCGGTTGGAGATGTCCGTACCTGTTCGGGTTAGTAGCCGTTTCACGGAATCCTCTTTCGGAAAGAAAACGCCGAACCTGCGAATCTCCCTTGCCCTCTTCCAATTCGACCAGAAGTCCTCGGACCCCGGGCAGGACCCGTTGAGCCCCTTCCAGCACATCCAACTCTTGACCGTCGACATCCACCTTCAGGTGGGTCGGCTCCGGCAGGTGAAACTGTTGAATCAGGGTGTCCAGATCGAAGGCGAGTGTGGGGACGCTCAAGGCCGGCCGAAGGCCCCTCGCCGACAGGTCGGAGGGGCTGCCCAGCGTGTGGAGGGCCCCCCCCGCTTCCAGATTGGCGTAGTGGAAAGATTCCAAGCCGGTTCTCCGAGCCAGAGCGACCGGGAGGGGGATCACCCGCTCGGCGCACCGGTTGATCTTCAGGTTCATCAGGAGCCGAGAGAAGTTGATGGCGCTGGGCTCAATGGCCACGACCCGGACGGACTGGCCCCAGTAAGCCGCCGCGATCAGGGTGTAGGTTCCCACATTGGCCCCCACGTCGTAGAAAACGGCTTCCTCCGTCAGTTCCCTTTCGATCCAGGAGACGGTTTCCGGTTCCTTCTTGCAGGAATGAATTCGAGTATCTTGTTCGATGGAGGAAGAGATTCCGATCCGGATGTCCCTGTGGTCGTAGTCAAGCGGTGCAACCAGGTCCCCGGGCCAGCCCCACCGGAGTTTCATCCGGGCGACCCGCCGCGCCACACGCCGGGCTAGCGGCTCGGCTTCCACGTCCTGACGAACTCCTCTACGGCGTCGATGACCTCCTCCTGTTCCTCTCCGGTCAGACCCACCGAGGAGGGCAGGCAAACCACCTCCCGGTAAAGATTCTGGGCCACCTCCACTCTATACGACGGAGCGTCTCGATAGATGGGAAGCAGGGGAAGCGGCCTCCAGAGGCGCCTGGCCTCGATCCCCTGAGCCCACAGAAAGCCGACGATACGCTCCGACGCCTCGGACCCATACCCCTTCAGTCGAAGGGTGGAGAGCCAGTAGGTGGGTTCGGCCCATGGGGCGGAGGGCATCCATTCCACTCCCGCAAGGGGGGTCAGTCGTTCCTGATACCGATGGGCGATCTGGGCCTTGCGAATCAGGTGGCTTTCCAAGCGCTCCATCTGAGCGCAGCCCAAGGCCGCTTCGATGTTGGTCATTCGGTAGTTGTATCCCACCTCTCCATGGATGTACTCCACCGGATCGTCCTTGGCTTGGGTCGTCAGGTACCTGGCCCTTTCCATCCATGGCCCATGATTGCTGACCACCATCCCTCCCCCTCCGGAGGTGATGACCTTGTTCCCGTTGAAGCTCAGACAGGCCGCATCCCCCCAGGAGCCGACCCGGCGTCCTTTGTATCGTGCCCCCAGCGCCTCCGCCGCATCCTCGATCAGCCGCAGGTCGTGCTTCCGGGCCGCCTCGGACAGGGGATCCATGTCGCAGGGATGGCCCAGGATGTGCACCGGCAGGATCCCGCTCACCCTGCGCCCGGTCGCTCGATGGATGAGGGTTCCACCCTCTTTCCGATCGCACTCCTTCCGGAGGAAGTCGGACACCTTCTCCGCGTCGATCTGCCAGGTGGCCGGATCGACATCGATGAAGACCGGATGCGCCCCGACGTACCGGACCGCGTTGGCGGGGGCCACAAAGGTCAGCGCCGGGACCAGCACCTCGGTCTCCGGCTCGATCCCGGCGACCAGAAGGGCGATGTGGAGCGCCGCCGTTCCGTTGACGGTCGCGACCGCGGACTCCACTGGGAGGTATTCGGCCACGAGCCGCTCGAAACGGTCGACAAACGGCCCCACCGAGGAGACCCAGCCGGACTCCACGCATTCCTTGAGGTACCTCCACTCGATCTGTCCGATCTGCGGAGCGGACAGAGGGATCCCCCGTTTAGAGGACGTAGACGCCTGGACGATATTCATTCAGATGCGATTCGATCCATTCCAGAGTGATCCGGAGACCCTCCTCCAGCGAAACGGTCGGCTCCCATCCCAGCAATTCACGGGCCGTCCGGTTGTCCGCCAGCAGGCGTTCCACCTCGCTGGAGTCCGGGCGGATCCGCTCGGGCTCCTGTTCAATCGTGACCTCCCTCCCCGCGAGCCGGGCGACGATCCCCGTCAGGTTCTCGATGCTGATCTCCCGTCCAGACCCCAGGTTGACCGTGCGACCCACCGCCGGGTCCGACTCCGCGGCCCGGATGAAACCTTCCACGATGTTTCCGACGTAGTTGAAATCGCGGGTGGGATGGCGGTTTCCCAGCCGGATCCTGTCCTGCGTCAGACACTGGGTGATGACCGTGGGAACCACGGCGCGGGCCGACTGCCGGGGCCCAAAGGTGTTGAAGGGCCTCACCGTCACCACCGGCAAACGATAGGAGAAGTAGAAGGATTCCGCCAGTTTATCGGCAGCGATCTTGCTCGCCGCGTAGGGGGACTGGGCCTGCAGGGGGTGCCGCTCATCGATCGGGACATACTGGGCGGTTCCATACACCTCGCTGGTGGAGGTGTGAACGAAACGCCGAACATCCGCGGCGCGCGCCGCTCGAAGGAGGTGAAATGTTCCCTCCACATTGGTGCGCAGATACGAGTGGGGCGCCTGGGTGGAATAGGGGATGCCGACCAAGGCGGCCAGATGGAACACCACCTCAACCCCTTTCATCGCATCGGCGACGCAATCCCGATCCGTCACGTCGCCCGCGATCACCTCGACCTCCTCCTTGGACGGGGACAGGTCCAGCCAGCCCCAGGATCCATCGCTTCGGTATCGGACAAAGGCCCGGGTATCGGCGCCGAGGTCGACCAGCTTCTCCGTCAGATGAGATCCGATAAAACCGCCCGCGCCGGTCACGAGAACCTTTTCCCCCCGCCAATTCATCGGGCCCATTCCTTCAGCAGGCCGTCCGAGACGTCCTTGCGCGCTTGGCGGTAGTCCTGCGGCTGCCCGATGTCCAGCCAGTACTCGTGAATGGGGAATCCGCCGACTTTCATTCCCCTCAGGAGGGCCGCCTGGATCAGGTCGGTCATGTCGTAACGGCCCGAATCCGGAATCAGCGGGATCACCGAGGGGTTCAGGGCATAGATCCCGGCGTTGACGAAGTAGCTCTGGGAGGGCTTTTCCTTGAAATGGACCACTTGGCCCTCGGTCAGCTCGACCACCCCGTAGGGGATCTGAACCGGATACTCTTTGATCGCCAGAGTGAGATCGAACGGCTGAGAGAGGTGGAACTCCAGGAGATGCTCGAAGTTGATCTTGGTCAAGAGATCTCCATTGACGACAAGGAAGGGCCGATCCAGCTCTTGCTGAGCCATCCGAACGGCCCCCACCGTTCCCAGCGGGATTGGTTCCCGTAGATACCGGATGCGCACCCCGGCCTCTTCCCCGTTTCCCAGCTGGCGTTCGAGCAGCTCCGCTTGATGATTCACCGCCACCAGAAACTCGCGGAATCCGTAGCCGGCGATCTGATCGATCAGAAGGGGCAGCACCCGATGATCGCCGATCTCAAGGAGCGGTTTCGGAGTCACCTCCGTCAGGGGCCGCAACCTGCTCCCCAGCCCCCCGGCCAGGAGGATCACCCGATTCCCCTTCTCCCGGGGCCGACCGATCAGGTCGTCCAGAAGGACAAGCCCCACGACCCGGTCGAGCTGATCCACGAGGGGGAGATGCTCGATCTGACGCTGTCGCATCAACAGGAGGAGATCCTCCCGGGGGCTGTCCGGCCTGGCGGTGATCGGAGTCCGATGCATCACCCGTTCAACCGGATCCTCCAGCCGCAATCCCCGGAGCATGCCTCGGCGCACATCCCCGTCGGTGACGGTCCCCAACAAGCGCCCCTGCCCGTCCACCACCAAGGCGATCGCCATCGCCGCGGCGTCCATGACCCGGATGACCTCCCGAAGAAGATCCGTGGGAGCCACCCAGACGGAACGGAAATCCCGGATCATTTTCCTTTCCAGACGAAGGTGTTGTTTTTCACAACGAAGGCGATGCTCCCCCCCAACCGCTCCAGGGCCCGCCGTTCAAACTGCTCGGTGGACGTCGCCGCCTCTTGTTTCGGATCCGGGCCCTCCGGAGTCGCCCGGCTCTTAGGAAGCGGATAGTTCCCCTTGAGATACTTGCTCACGTCGGTTTCCTCCTTTGGAATGGAATACGACCTCAAACCGGTAGCCGTGTACTTCGGTATAGGCCCCTGGCATTCCAGGATACGTGGTCGCGCGAACCCGCCTCTCGACCTCCTCGGGGGACATCCCCGGCTTGATTTCACAGAGCCGTTCCAAGTCAAGCCGCGTGGTCGGCTCCTGCGCCCACCGCTCCTGACACGTTGGAAATTTCCCCGTCTCGAAGAAGCGGGAGAGGACCTCCTCAAACAGGAGGCGGAGGTTCTCATAGGACCGTTGGGTCAGGGTGAAGACCGAATCCTCCGCCAGGATCGGAAATCGCCGGACCGCAATGATCGGTCCCCGATCCACACGTTCCACCATCTGATGCGCCGTCACCCCATACTCCTGCTCCCGATGGTAAAGGGCGAAATTCGTGCATCCGATCCCCGGATATTCCGGGGGACCGGGGTGGAAATTGACGGTGGCGATCCGCGCTCTTTCCAATGCCGAAGCCGGCACGATCCAGGGGGAAAGATAAGAGATCAGGATGTCTCCCTCCCAACCTGAAAGGGCCGGAACCGGTGGCGGATCTCCTCGATCCCCAACGATCACCTCCACCTGGGTCGAACGATCCCGGAGAAACCGGACGCAGGCCTCTAGCCCGGGCCTTCGCTTCGCCAAAACCAGAAAGGATTTTTCCATGTCAGGCCGGAGTCCCCTAGGTCGCCAGGTCGGGGACGGGGACCGCCCTCCGGACGGGAGGCAGCCGCTGCCCCAGGCGTCGCGCCTCCGGAAAGAGGGGCTCCCCATGGAGGATCCGCCAGGCCTTCTCGTACTCGTCGATCCGCTTGAAGTCCTTCTGGACCATCAGCTCCCGCAGTCCCAGCAGCTCCACCGCGTTGAAATTCGCGCTGATCACCGCCGTGATCTTGGTGGCGTCTCCCAGATCCAACAGGAAGGCCTCCAGATCCCCCCGGTACTGCTCCAGGATCCGATCCTGGTAGACGGCGAACCATTCGGAACCGGGATACGGGGTGGCGAAGAATGGCTTGGCCATGATGCCCAGCCGTTCCCAGGCGTGAACCGAATCCCGGATGCTGTCGAAAAACTCATCGGGGAAACCGATGATCTGGTTCGGGATAGGCCGAATGCCGGCCTCCACCGTCATCTTGAGCCCGCTCTCGTTGGTCTGGGCGGTCGCCCCCTTGCCGATGGTTTTGAGGATCCTGTCCGAAAAGGTCTCCAGCCCATAATCCAGATAAGTGCAGCCGGCCTCCTTCATCCGCTTTAAGACCTCCGGTCGAACCAGGGTGGCGTGGCTGGTTCCTCCCCAATGAACCCCGTCGCACCGGTCCGGGTCGTGAGGGATTCTCTCCCGGATGCATCGGGGTTGGAGTCCCTCCTGGATCCAGAGATCGCAGATCTCGGGGAGCCATTTCCCATGGGTGCTGACGTTCATCGTCATCAGGTTCTCATCCAAGAACGCGATAAAATCGACCCCGAACCGTTCCTTGGCGTATTTGACGAGATTGACGATGTAGCGGGGGCTGTGCCAGCGGATCGTTCGGTTGTGGGTGAACTGAACCTCGAGTCCGCCCGGGCCTTCTCGATATTCCAGGTCCCCCGTCAGGCCGAGGTGAAAGCAGAAGCGGCAGATCAGGGAGCAGCCGTAGCTGGCGTTGATGTCCAGGCGCCGCTTGGCTTGCATCGCCTCCTCGCTCAGGAGCACGCAGCTGTTTCGGAAATAGATCTCCAAGGGGAAAAACTCCCAGGCCGGAAACGGAATGGAATCCAAGTCGGTCATGAGGGGCCGCCCGGGATTCAGATGAGGCGTTCCGTTCCGATCCCGCCAGATGATCCCTAAGGTGGACGACCAGTCCCTTTCTCCCTGATCGACACCCCGGAGGATCTCCGGCCAGGTCTGGAACCCTTCCCCCACCACCCCCACGTCGATCTCCGGGAGGAATCCCATCATCTCTTGGGGGATGCTGGTCAAAAACCCGCCACCGGCCACGATCAGGGAGCCGGGAGAATAAGCCCGCGCGAATCGGACGGCCTTCTTGATGTATCCGTAGGCGGTCGTGATTCCTCCGGTGGCCACAATATCCCAACGGTCCGCCTCCAGTGCCTGGCGAAGATCTTCATCGGAAGGGCGCCAGCCGTTGGCATCGAAGACCTGAACCTGGTGACCTTCCCGGGCCGCCAGGGCCGCCACGAGGGCCAGCCCGTACGGCACATGCCGCGGCTCGTCCTCTTGGCGGATCACCGGGTTGATGATCAAGATCTTCGCCACGGCCCTACCCCGCCCCTCCGGGCCGCCCGGACGCTTCCGCCAGGAAATCAGTAAGACCTATCCAGTGTATTCCCCTCCCGAAGAGGATCCCCCCTTCGGTGCAGTTGTAGGTAGTGACGGGGCTCTGTTGAGCCAGCGTGAGGAAGCTGTCTCGGTACCATTCGTAGGTGGGGTCCGTCATCCAGGTCTGTTGAAGATAAGGGTTCCATACCTGCAGGAAGGCCTCGGTCCATTGGTCCCCGAACAGCTCCCGAAGCTCCGTGTAATACTGGGTGGAGGTGAGCGGCGTTCCGGGAGGATAGCTCAGGTCCATCCCGACCAGCGCGACGGCCGATTTCTTTAAAATCGAGCCGGCGAAGACCCACGCCGCCGTGCCGCTGTTTCCCCCCGTCACCATGCAGGGGACCCGGGTGAGCTCGAAGATGCGCCGCGTGACGCTCTCGGGCTCATCGTAGTCGTCGTAGATCGGATTCCACCAGTAGATCGGCATCCGGGCCTCTCGGACGCGCCGGGTGACGCTCGGCGAGACGCTCGTGGAAAGGATCGCCCGAATCCCAGGGCCATAGCGATCGACCCTCTCCAGAAGCTCTCGGTTGGATCCCCTTTCGTCCCTCGCCAGGTGAGGATCCAGGTCCTGCCGGCCGAAGTAATCGTCCGGGGGGCGTTGATCCAATTGCGCGTCCCCGAACCATCGGACGATCCGTGTGGGGTGGGGATCCACGCTGACCACGAAATCGGGGATCAGCTCATGGCGGAGGCAGTACCCCAGCGCCCCGTCCGTCGCCACCAGCACCCCCCGCTCTTGATACCGGGCGCGGCGGATACGCTGGGCCGTTTCATTCCGATGAAGACTGGGCCCCGCGCACAGGACGAGGGCCGAAGGGCGTTCCGGGGAAAAGCCCTCCAGCTCCTCAATGGTGCGCTGAAGGTAAGGGCGGTTCTCCTGAGCGTGCCGCAGGCCGACCGGCGCGGTCTTCAAGAAGGTGGCTTGGGCGATTCTCCCCTCGCCGAATTGTCTCTGAAGGGTCATGGGATCAGAATCTTCATCCTGATATTCTAACACCCGCAGATGGCCATCGCCAGTTCGGACGCGCAGCCCCTCATCGGCCCGCCTCCTGCGTGCTGTAGAAGCGCTTCTGCAGGAGCCGGTCGTCGAGGGGGACCTCCTTGAGCGTCCGAACGATCCTCTCGGACGCCTGGCCGTCTCCGTAGGGGTTCTCCAGACCGGACAGGAGCGTTTTGAACTCGGCAGAGAGGGCCCTTCGGATTCCTGCCAGGATCTCCGATCTCGTCGCGGGGACGCTGATCACGTTGGCGGCATGAAGCCGTCCCTTCTGGCGATTCCCGATGTTGACCACCGGCAGCTTGAAGGAGGCCGCTTCGATGATCCCGCTGGAGGAGTTTCCCACCATCGCCGCGCAATGGCGCAGGAGCGAGAAGTAGGCCTGGGTCCCCAGATTGACCCTGACGGCCACCCGAGCCCGCTCAGCGGCGAACCGCTGAATCTGCTCAATGATCTGACGAGCGTGAGTATCGGCGTTGGGATAGGTGAAGATCAGGGGGCGGTCGCACTCGCCCAGCGCGGAGAGCAGCTCCCCGACCTGGGCTTGAGTCTGTTCGTGCTCCAAAGTGGCCGGATGATAGGTCACCAGAAGCGGCGGCTCCGTCAGGTCCAGATCCCACTGCCGCTCCAGCTCCTCCTTGCTGGAGAGACGCAACGACCGGAGGCTATCCAGACTGGGGGCGCCGCTGACGATCACGCGCCAGGGCTCTTCCCCCATTTGGATGATCCGCTGCGCGTACCGTGGGGTGGATGCAAAATGAAGATGACTCATCTTCGTCATGGAGTGGCGGAGCGCTTCATCGATCACCCCCTCGGTCGACTCCCCCCCATGGATGTGGGCGATCGGGATGGCGAATGGCAGGGAGGCCAGGGCCGCGGCGTGCATCTCATACCGATCACCGGCAACCAGGAGGATGTCGGGAGCCATGCGGGCGTACACCTGCGCGAACCCGATCAACGCCAGCCCCATCGATCGGGCGATCTCCTCCGGCGCATCCGACGAAAGGGTGATTTCGACCTTCCGGCCGATCTCAAAGCCGTCGGCCTCAATGGCCTGAACCGTCAGTCCGAAATCCGGGGACAGATGAGATCCGGAAACGATCAGAAAGAGCCGCAGATCCGGCTCCGCCTGGATTCTCCGCAAGACAGGCAGAAGGATGCTGTAATCCGAGCGGCCGACGGTCACCACCCCCACGGTTCTCATGGCGCTAGAGGAGAAGCTCCGGGGTCAGAACCGTCCCCTTGGGAATATCCCGCCGGGTCAACCGCCCGATCAACTGACCGAGGAGCGCGGGCGAGAAACCGGTTCCCGGCCTTCGGGCGGCCATGCAGTCGGGGGTCAATCGAGTGCCCGCGGGGATATCCCGCGCGGCCACCATCGACTTCCGGATCACCGCGGCCATGGAGACCTCACTGGCGGCCGGCTCCTTCCGCCCATGCCCCAGGGCCGATTCGATGGAGCGGATTCCCCTGACCAGAAAGGCCAACTCCTCCGGTTCCGCGGAGGCCGGATGGTCCGGACCCGGCATCGCCTTATCCAGTGTGAAGTGCTTCTCGATCGCGCAAGCCCCCAGAGCCACGGCGGCCAGCGCGATTTCCACCCCTGGGGTATGGTCCGAGTAACCGACCGGCGTCCCCCACCGCTGAGCGAGGGTCTGCATGGCCCTTAAATTGACCTCGGCGGGTGAAGCGGGATAGTTGCTGACGCAATGGAGCAACACGATCTGCCGATTCCCTTGCTCCTCGATCACCCGGACGGCCGCCTCCACCTCCGACAGGGTGGACATCCCCGTCGAGACAATCATCGGCTTGCCCTTGCGGGCCACATGGCTGAGGAAGGGGAGATTGGTGATCTCTCCCGATGGGATCTTGAACAGCTCCACTCCCAGCCCCTCCAGGAAATCAGCGCTCTCCTCATCGAATGGGGTCGACATGAAAAGGATCCGTGACTCCTGGCAGGCGGCCATCAGCTCCCGGTAGGCCTGCTGCGGCAGCTCCAGGCGGCGAAGCATCTCCATCTGCGATTCGGCGGGATCGGTGGTGCGCTTCTGGTAATCGGCCTTCGGCGCCTCCGGCGCGGCCAACCGTTCGGCCTTGAAAGTCTGAAATTTCACAGCGTCGGCTCCCGCCCGCGCCGCGATCTGCACGAGACGCCGTGCCGTCTCAAGGTCGCCGTTATGATTAACCCCTGCCTCCGCAATGATGAAGCAGGGATGCCCCGGACCGATCCAGTGGTCGCCAACTCGGACAGCGCCGAGATCGGCCCTCATCTTCGCCTCCACCAGGCCAGCTCCGGATGTTCCTTCAGGAGTCGCTTCGCCAACTCCAGGTCGATCGGCTCGTCGATATCGACAGAGCGGAGCCGGTCCATCAGGAAATAGCCGCTGCGGCCGCCATCGAAGGCGGAGACCAAGGTTCTTTTCTTTTTCAGGAAATCTCGCCGGGTCACATAGACTGCCCCGTTGGGTTGGACCGTCCTGGGAAGCTGCTGACGCTCCTTGAGGAGGTAATCGGTTCCATCCTGCACGAAGGGGGTCAGACGGTGGCCCCTCGGGAGGAAGGTCCAAAAGGGAGGGACCGCAGACTCCTTCACGGAGAGGACCGAATCCAGAGAAGGGTGGCTCAGCAACATCCGGACTCCCCGGTTGATATCTTCTGGGCGCCGAAAAGGGGAGGTGGGCTGCAGGGTGACCACCCCATCCGTCCGATACCCCTGCTCCCTCTCCAGGAAGCGGACCGCATGCTCAATGACGGCGGGGGTATGGGTGGTGTCTCCCGCCAGATGCCTTGGTCGGAGGAACGGCACCTCGACTCCGAATCGGCGCCCTACCCGGACGATCTCCGGAGAGTCGGTGCTCAGGATCACCCGATCCAAGGTTGTGGCCCGGCGCGCGGCGAGGATCGGATATGCCACGAGGGGCAGGCCGTCCAGAAGGGCCAGATTCTTGCCGGGGAACCCTTTTGATCCACCCCGAGCAATCACGACACCCAACACCGCCTTCCCTTTCCTCATGGGGCCTGCGCCACGGTCGCCACCCCTTGAAGCCGTTTGCGCCCTTGATAGACCTTCTCAATAGCCCGGACAACGTCCTGCATATCTTCAAGGGTAGCCGGGGGTCGGACCACATTCGTCCAGAGCATCTTCCGGCACAACCCCTCCGCTACCGGCAGGTGCAATCCCTTGTAGTTGGGCACCCGAGCCCCCGGGCGACAGGTGAAGGGACAGCCGTCTTGACCGTAGACCGTTGCTTCCTGGAAGATCGGGTTTCGGTACAGAGGATGGGGATAACCCAGCGTGAAAGGAATCCCCTCCGCGAGCAGGGCCTGTTGAAACAGCTCCCGGGGCACCCCCACCTTCTGTTCATCGTACATCAACGGGTAGAGATGGTAGACATGCTGAACGTCCGGATCGGAGTGAGGCGGCGTCAGTCCCTGAAAATTCAGGCGCTTGTTCAAGTATTCCCCGTTGGCGATCCTCTGTTGGGTCCCTTCCTCCAGTCGACTCAACTGGGCGATTCCGATCGCCGCCTCGATCTCCGTCATCCGGTAGTTCCACCCCAGGAGGTTGGCGATGTAGGAGCGGGGTTTTCCCGCTACATGGGACTCCCCGTGGTTGCGCAGCAGACGGCAGCGCTGGGCCAACTCCTCCCGGTTCGTCACCACCATCCCCCCTTCCCCAGTCACCATATTCTTGGTCTCCACGAAGCTGAAGGTTCCCGCTTGCCCAAAGGTGCCGGCCAGTCGACCCTGGAAAGATGCCCCGATCGATTGGGCGTTGTCCTCGATCACTGTCAATCCTCGATCCTTCGCCAGTTCCAGGATCTCATCCATCCGGCAGACGTTGCCGAGCAGATGCACCACGACGATTGCCTTCGTACGGGGGGTGATCGCCGGCTCGATCGTCTGCGCCGTCATACAAAAGGTGCGAGGGTCCACGTCGGCGAAGATCGGGATGGCGTTATGGTGCAGTACCGCCGTGGAGGTGGCGGTAAAGGTGTAGCAGGGGACAATCACCTCATCGCCGGGCCCCACCCCGGCTGCCGCCAGAGCCACGTGAAGGGCCGCTGTCCCGCTGTTGACCGCAATCGCGTACCGCGTCCCAGCCCATTCGGCAAACCGACGCTCGAACTCCTGAACCTTCGGGCCTCCCAGGAAATCGTACGGGAATCCGGAAAGGATCCCTCGATCCAGAACCTCCAGGACCGCTTGACGCTCCCGTTCCCCCAGGATCGGGTGCGGAGGAAACGGCTTCTCCCGGACGGGAACTCCTCCCAGAAGAGCGAGCTCATCGATCATATCCGACTCCTCTAGCGAACCGGTAGGTACAGATCACTGAGCTCCTGAGCCAGCGGCAAGTCGACCCGACTTCCCATCCGGGCCGACTGGAGGAAGGCGGCCACCAGCTCCACCGCCTTCAGACCATCCCGAACGCTGCACACTGGCCTGCCTCCCTGATCGATGCACTGGACAATATCTTCCACCGCTCGGAGCATCCGACCTTCGTCCTCCCCTTCCCAGAGAACTGGCTGGGGAATCGGTTCCCGGTAGCCGGTGTACCGTGAGCTGGGTTCCCATCGCCATGCCTCCAGACGGGATCCGTTCCCGCTGATTCGGATCCTCCCTTTGGTTCCGATGAGTTCGATCTCAAACAGGAGAAATTCCGAGCCGCACCCCACCACCTGACAGAGGAGATTCCCCTCGAATCCGATCAGCCCGGACAGGGTTGGGTCCGCTTCCTTGCCTTGATCAGGGGCTGTCCAGATCCAACGGGCCTCCCCGAAGAGGTAACGAAGAGTGTCCATCAAATGGCTTCCCATGTTCGACATCCCATGGGTGTACCAAGCGGTTGCCCGCAGCGGCCTGCCGAGTCGGCCCTGCTGAAGGTATTCCTTCGCCGTCTGATAACAGCGGTCCCAACGACGAGTATGGTTGACGGCGATTACCATCCTGCCTTCCAGGCAGACCAGGTCTGCGGCCTCCTCCAGGGTCACCGTCATCGGCTTCTCGCACCAGACGGCCCGTACCTGAGCTCGAGCCGCCTGCCGGACCGCCTCCGCGTGGAAGTCGCTCGGTGTGCAGACCGATAGGATCTCCACCCGCTCATTCTTCAGGAGGGAATTCAGATCCGGATAGAGGGAGGAGACCTTCCACCGGGCCGCCGCCCGAGCCAGGGCCGTCGGATCGGTGTCCGCCAGGGCGACGAGCTCGGTCCGACCGGTGGCGGCATAGGCCCCGGCGTGGGTCCAGATCCCCCTCCGTTTCGGATCGTCATCCATCCAACAGCCCGCCTGCCCGCACCCGACGATCGCGGCCCGATAGGTCGCAGGGTTTACAGCCATCTAAGTGTCCACTTCAAACGTCATCCTCGCGGAAGCGAGGATCTTCCCGTCCAGATTCCCGCTTTCGCGGGAATGACAGAATAGGACCTCTTTCTTCCCACGAAGTTGCGCCGAAACCCCGCAGATGACCTGGCGAAAACGCTCGGCCACTTTCCCGTCAAAGAGGAGTCCGTGGCGGCTTCGGATCCGATCCAGAGTCTCCTCGTCCGGAATGTTCCTGCCCGTAAGGATCTCCTTCACCCGCTGCGCCAACTCCCGAGCTGACCGGGCGACCAGACGGGAGTCCATCTCACCGTACGGATGGGGATAACAACCGGTCTCCTCGAAATAGACGACCGGTTTTCCGGCCATCACTCCTTCCAATCCGACCGTGGAGCAAGCGATGCAAACGACCAGGTCCAGGGCTGGCAGGAGATCGTACAGCCAGACCTGCTCCTCCAGAACGGCGCGAGGACCGGCTTGGCTCAGCAGAGCCCGGAACTCCGGATCTTTAAATTCCTCCCCCTTCGGTCGCACCACCACCAGAAGATCCGGATGTTGATCCAGCAGCCGGAAGACGGATCGATAGAATTCCAGGGTCATCCGCCGGGTTAAAAAGAAATCCTCCTGGTAAGAGGAAGCGCAGGCGCCGAGGATCCGGAATTTTCCCCGGTACTCCCTGTACCCTTCAGGAATCCAGCCGGCCTGGAGATGACGATGGGTGACGTCGAGGCCGTAGATTCCCATTCCGATGACGGGAATCTCATCGGCGGTATGGGCGGCGCGCTGGAGCATCTCCCGATGAAAAGATCCCGGAACGCAGAACCGATGGTAAGAGATGTAACTGTTGGAGGCGGTCGGGCTGGTGTCGTCCCCGTGGCATAAGCCCACCGTCTTCCCACCTCGTCGATCGTAGACCACCCTGCGCAGAATATGGCCGACCGTGTACTCGTCCCGTCCGATGAACAGATCTATTCGATGCCGGGTCTCCAACAGCTCCATTTGGATCCCGTTGAACAGGACCGAGGCGGCGGACCAGAGGAAGGGCCCGGCCCTGGGCTTCAGGAGCTCCCTTGCCCCCAACCGCCAGCATCCTCCCAGGAACAGGCCGAGAACCCGGTGGAAGAGGAACGGCAGGGGAATCGGGACGCGACCCGCCTCCACGAAAGGAATCCCCTGCTCGATCCAATGACGGCGGGTACGCTCGTCCTGAAGCCGGTCTCGGACCACGTGGAGGATCTGCCGGGGGTTCAGTTGGCGGTCATCGTACAGAAAGGAGGTATGGTACGGCTTGCGCCAGTCGATCCCATGGTTGAACAGATCGAATCCGAAGCGCCAGTTTTGGACCGGAGGTGTCCGCAGGCAGATCCCACGATCCAGGGCCAGGCGGACGGCCAGGAACGTGACGTATCCCAGAAAGGCCATTGCCTCCGCCCGGGCCCGGATCGGATGGAGCCGCTTCGCCCAGACCGGGATCGTCGCCTTTCTCCAGGTCTCCCGCAGGGAAGGAGGAATCCAGGGTTGGGGATCCCGATGGTCCCTGGGAAGCAGAAGGATCTCCGCCCCTTCCTGCGCCAGGAACCTCAAGAAGACGAATGTTTTCACCCGTTCCAATGTGTAAGCATCTTCCAGGGCCCGGCGCAGAGCGACCTCCATCCGTGGGTGTTTCTGGAATCGCCGAAGGAGAGCAACAGCCCCCCCCGCTTCCCTTGGAAGAGACCGGTCGAAGAAGGCGTCGTTGACTTCAGTGGAGACCAGACGATGGACTTCAAAGTAGCTCCCGGGAAACTCTTCGTACCGGAGCCGCCGTAAGCCCAGCCAGGTCATCAGCCACCGCTCGATCCTCTTGCCTCGGAAGCGCCGACTGGAGCCGATGAAATACCCTCCCCCATTCGCAAGGGCGAGCCATGTCCAGACTGGCAAGGAGGTCCAGTCCAATCGTTCGATCAGAAGGATCTTCCGGAGGGGCGGGGTCATGGTTTCTCAGCGAACAGGACGAAGTTCCTGCTCTGCCGGGAAAAAGCCAGCGTCTCGTTCAGAAGGCGATTCCCCACCCTCCAGAGGAGAGGGCCGATCGTTCCGTCGAATGTTGACTTGCTCAGCCCCAGGTATTGCAACGGCTGTCCAGGACACCGAGCCACCCGGCGGACTCGAAACCCTGCTTGGGAGACGGCTCGGCCGTACGTCTTCGCGGAGCCATTGATCGGGATGCTCAAGCCGTCGATCCCTAAGGAGATCCTGGGAAAGAAGCGGATGGGGATGCTGTCTACATCAAAGGCCTTGACGATCAACTGCCCGCCGGGGCGAAGGAGCCGTGTGGCCACGTTCAAGGCCTCTTTCAAATCAAACAGGTGGTAGATGCTTTCCAAAAAGACCACCGCGTCGAAGTCGCTTGGCAAAGGATGTCGCTTGAGCAGCTCCTCCTCAAACGGACCCTCGATTACCGCCAATCCCCTGGCCCGGCAGACGTGGGCCGCGACCACGTTCAATTCCACGCCGATGGCCTCGCACCCCAGATGCCTCAGGTAATCCAGAAACTGGCCCAGCCCGGGCCCCACCTCCAGCACCTTCCGCCCCGCCAGCCGCCGGAATTCCGGTTCGGGAAAGGGGATGTAGTCCGGCCAGTATCGGACCTCTTTCAACGACCGCTCCAGATGTTGATTCAGCCAGGAGCCGTTCCCCCACGCCAGGAGGGCCTCTCTGCTTAACCGGGGCCACGGATAGACAAATCGACACCGGATGCACCGGACGTACCGATAGGCCGCGGCCCTGGAACCCAGGGCCGTCCTCACCTCTTTCCTCTCCTGTTGACCGCAGGAGGGGCAGCCGTAATAAGCCAAGTCTGGGCGAAGCGCCTTCCCGGTTTCATCGAAGAGACACAGTTCTGTATCTGCGATGGCCTTTTCGTTCAGATATGGATTTGTCTCTGCGGTTGTCTTCAAGGGGGTTGGCTACCCTGCTGTTTTGCTAGAGTGACTTCCTGGTTTAACGCCTTAGCCCACTCGTTTACCCAATCTTCTCTTCTGAGGGCGAACCGCTCCACAAATCCTCTGCGAGCCCTTTGAACCGTCGGTTGGGACCACCAGAGGGAGGAGTCTGTGTAGATCTCAAGGACCTTCGCCGCCGCCGCCTCGGGGGAATCCAAAAGGATCCCTCCCTTTCTCAATGGATCAAAATAGGGCTCCGCCTCAGACCGGATTTCCCACCAGGACGGATTCCAGAATAGGACCGTCGGGATATTCATCACCAGTATCTCCAGGAGGGAGGTCCCCAGATGGTCGATCACCACCAGGCCACGCCCCTGAAGACTCCGCTCGAGCGGTCCCCTGCAGTCCCACTGGAGTTCGGGGAACCGTTCCGATAACCGTTGGCAGATCTCATTCCCGAATTGGTGCCGGTGTGGGCGGAAACAGAGGTGTGAACGAAGCTGGGCCGGGACCGCCTCGAAGAATCGCTGTTGCCATCCAAGATAATCCTCCCACTGAGTCCCTTGGGGTGTCGAGTAAAAGCGGCAAAAATAGCGGGGGTTGTCCGTTGCTATAAACAGAACAGAGTCTCCTCGGGGTGGGATCCGTTTTCGAAACCCACGCGAAAGCTGAGAAAAGCGGGGTGCAGGCAAATTCCTCAAGCGGCCATCCTTCGGATCCGCCCATCCCCACACCCAATAGGAATCGGACACCTGGGCCTCATGCCGCTCACAGGGGTTCCGGCGGTGGACCCCGTATCCTCCTCCATGCTGGACCGCCACCAGTCGGCCTCCCTGCGCAGCCGTCTCACCGGCTAGGAACTTAAACGGCTCATTGAAGTACCAGCCCACGGCAGATACGACCACCTCCGGGTTCCTCGGATATCTCTGGAGAACCTCCGCCCGCATAGACAGATAGTCCTCCAGATATTGGATGGGGAAGATCCTTGGGAGGATCCCGACGAAGATCCGTTCGAACTCCCCGGTGGACGGGAGGGAGGCCAAGGTCCTCCTGTCCTCGCTGGGGATGACCCTGGGGATGTTTCCTGCCCCGTTGGCCTCGATCCGGACGGGCAGGGCCCTTAAGCCCGTCCGCCAAGCCATGGCCCATCGGATGCCCCGCGGCAGATAGAGATCACACAGAAAGGTACAGCACCGGCGATCCAGGATTCGTCGGAGTCCGGATCCGAGCGGACTCAAACCGGATCGGAGTGTCTTCTTGAAGAAGGCTGGCCATCCCCCATTCGAGTCCTCCCCTGTGTCCTGAGGCCAACCGTTTCGGAACCCTCGAGTGGGAAAGGAAAGGCCCATCCCCTCCAGGAGTTGGGAGAAGAGCTGAAGGTTGAATGGGTCGTCGCACGACCAATGGACGAACTGCCCTGTGTCCTGTGGAGTTCGAAACCATTGAGGATCCAAGGTAAAGGTCTGTAATCGCGGGTCCCTCGCCAGCGCCTCTTGAAGATGGATGTATCGGTCGTAGAGGATGTGGAGCCCGTGGAAAAGCCAAGGGCCAATCAGGATCTGCCAGTAACGTCGGCTTAAATCTTGGTGATGAACGGCATTGAGGTAATCGGTCAAGGAATCCAGCATCCGTCCGAAGCATTCATCGAGGTACTGGGCCGCTTCCTCAAACCGTTCCCGGTCGTCCCAAGGGCTTGGCATGACCCGATACCGGAGTGCCGCCATCTCCTGACGCCGGTCATTCCGAATGCACCAGGAGCCCAAGAAAAGGATCTCCTGCTTCTTATCCCAGAATTCGTCTAGGGCCGTCGTGGCTAAGAACACCCGCCTTCTCTCCATTCTCGTACGATACCCGCCGAACAAAACGCCGAAGGTCCCCCAGCCGTTGGATCAATTTGATCATCCCGGAACGGCTGGCCCCGTAGCGTCGGAGGGCATCCCGTTTAATGAGGAGGAGCTCCGGATCAAACGAAAAGACCAGACCGACCGGCCGCTCCTGTTTGAAGTCGGCCAGCCGAGCAGGGGGGAGGTGCTGTAGCCAAGCGGGCAGATCAAAGGAGAAGTCCTCCCGGATCACCCCTGGGTCATTGTCCAATTCGAATCCTCCAGCGATGGAACAGAGGGTATACCGCTTGATCTGTCCTAGTTCGGTCTGAATCTCCCGACCCGCTTCTGGACCGGCCTGCTCCTTGAAGAACCTCTCCGAGATTTGAAAGACCGTCTCGATCCACTCCTCCGCCACCTCCGACAGCATCCAGGCCTTGTGCTTGAAAAGGACGTTGCCTCCCGCTTCCCCACGCAGGAGCTTCTCGTAGTGGGAGGGCACGGAGTAATAGCGAACCAGCTCCTCCTCGGAGTCCCACAGCTCCTCCTGCGTCTCGGAAACGAAGCTGTCAAAGATCCGTTTGACCTTTGGGGGAAAAGAGGAGGCCTGACGGTAGATCTCCTGAATCCAGTCGGAGATCTTGAGGCCTTGGACGCAGGTGTACCTCTTCAAGGACTCGCAGAGCGTCCCGTTGTAGCACAGGTCGATGATGAGGAGAAGCTTCCTGGACTCCAGGTACTCCTCCAGGGAGAAGGTGTTCGTCGCGACAGCCACCTCCTCCGTATCGAAGATCGGCCGACCGTCGTAGATTCCGAAATCGAGGGGGACGATCCGGTACTTGCGCACGAAGCCATGCTCCCGGAGGTAGGCGTCGTTGTCCTTGTAGGGAGTTCCGTGGAGCATCTGCAGGGTGTGGACAACGATGGTGCCAACGTTGGAATCCAACAGGAGGCGCAGGCCTTCTAGGTGTGAGGCCCATGTCTCCTCCGGCAGGGGGACAATCAGCTCGGCCACCTGCGGTCTTCCCTGGGCGTTAAGCTCCTCGGCGATCGCCCGGTAGTCCTCGAGCCGGATGTTGGATCTCTCGATTCCCTGGAGCACCCCCTCGTCCATCGATTGGACCGCCATGTTGATGGTCAAGGTGGTTTTGAGGAGCCGGGTCACATCGATGACCCGCTGCTTGCTGTTCTTCCCGGTCCAGGCGGTGACCGAGACGGGCCAGCCGTATCTCTCTTTGAGCTCGTACATCAGCTCCGCCGTCTTGCGGTCGCGAGGGATCATGCCGAAGTTGTTGTCCGCAAGCGTCATGTGTCCGACCTTCACCCGGGCGGCGTGCCGCGCGACATAGTCCCATTCCTCTCTCACGTAATCATCGCTGAACAGATTCACCCGATCGAAGTAACGGTTCCCCGCGTTGCAGAAGTTGCAGGTGAAGGGGCATCCCCGCGTGGTCTCCAGAAGGACCGTCAGGCGCCCGTCAAAGAATTTGTCCATGAGGCCCGTGGCGTAGGGGGAAGGGATCTCATCCAGTTCTTTAATCCGCGGGACCGGCGGTCCGGAGATCAGATCACCGGTCTCCTTTCGGATGAACTGGCATCCCGTGATCGGTTCGGCAAAAACCCCGGAAGGGTCCGAAACGGCCAGGCACCTCTCCAGGAGTTGGGAGAAGGCATGCTCCCCTTTGTAGAAGATATGCGCGTCCAAGCGAGGCCTTCGGGAAAGAAACCGCTTCTGCTGTTCCGGATCAAACGGGTAGTTGGTTCCTCCGAAGACCGTGATGATGCCCGGGTCGATCCCCTTCACCCACTCCACGAAATGATAGGCCAGATGACTGTTCCAGGTGTAGTTGCTGCAACCCAACAGATGCGGCGGGCGTTGGGCGATGGCCGTCTTCAGTTCTTCCGGGTACTTAAAGAGGCAGACCTCGATCTCCCGGCCGAACCTCTTGACGGCGTAGGAGGCGATGAGCCCAATGTTGAGCGGGAAGGCCTCCGTCGCAACGCCCAGACCGGTGTGGGTCAGATCAGCCAGGTAAATTCGGAAAGGCATCCGTTTCCTTGCGAAGAGGCACGACTCATTTCTTCTGAAGGCAGAAGAAATGGTAACCGCCGGGCTTTCGGCTGGCCCGATCCATCTCCACCAGCTCCTTTAAGAAAGGCCG
>CAZRTR010000002.1:0-16564 GCA_964603095.1 uncultured Planctomycetia bacterium
GGGCCAGCCACTCCGCCCCGAACGCCTCCCGGCAGAAGGTGGCCGCCCCGCCGCTGCGCGGGAACCGGCTCACGAGCTCCGCGTAGCTCAGCGCCGTGAGGAGGGCCACCCCCATCGCCGCCCCTGCCTTCGGCGGGACTTTCCTTGAACTGTGCACCTTGCGGTGCACGAGAAACTTCAAGGAAGCTACGGCGGCGTAGACCCAACGATACCTCAGAGGGAATTATAGCCGGTTTCCACCGGCTTTGTTAGTCCCGGAGCTGGGATTGGAATTGGGCCAGGTCGGTGGTGGGCAGGTCGCAGGCGTAGTTGCGGCAGAGGTAGGCGGTCGCTTGGGCCTCCTTCGCCGTCAGACCTTGGATGAACGGGACCAGCGTCTCGATCTGCCGGGCCGACTCATCCGTCGGGTGGAAGGCCACCACCTTGTTGGGGAGGAACGGCTTGAAGACCGCCTGGACCATGGCCTCTGTTTCGGGAGAATCGGCCGGGCCGGCGATCACGATCTCGGCCGATGGCCCCAGGGCGAAGTCAAGGGCGATCAGAAGCTGGGGATAAGCCGAGGGGTTCATTGCCACCTGGCCTGCGAAGGTCTCGAAGAGGAGCTGCGCCTTCTTCTCGAGGGAATCGTTCACCGTCAGCCGGCCGACCCGCAGAAGATCCAGAGCCGCCACCGAGTTGCCCGACGGGATCGCCCCGTCGTACAGCTCCTTCTGCCGCAGGAGGAGCTGCTCCGCGTCGGTACCGGTCAAGAAGAAGCCCCCCTGTCTTTCGTCCCAGAAGAGCCGGACCATCTCTTGGGTGAGGCGCTTCGTCTCGGCCAAGTAGCGGGTCTGAAAGGTCGCCTCGTACAGGTCGATCAACCCGTGGATGAAAAAGGCGTAATCCTCGAGGGTGCCGAGAATCCCTGGCTCCCCGTCCCGATACCGGTGAAGGAGCCGCCCATCCTTGCGGACGAGGCGATCCAGGATAAACTGGGCAGCCCGCTGCGCCGCCTGCGCATACTTGGGTTCTCCCAGCACGCGGGAACCGAAGGCCATGCTGGAGATCATCAGCCCGTTCCAGTCGGTGAGGATCTTGTCGTCCAGGTGGGGGCGGGGTCGTTTGCCGCGGGCTTCAAACAGGATCTTCTTGCTTTCGGCGGCCGCCCGATCGACTTCCTGTTCCGACACCTTGAACTGGGCCGCCGCTTCAGCGCGGGTGTGGGCCCGGTGTAGGATGTTCTTCCCCTCGAATTCCCCCGTCGGGTCGTGCCGGACGTTCCCCTCCGACTGCGCCCCGTACAGGAACCCGAAGATCCTGGATCGCTCGGGGCCGAGGAGCTGCTCCAACTCCGCTTGGCTCCAGATATAGAAGGCCCCCTCCTTTAATTCGGTGTCAGACACCGGGCTGTCGGCATCCTCGGCGGAATAAAAACCTCCTTGGGCGTCGGTCATCTCCCGCAGGAGGTAGCCGAAGATCTCCCGGGCGGCATCGGCGTACTCCTTTTCTCCGGTCACCTGGGCCGTCTCTAAGTAGGCCCTGGCCAGAATCGCCTGGTCGTACAGCATCTTCTCAAAGTGGGGCAGATGCCACTGGGCGTCGGTAGAGTACCGATGAAAGCCGCCCCCCAGGTGGTCGGTGATCCCTCCGGCAGATATCTCTTTTAAGGTCTTCTCCACCATCTCCAACGGGTGTGGCTCCTTGAACCGCTTGCCGTATCGGAGAAGGAAAGAGAGGGCGTGAGCGCGGGGAAACTTCGGAGCCGGCTCGAACCCCCCAAAGGTCTCGTCGTAGGAAGCGGCGAACTGCTCATAAGCGGCCCGCGACAGGTCGGCCAGCGGAACCTGGCCGGGAACCTGCCGCTTCTGCTGCTCTTGAAGAACCTGGAGGATCGCCTCGCCGGAGGTGAGCAGCTCCTGGCGCTTCTGGGCCCAGCCATGGGCGATCCCTCGCAGCAGATCCTTGAATCCCGGCTGCCCCCAGCGGCTCTCCGGCGGAAAGTAGGTCCCCCCGAAGAACGGCTTTCGGTCCGGCGTCAGAAAGACCGACAATGGCCAGCCCCCCTGGCCCGCGATCGCCATCACCGCCTGCATGTAGAGCTGGTCCACGTCCGGCCGCTCCTCCCGGTCCACCTTGATGGAGATGAACTGCTCGTTCATGATCCGGGCCACCTCCGGATCCTCGAACGACTCCCGCTCCATCACATGGCACCAGTGGCAGGTGGAGTATCCGATTGAAAGGAAGATCGGCTTGTCCTCTCTGGCCGCCTGGGCGAAGGCCTCTTCCCCCCAGGGGAACCAGTCGACCGGGTTGTGGGCGTGCTGCAACAGGTAGGGACTCTTCTCTTTGATCAGCCGGTTTGATTTCTGGGCCGTCTTATTCTCCACGGAAGAACATCCTCCAAATGAGATCGAAACCATCAACGATAGGACGACGCAGATCGTTCTCTGGACCATGCTATCACAGGAACTCGGAGACGAGGCGGCCGACCTCCGGCAGGACCAGGTAGCCGTACAGCTTGTGGGGATTCCACCGGCCCTCCCGGCTCCGGTAGACGTTGCACAGGTCTCGGAATTCCTGCATCTGCTCGATCAACCCAAGCCGCCGCATGGCCCTGAAATCGTTGGAAAGCCGGGCGTCGTAGCAGACCAGGTCCCCCCGGGCGGAGAAGTTGAACCAGCTGCGGATGTTCGTCGGGTAGCGCTTGGGCAGCGGATGATCCGATCCCAACAGATGTTCCCGAACCGTCTCGTCCCCCAGGGGGGATCCCAAGGTGGCAAACCCGTCGATCCAGCGATTCCTCACCGAACGGAACTTCGGACGGTGGGAGAGCTCCCAAAGCAGGTCGTACGCCACCACGCTGCCCAAGCTGTGGGAGATGAGCAGGACATGGTGCCTTCGCTCAAGGGAGGGGACCAGAAGCTGAGCGAGCCGATCCCGGACGGCGGCGGCGAACCGGGGACGGGTGAAATAGGCGGTGACGTCAGGGAAGCGGGTGAGCAGCAGCTGCCGGCGCTTGGCCTGATTGAGAAAACGGACCAGGAGGCCCAGCACGTCGGCCCCCAAATCTTTCATCCGAGCGCGGAACGACTCCCAGGTGGGGCAGCTCCAACTCTCCTCGCGGAGCCGCCGGATCGCCTCCCGGTAGCTGTGGCACGGCTCCGGCTCCTCGCCGGTCAGCCGGCAGATCAGATCGCCGTAGTAGGCAAGCTGAACCGTCTGAGGGTGGGAAGCCAACCAACGTCCTCCCCTCGGATCGGCCCGGCGGACCGACTCGGTCAGGAGCCGACGGACGTAGCGCCCCTCGCATTCCTTCGGGGGGCGGGACCCCCGCCCGTGAACAACAATGATCCTGACCGTGTCGAGCTCTTGTTTAAAAACGGTGCCTGGCACCGGCCTTCGGCCGGAGCCAGGCACCTACGCCTACTCGGCGGCTAACGCGACGATGTTATCGTTGGAGTCGTAGGTGTAGCGGGGATTGCCGTTATCCTTGTGGATCCGGACCGCCACCACTTTAAGCTCCTGCCCGGTGTCGGAGATGTCGAAATCCAGATCCAGCTCATCGCCGGTCGCCGCATCCTTCATGTCGGTGCAGGAGTAGTAATGATCCCCCGTCTTCCCGACCCGCTCATGGACCCGGATGAGCGACAGGGCGCGCAGCTTCCCCTTCTCATTCGGATCCGGGATGGCGAAGCCGCCGATCCCGTTCTCCTGCTGCCGGATGAAGTCTCGGATCGCCTGGCGCAACTGCTCGGCCGACGGAGCGGCATGGACCGGTGAGGCCCACGTTCCCGCCATGGCGACGAGGGTGCAGAGTAGAAACCTTTTCATCGGTGACTCCTTAATTGGAGGCGACTCCGGCGTGCTCCTTGCCCCCATGCTCATGAGCGGCCGAAGGGGCCCCGGACTGTTCCTGAGAAGCGGTTGTTGCGGCGGCGGCATCCTGCTCTGTCTGCTCCTTGGCGACCATCGCCCCCTGCTCCGCCTTGGGCGCTTGTGCCTTCTGCGGCCGATTGCCCGCCCCGGCCAATCCGATCACCGCCATCAATCCCATCACGAGTGCCACAACCGTTTCCCTACGCATGGTCCCCTCCTTCTTGTTTAGCCAACTCCCGAAACCTAAACTTCGTCTGAACCCCATCGAACGCCTTACCGTCGATCTCCACCACCGGGTGGAAGAAGATGTTCACCGGCCCGTTGGACGTTTTGGGAACGAGCTGAATGTCCCTGCCCTTGCTCACCGCCAACCGATTCGGATCATAGGTCCCGAAGAAATAGTCGAGGCGCCGGCGGTCTTTCCATGCTTCCGAGGCGTCCACCGGCACCCATCCGGTCCCCTCCAGGTAAAACTCGGCCCAACAGTGATAGCCGAGGATCTCCCCCTCCGGCTTTAGCGGAACGGGCAGCCCGATCTGGAACCGGGCCGGGATCCCCCTGGCCCGGGCGAGGGAGATGAAGAGGGAATGGAAATCGGTGCAGTTGCCGGCTCCGACCTCGCAGGCCCGAAGGGTATCCCCCCGCCCCCAGCCGGGGATTTTCTTGCCGTACGTCATCCGCTCGATCACGTACCGGTAGATCGCCCGGGCCTCCTCCTCCGAGGTGCTGGCCCCCTGCGTTACCGACTCGGCCAACCGGCGAATGGAATCGTCCACCACCATCAGCCGGTTGGAGCGCAGATGCATCTCCATCTCCTGGCTGGGAGCGCCCGCATGGGGAGAGAAGCCGTTGACCTGAGAAATCGGAATCTGCCGGCCGCGGACCGCCGCATCGTATTGGATGGAAAACTCCAGCGTGGGCGGCAAGGGGTGGCGCAGGGTCAGGAACAGGATGTCGTTGCCGTACTCCGGGTCCCGCGTGATCTGATAGGCGTAAGGAACCTGAATCGCGCGCCTCCGGATCGTCTGGAATTGGTCGGAGGTGGCCAGCGGGATCCAGACCTTCAGCTCCTGCGCGGCGGGAGAGATCGGGTGGAGCTGAACCTCGCAGGTGACCTGGAAGTCCCGGCGCAGGTCGCTGCTGGAAGCGCCGGCCCGGGCGGCGACAGCCCCAAGGCCGATTCCAAGGAAGACAAGAAGTAATTCCCGCATCAAAACCGATGGAATACGCAAGAAGGGTTTCATTATACCCCCCTACGGTTCATGGATCAAGGGGACAAAGGAGACCGGGATCACCGGCTCGGTGGTGAGCTTTCCTCCGGTCTTGCGAAGCCGCAACAGCTCCTGCGCACCCCCCTGCTGTCCCACCGGAATCACCAGCACTCCCCCCTCGGCCAGTTGGTCCAGAAGCGGCTGCGGGATGTGGTCCGGGGCCGCGGTCACCAGGATCGCATCGAAGGGGGCCTGCTCCGGCCAGCCGAGGTATCCATCCCCCACCCGGGCCCGGATCTGGGTAACCCCAAGCCGCTCCAACGTCTGCTTGGCCCGGGCCGCCAGCGGCGGGAGGATCTCGATCGTGTAGACGGCGTCGGTCAACTGGCCCAAGACCGCCGCCTGGTACCCGGAGCCGGTCCCAATCTCCAGCACCTTCTCCCCTGACTCCACCTCGGCCAGCTCCGTCATCAGGGCCACGATGTACGGCTGGGAGATCGTCTGCCCCTGCCCGATCGGAAGGGGCCGGTCCGAGTAGGCCATTCCCCGGATCCCGGCCGGAACAAACTCATGGCGGGGGACACTCCGCATCGCCGCCAGCACCCGGGGGTCTTTGACGCCCCGCGCCTCGATCTGCTCGGCGACCATTGCCTGCCGTTGGATAGAGGATCTGTCCTCCTCCGCTAGAACAGGGGCGAGCAGGGGTAAGCATGGGTAAGCAAGGGCAAGCAGGGGTAGAAGAACCCTTGCTAACCCTTGCCCACCCTTCCTCCCCCCTGCTAACCCCTGTCTCTTCATCCTCGACCCAACGCGCGGGACCAGGCGTACAGTGGAACTCCCAGCGCCATCAGCCCGAACCCGAACAGCGACTCCCTCGGCTGCATCCAGGTCACATCGGCCACGAACAGCCCCATCGCGAGAACGAACAGGACCGGGGTCACCGGATAACCCCAGACCCGATAGGGGCGCGGGGTCAAGGGATCCCTGACCCTCAAGACGATCACCCCCAGGGCGGCAAGCGCGAAGAAGATCGAGATCACCACGGTCGAGTAGGTGACGATCTGCTCGAAGGTCCCGAGCCAGACCAGGCCCAGCGCCGACAGCGCATTAAAGGAAAGGGCCTTCACCGGTGTCGCGAATCGGGGATCGACGCTGGACAGCCGAGAAAAAAGGGGATGATCCCGCCCCAGGGCCAGGAGGATCCGGCCGCTGGTCAAGATGTAGCCGTTCAAGGCCCCGAAGGCGGAAGCAGCCACCATCAAGGCGGCCACCTTTCCCCCCGCCGGCCCTAAGACCCCCTTCATCACCTCCGCCGCCACCAGCGGTTTCCCCGGCATCTGATCCAGCGGGATATAGAGGAGGTAAACCCAGTTGACCGCCAGGTACAACAAGGTGACGATCCCCAGCCCCAGCAGGATCGACCAGGGGAGATTCCGATGCGGATCACGGATCTCCTCCGCCACATAGGCCGACTCGGTCCAGCCCCCGTAGGTCCACAGGACGAAGACCAAGGCCACCCCCAGCGCCCGCAGCGTCCCGAAATCGACCGACGCCGGCCCCGTTGAAGTAAACCATACCGCCTGCCCTGGGGTTGCCGAAGAGCCGTTCATCAGGCCGACCCCGATGATCCCCCCCAACGCGCACAGCTTCAGCGCCGTCAGGAAGTTCTGGACCCCCTTGCCCACATGGATCCCCACGACGTTGGCCGCCGTCAGCAGAAGGATCGCCGCCGTGGCCACGGCCTTCGTCCCGATGGAACCGTAGGGGAAAAGGAACCCCAGATACTCGGCGAAGACGAATCCGAGGATGGCGATCGTGCCGATCCGCTCGGTGAAAACCTTCGTCCAGCCAAACAGAAACCCGGCCGCCGGGCCGTACGCCTTGGAAATATAGATGTAGTCGCCGCCGGTCTTGGGGTAAGCGGCCCCCAGCTCGGCGTAACAGAGGGCCCCGCAGAAGGAGACGAAGCCCCCGATCACCCAGATCGCCATGACCAGCCCGGCCGTGTGCAGGTGTCCGGCGATCGGGGCCGCCATCCGGAAGATCCCGGCCCCGATCGTGCAGCCGACCACGAGGGCGGTGGCGTCGGCGAGCCCCAGCGCCCGCTTCAAGCCGGGGCCGGTCGATCCGACCGAGGTCCTGCTCTCCGGCGACCTCAACGCCGTCCGCGGGACAAACTCACTCATTCCCGGCCTCCCCAGTGCCAGTGCCACGGCTCGAAGGCAGGGACTGTCCCCGCCCTGTCTCCCTCCGAGATGCGGTTCAGAGGGGACTGTCCCTGCTCTGAAAGGAGCCGCCCCTGTTTCTCAGGGACTGTGCCCGCTGGAGAAGGGACAGTCCCCTTAGGAGCTGCCAGCTGGTCGCGGGGCGGGGACAGTCCCTGGAGCGGGGATGGGGACTGTCCCTTTCTTGGGTACGACAGGTGGAAGCCGAACTCGTGGGCGCGTCCTAAAAGCCAGCCGTACTCCTGCAGCTCCTCGAACTCCTCGGGGCGGTCCTCCCCGTTGATCCCTTCCGGAGTGATGAAGTCGATCGCCTGGCGCTGCGGGCAGCCATGCTCGGAGAAGCCGGGCAAGGCCACGAACCGGTTCGTCTCCCGGATCGAGTGGCCGTGCTTCGGCATGTAGAAGAGGAACAGGTAAAGCTGATAGGCCGGGGAGCGGTAGCCGGACTCGACGAGGAGCCGCCTGCCGATCTCCAGCTCCATCGCCGCCATCATCGTCCGGTAGGCCTCGGCCGCCGGCGCGGGGAGATACTGCGTGTCCAGCAGGATCGGCTTGCCCTCCCGGAGGATCACCTGGGACTCCAGCCGGACGAACTCATCCCGGCTTGTCGGCGGAGGAAGCCGCCGATTGGATCCGCCCAGCTCGGACGGGTCCAGGGCGCGGAAGGAGTCGAGGAAGGCCCGCTGCTGGTCGGACAGCGGCCCGTACAGCTCCTCGAAGGTGATCAGCGGCGCCGTGCCGGATTTCTTTCGCTCGGTGATGATAGGATCGAGCTCCTTCAAAATCGACTTGAGTTGTGTGATATCCTGTTCAGATAAACCATCCAGGGAAAGAGCGAAGGCGCAACGGCTGAACCCAATGAAGGCGAACCCCATCATCAGCGCAATGATTCGACGGCTCATTTTCCTCCCATTATACCTGATCCTTCTGATCGGGCCCGCGCAGGCGCAGCCCAAGGAGAGCCGGGGCCTCTCCTCCCCGCGGATCCTGCGGGTGGCCGTGCCGGTGACCGATCTGCGCCGGGAGCCGAGCAAGCCCTCCCCGACGATGGAGTACGACCCGATGGAGGAGAGCCAGCTCCTGTACGGGGATCCGGTGGAGGTCCTTGAGGTGATCGAGCAGACCGACCATTGGCCCCGCACCTTCGCCCAGGGGATCGCCGACCGGGAGATCAAGATGCGAAGCTGGGCGAAAGTGGCGGCGCTGAACCAGCCGGAATTCAACCACAACCAGCGGTGGGAAGGATACCCCGGCTGGGTCGATCTGGCCCACCTGACGACCGATCCGGGGGATTGGAAACCGAACCTGATCGTCACCACCAAGCTGGGCCGAGTGAGAGAGACCCCCGCCTTGGATGCTGCGGGCAAGCTCACCCTTTCCATCGGCACCCACCTGGTGGCCTTGAGCGAGATGGTCCCTCGGCGCAAACGGGCCGTCCCTTGGTGGAAGGTCCGGCTTCTGGACGGATCGACCGGCTGGATCCGGTCCGATGAAGTCAGTGAAAAGATCCCTGGTGAAAAAACGCCTGACCCCTTTTCACAACGGGAGCGGATCGCGCGGACGGCGCAACGGTTCCTCGGAGACCCCTACTACTGGGGCGGGCGCTCCAGTTATAACCCGGGCGCCTCCGGGCCACCGCACACCGGAGTGGACTGCTCGGGTCTGGTGGGGCTCGTCTACCAGGCCAACGGAATCCTGATCCCGCGGGACGCGCAGGAACAATGGATGAAGGCAGCGGAGGTATCACGAGAGCGGCTTCTGCCCGGGGATCTGGTCTTTCTCTGTGACCCGATCGATCCGAACCGGGCCAGCCACGTGATGCTGTACGTCGGGGACGACCTGATCATCGAAGGGCCCGGCACCGGCAGCGCGGTGCGGCAGATCGGCCTAACGGAGCGGCTGGAGGAGGCGGAGGGCCGCCGCGTCGTGTACGGGACCTACCTGCCATGACCGAGGCCCGGATCACCGGGGTCGGCTTGATTCCACTTACCCTTCCTTTAAGACGGCCATTCGTGACGGCGCTGGGGGAAAAGCGGGAGAGCCGCAACCTCCTGGTGGCGATCCGGCTCTCCAACGGAATCGTCGGCTACGGGGAGGCCTCCTCTTCGCTCGCCTGGCCCCAAGAAACTCCCTCGGCAATGTCGAAGGGCTTAAGGAGGATCACCCCTTCCCTCATCGGGGCGAAGATCGGATCGTACCGGCGGCTGATCGCTCAAGGGTGGGAAATCGCCGGAGAGCATCCGACCGGGATGGCCGCGCTGGAGTGCGCCCTCCTGGACGCCTTCACGCGGGCCCAAGGAATCTCCCTTTGGCGCTGGTTCGGGGGCAAACGGCGTTCGGTGACGACGGCGCTGACGATCTCCGCCTGGGAACCGGCCACGGCCGCCCGCGTGGCGGGCCGGGCCTTCGCGCTGGGATTCCGCACTTTCAAGGTGAAGGTGACAGGGCGGAATATCGACGAGGACATCCGTCGGGTCACAGCAGTTCACAAGGCGGCGCCAAGAGCCATCCTCTGGGTGGACGCTAATCAAGGATTCCTTTCAGCGGAGGCGGTCCGGTTCGCCCTCTTTCTGCGCCAGCAGAAACTCCCCGTCCGCCTGCTGGAGCAGCCGGTCCATCGGGAGAACCGGGAGGGGCTGGCCCAAGTCCAGCGGGAAGGAGGGATCCCGGTGGCGGCCGATGAATCGGCCCGGTCGGCGGCGGAGGCCTGCTCCCTGATCCGCCGGCGGCTGGCCGATGTGATCAACGTCAAGCTGGCCAAGTCGGGGCTTTTCGGGGCGCTCCAGATCATCCGGCTGGCCAAGCGATCGGATGTCCGGCTGATGATCGGTTGCATGGCCGAATCGGTGATCGGGCTTTCCCCCAACGTGGCGCTGGCCGCCGGCCTCGGGGCGTTCGACTTCGTCGATCTGGACTCCCACCTGCTGGTCGTCTCCCCCCCGTGCCGGCCGGGATTCACCAGCCGCGGGGCCCGTCTGTCGGTCTCCACGAACCGGCCCGGGACCGGAGTCCGCTTTCCGCTGGGAAGATCCAGCCGGTGCTGAAGAATCCGATCCTCCTGCTCGCGGCCTTGACGGCCGCGGTGGGGCTCCTCTGGAAGGGGGCCACCTCCTCCCGAGGAAGCCGCCTGTTCCGGGTGCTGCCCCTTCCGTTCTGGTGCTACACCTTGCCGATGGTGGGAACGACCTTCGGGTGGCTGCCGCAGGTACACCCCCTCTACAACATCCTCTCTCAGCATCTGCTGCCGGTTTCGCTGATTCTCCTTTTGGTCGGGACCGACTTGAAGGGGATCGCCCGGTTAGGCCCGATGGCGACACGGCTGATGCTGGCCGGCGCGGCCGGGACGATCCTGGGGGGCTTATGGAGCTTCCGGCTCTACCATCGGTGGCTTCCCCCCAACTCTTGGGAAGGGATCGGGGCGCTGGCGGCCAGCTGGATCGGCGGCTCGGCCAACCTGTTGGCGGTGAAGGAGGCGCTGCGCGTTCCCGACTCGATCATCGGGTCTCTGGTGATCGTCGACACGACGGTGGCCTACAGCTGGATGGCCCTGCTCATCTGGGCATCGGGGTTTCAGGAGGGCTGGGCAAGGAGAATCGGCTCCGTTCGTGGTGAGCCTGTCGAACCACGAACGAAACGGGCGAGGCGTTCGTCCTTCGACAAGCTCAGGACGAACGGCCGTGTCGAAAGGCGAACGCGGCCGGTGAAATCCCATCCCCACACCGCCACCCTTTCCCCATCGGAAAGAATCTCCTGGGCTTTCGGGGGGATCCTCCTGGCCATCTTCGTCTCCTTCGGAGCGCAATCGATCGGCCGGCAGCTTCCGGCGATCGGACAGGCGGTCAACGCCGCGACCTGGACGGTGCTCCTGGTCACCACCGTCTCGGTGATCCTCTCTCTGACCCCCATATCCAAACTGGAGCAGGCCGGGATTTCCAGGGTGGGAACCTTCGCCCTGTATCTGCTGTTGACATCGATCGGCGCCCGGGCGAATCTCAAGGCGATCCTGGAGCATCCGGTCTTTCTGGCGCTGGGGCTGACCTGGATCATCACCCACGGGGTCGTGCTGGGATTGGCCGGCTTCCTTCTGAAGGCCCCCCTCGGGTTGATCGCCACCGCTTCACAGGCCAACATCGGCGGTCCCATCTCCGCCCCGATCGTCGGGGCCACCTATCATCCACGCCTGGCGACAATCGGACTGCTGATGGCGATCCTGGGCAACATCCTCGGCACCTACCTGGGGCTGCTCACCGCCTTTCTCGCCCGCTGGCTGGTGGGCGCTTGAAACAGAACCGCCTGTCGACTAGAATGAAGGTCTTCCTATGAGAAGCGCCTTTCTTCCTTTTCTGGGGGTCAGCTTGATCCTGTCCGCCCCGGCCCGGGCCGAGGAGCTGGACCTGGTTTTGGCCAAAGCGGTGTACGAGCAAAACTGCGCCCGGTGCCACGGGGCGACCGGCCAGGGGGACGGGATGGACGCCAAGCGGATGTCTCCGATGCCCCGGAACCTGGCGGATGGGATCTTCAAGTTCCGGACCACCGCCAGCGGAACCCCGCCGACCGACCAGGATCTGTTCCGCACGATCTCGACCGGCCTGCCGGGCAGCCGGATGCCGGATTTCCAGCGGCTGTCGGAGGAGACCCGGTGGCAGCTGGTCGGCTATGTCAAGACCCTTTCCCCCATCTTTGAGCAGCAGAAACCGGAGCCGATCGATCTGGGGAAAGATCCGGGTCCGAAAGGAGCAAACCTGCCCAAGGGGAAGGAGCTGTACGCCCAGCTGGGCTGCGCCGCCTGCCATGGGCCCCAAGGTCGCGGCGATGGGCCCTCCGCACCCACGCTGGTGGACAACTGGAATCGTCCCATCCGGGCCGCCGACCTGACTCAAGGGTGGAGCTATCGAGGGGGATCGACCCCGAGGGAGATTGTGGCCCGCTTCTTGACCGGGATCGATGGAACCCCGATGCCTTCCTACGCGGATGCCATCTCCTCCAAGGAGGATGCTTGGCACCTGGCCTACTACGTTCAGTCGATCCAGGAGAAACCGAATTGGGGCCGGACGATCCGGGCGAAGAAGGTCTCCGGCCCTCTTCCGACGACGGGGGAGGACCCGGCCTGGGGCCCGGCTCCCCGCACCGACCTGCGCTTGAGCAGCAACTTCTACCGACAAGGTCTGATCCTTCCCGCCCGGGTCACTGCCATTTCCGTCCAGGCGTTGTATAATGAAGGGGAGACCCGGTTCCGCCTGGGCTGGAACGACACCACCGAAAGCCGGGAGAATCCGCCGGACGCCGCGGCGCTGTTCCTGCTTCCGGATCGCAGACAGAAGTTCCAAGTCGGATCTGTGCGGAGTTGGCCGGCCGGGCCCGACGCCCCACCCCTGGATCAGGTCGGCTGGTCGGCCAAGGAAACGGCCTCCGGGAAGGAATCTCAAGCCGTCTACTCCGAGGGACGCTGGACCGTGCTGATGAAGCATCCCCCGGTGAAATCCGGATCGCTGGCCGGATTCGCCGTCTGGGACGGAGGCAATGGGGAGCAGGGGCGCCATCGGGCAGCATCCAACTGGGTGGATCTGGTGCTGGAATAGAGGAGGGCTTAGCATGAAACGGTTCTGGATGGTGGCTGTCTTTCTTTTTCTCCTCACGCACGACGCGCGTCTGACGACCGTTTTCGCGGCGGGAAGGAGCCAGGGGCCCAAGGCGGTGACGCGGCCCACGGTCCGAGAGACGACCGCCGAGGCCGCCGGGACGGCGACGGTGAGCGGGAAGGTGGCCTACGAAGGGGCCGCGCCGTCCCGAGAGAGGATCAAGATGGCGGCCGACCCGGTCTGCCAGCAGCAGCACAAGGAGCCGGCCTTGAGCGAGGATCTGGTCGTCAACAACGGGGCCCTGCAGAATGTCTTTGTCTACGTTAAGGAGGGCTTAAGCGGCGGCTTCCCGGCCCCAAAGGAGCCGGTCGTCTTAAACCAGCAGGGTTGCGCTTATACCCCGCACGTCTTCGGGATCCAGGCAGGCCAGCCGCTGGAGATCGTCAACAGCGACTCGACCCTCCACAACATCAACGCGCAGCCGAAGACCAACAAGAGGTTCAACATCGCCCAGCCGGTCAAGGGGATGAAGTCGACCAAGACCTTCGACCAGCCGGAGATCGGGATCCCCTTCAAGTGCAACGTCCATCCTTGGATGGCTTCTTACGGCCATGCGCTCAATCACCCCTTCTTCGGGGTGTCCGATTCCAACGGCGGCTTCTCCCTGAAGAACCTGCCTGCCGGAACCTACACCATCGAGGCCTGGCACGAGAAACTGGGAACCCAAACGCAGTCGGTCACCGTGGCCGACGGGGAAACCAAGCAGGTCAGTTTCAGCTTCAAAGGAAAATAATTTTTGACGCTGCTTCCCGAGGGTGCCTCTTCCTACGCGACGCAGATCGACCAGCTCTTCTGGTGGATCCTGGGAATCACCGGCTTCTTCTTCTTCCTGGTCCAGGGGTGCCTGCTGTTTTTCATCCTCCTGTACCGGGCCCGCCCGGAAAAGAAGGCCCTCTACCTCCACGGAAACACGGCGCTGGAGGTGATCTGGACGATCATCCCGGCCCTGATCCTGGGAGGGGTGGCCTTGGCCAGCCAGAAAAGCTGGGCCCAGATCCACCCCCCTCGGATGAATCCGCAGGGGATGTTCCAGGTGGAGGTGCTGGCGGAGCAGTTCGCCTGGAACATCCGCTATCCCGGCCCCGATGCCCAATTCGAGACACCGGACGACGTCACGACGATCAACCAGCTCCACCTTCCACTCGGGCAACCCTCGCTCATCAAGATCAGATCCAAGGATGTCATCCACAGCTTCTTCGTGCCGGAGTTCCGCCTGAAGCAGGACGCGGTGCCGGGGCTGCCCACCCAGATCTGGGTGGAACCGACCAAGGCGGGCCAGTTCGAGATTCGCTGCGCGGAGCTGTGCGGCCTGGGCCATTACCGGATGCGGGGGTTTGTGACGACCGAACCGCCGCCGCAGCTTCAAGCGTGGCTAAAGGAGACCAAGGCGAATGAGTAAGGACCCGGGTTTCATCCGAAAGTACATCTTCTCCACGGATCACAAGATCATCGGCATTCAGTTTCTGTTCAGCTCCCTTTTTCTCATGGTCTTCGGCGGATTGCTCGCCATGTTGATGCGCTGGCAGCTGGGCTGGCCCGGGCAGCCGTTGGGCTTCATGGAAAAGATAGCCCCCGGCGGGATGCCGGGCGGGGTGATGGTGCCGGAGTATTACAACATGCTGTTCACCATGCATGGGAGCGTGATGATCTTCTTCGGGATCATCCCCCTCCTTGTTGGAGCTTTCGGAAATTATTTGATTCCATTGAAAATCGGGGCTCCGGACATGGCTTTCCCCCGGCTGAACATGCTCTCCTACTGGCTTTTTCCCATCTCGGTGGCGACGGTGGTGGCCGGCTTCTTCGTCGAGGGAGGGGCGGCCGCCTCCGGATGGACCGCCTATCCCCCTTTAAGCGGGACGAAGGCCACGATGGGGCCGGGGCAGACCCTCTGGGCGGCCGGGGTGGTGGTGCTGGGTTTCTCCTCCATCTTTGGGGCGGTCAACTACATCGCCACGATCATCAATCACCGTTGCGCCGGGATGAGCTTCCATCGGATGCCGCTGTCGATCTGGGCCTTGTTCACCACCGCGATCCTGACGCTGCTGGCCACCCCGGTCCTGGCCTCGGCCATGATCCTGCTCCTCCTGGACCGGGGGCTGGGAACCAGCTTCTTCCTGCCGGCCGGGATGATCGTCGACGGAAATCCCCTCCCCCACGCCGGGGGGCAGCCGATCCTGTGGCAGCACCTGTTCTGGTTCTACTCCCACCCGGCGGTCTACATCATGATCCTTCCCGCGATGGGATTTGTTTCCGACATCCTGCCGACCTTCTGCCGAAAGCCGATCTTCGGCTACAAGGCGATCGCCTACTCGGCGGTCGGGATCGGGGCGGTCGGCTTCATCGTCTGGGCGCACCACATGTTCCAAAGCGGCATGAACCCGGCCTTGGGCACCACCTTCATGGTCTCCACGATGGCGGTGGCGGTCCCGACCGGGGTGAAGGTCTTCAGCTGGCTGGGCACCCTCTGGCGGGGCTCGATCCGGCTGACCACCCCGATGTGGCATGCGCTGGGCTTTATCTCGATGTTCATCATCGGGGGATTGACCGGCATCTTTCTCGGCTCCACGCCGGTCGACATGTACCTGCACGACTCCTACTTCGTGGTGGCCCACCTCCACTACGTCCTGTTCGGCGGCTCCCTGTTCGGCGCCTTCGCCGGGATCACCTTCTGGTTCCCCAAGATGTTCGGGCGGATGATGAACGAACGGTGGGGCAAGATCCACTTCTGGCTGAGCTTCATCCTCTTCAACCTCGTGATGTTCCCGATGTTCCATCTGGGGCTGGGGGGAATGCCTCGACGGATCTACGACTACACCCAATACACCGGTCTGGTTCATTTCGCCGGCTTAAACCGGATGAAGTCTATCGCCGCCTTCATCCTGTTCGCCGGCCAGCTGATCTTCGTGATCAACTTCTTCTTCGCCCTCTTCCGGGGAAAGAAGGCGGGGGAGAATCCGTGGGAGGCGACCACCCTGGAATGGATCACCCCCTCTCCGCCGCCCCACGGCAATTTCGCCAAGACGCCGGTGGTCCATGCCGGGCCGTACGAATATTCGGTGCCGGGGATGAAGCGGGACTGGCAGATGCAGACCGAGAGACACAATGTTTGAAACGGAGAAAGGGAGAAACGGAGACGGGGAGAAGGGACACCGATTCACCGGCTCACCGATTCTCCCATTCGCACTTTTTGTAGCGACCTTAAGTTTTGTGCTCGTGATCGCCGGGGGGCTCGTCACCTCCACCGACTCCGGGTTATCGGTCCCGGACTGGCCCCTCTCGTACGGAACCCTGTTCCCCCCGATGGTGGGGGGGATCCGGTTTGAGCACACCCACCGGATGATCGCCGCGACGGTGGGAATTCTCACCGGGATTCTGGCGATCTGGACATGGAGAAGCGGCTGCCGCCGGTCGGTCCGCCGGCTGGCCCTGGCGGCGGTGGGGCTGGTGCTCCTCCAGGCCCTCCTGGGGGGGCTGACTGTCCTGTGGCATGCTCCCGCGGTGGTCTCGGTGGCCCACGCCTGCTTGGGGCAGCTCTTCTTCGCTACCTTGGTGGCGCTGACGTTGGCCCCTCGGCCAGCGCAGGGCGGACGGACTCTGAATCTCACCGGGAGTGGTGGGCCGGGCGTACCACGGC
>CAZRTR010000002.1:16574-70141 GCA_964603095.1 uncultured Planctomycetia bacterium
CTTATGTCCTACTTGGTTGGCTATGACTGCCGCCCTTCGAACTGATCCGGCTCCTCGTACAATAATAATCTCGTGTGGTGGTGTTATATCCGAACCACGAACGGCCGTTTCGTCGAACCTCTCTCTCCTCACCACGCTGGCGATCTTCGGGCAGCTTATCCTCGGGGCGATCCTGCGGCACACCGGCTCCGGTTTGATCCCGCACCTGATCGGCGCGGTGATGGTAACAGCCCTTATCCTTCTTTCGCGGAATCGGCTCCTGATCGGCTTGCTGCTCACCCAACTGATCCTTGGAGGTCTGACCTTCTTCACCGGAAACAGCGCCCTAGCCGCCACGGCCCACGTCGCCGTCGGGGCCTTGTTGCTAGCCACTTCTTCCGCGTTGACCACTCGCCTGTTGAAAACGGTGTCAGACACCTTTTCAACAGACAAAACGGTGTCTGACACCGTTCACCGTCTTTCCGCCTACGCAGAGCTGACGAAGCCCCGGCTGACCCTGCTGGCGGTAGGGGCCGCCTTGTGCGGTTTTCTGCTCGGCTCCGGCTCAACCGTCGAATGGAATAAGCTCCTGGCCATGACGGTGGGAGTCCTCCTTCTGGGAGCGGGCGCAGCCGCCTTGAATCAGGTTCTGGAATGGCGGGCCGATTCTCGGATGGAGCGGACCCGGAGCCGGCCGATCCCCTCCGGGCGGCTTAAGCCGGAATCGGGTCTGGCCTTCGGCGTCTGGACGTCGGTGGCGGGTCTTCTGGTTCTGACGCTGGCAGCCCACCCGACGGCCGGAATGCTGGGTGTTCTGACGCTGGGAACTTATCTGTTTCTCTACACCCCGTTGAAATCCCGGACGGCCCTGTGCACCCTGGTGGGGGCGATCCCGGGAGCGATGCCCCCCTTGATCGGCTGGGCGGCGGCCCAAGGGACCCTCCACCTGCACGGGTGGCTCCTCTTCGCCATCCTGTTCCTCTGGCAGCTGCCCCACTTCCTGGCGATTTGCTGGAAATACCGGGATGATTATGCGCGGGCCGGTTTCAGGATGCTCCCGGTCATGGACCCCAACGGGGGGATCACCGCGCGGCAGATCATGCTCTACTTGCTGGCGCTGATCCCCGTCAGCTTGATGCCGACCTTCTTAGGGATCGCCGGCTCGATCTACTTCTCAAGCGCCTTGATCAGCGGGCTGGCCTTCTTTGCTCTGGGGATGGCAGCGGCTCTGGGACGCTCCGGGGAAGCGGTTCACCGACTCTTCCTCGGCTCGGTCCTGTACCTGCCGACACTCCTTCTGACCATGACTCTGGATAAGGTGACCCTGTGAGCTTAAAACCTGAAGGGGTCAGACCCCTTTTTGCGGAAGGGGGTCTGACCCCGGAAGCCACCTCCACCGGAATTCCCTCGGCCAAGCTGGGGATGTGGGTGTTCCTGGCCTCGGAGGTGATGTTCTTCACCGGTTTGATCGGGGCTTATATCGTGCTGCGGGCGGGGCTGCCTCACTGGCCGCATCCCGGGGAGAATCTCAGCATTCCAACCGCGGCTGCGAACACCTTCATCCTCCTGTCCAGCTCCATGACGATGGCCCTGGGGGTGGCGGCGGTGCACCATGCGGATCTGAAGAAACTCCGCCTTTTTCTCGGGTTGACGATCCTGCTGGGGTCGGCGTTCCTCGGCGTCAAGGCGTACGAATACTCGGGCAAGTTCGCCCACGGCCATTATCCGGGAACGGATCTGTTCTGGGACTGCTACTTCACCTTGACCGGCTTCCACGGCCTGCACGTATTGGCCGGGGTGATCGCCAATCTCTGGATCCTGTGGCTGACGTTCCGAGACGACTTTCTCCACGCCCACGGGCATCGGGTGGAGATATCGGGCCTGTACTGGCACTTCGTGGACCTGGTCTGGATCTTCCTGTTCCCGATCCTGTACCTGATATGAGTTCGCAGCCGAGCTACGGGAAATATCTGGTCATCTGGATCTGGCTGGTGGCCCTTCTGGCCGTCGGCACGGTCATCTCCTATCTTCCGATCTCCAAGGCCGGCATCATCGGGTTGATCCTGCTGGTCTCCAGCATCAAGGCGATTCTGGTGGCCCTCTTCTACATGCACCTGAAGTTCGAGCGGGTGGTTCCGATCTGGGTCGTGGCGGTCTCCCCCTTTTTCCTGATCGGCTTGGCGGTCCTCCTCCTTTTCTCCGGACTGATCGCATTCAGTTGAACAAGATCCTGTGGGGAATCCTAATCGCCGTGATGGCGGGAGTCGTGGCCACCTCCTTACCCCGACCGGCGGTGAAGGAGCGCCGATCGACGCCCCTGACCCCGATCGGGCAGGCGCCCGATTTCACCCTGACCGATCAGGAAGGCCTTCCCTTTTCCAGCGGCGCCTTGAAGGACAAGATCTGGCTCGTCGACTTCATCTTCACCTCCTGCGCCGGATCCTGTCCCCGAATGACGACGCAGATGGCCGCCTTGCAGAAACGGTTGCCGAAGGAGGTCTCCTTCGTGTCGATCAGCGTCGATCCGGTCCGGGATACGCCGGGGGCGCTCAAGCGTTACGCCAAGGGCTATGGGGCTGATTTCAACCGGTGGCGTTTCTTGACCGGGGAACCGACCGCGATCGAACGGCTTGTCAAAGAGGGCTTCCGCTTGAGCTTCGCTGAGGGGACAAGCCCGGAGGAGCCGATCGCCCACAGCGTCCGGATCCTCCTGGTGGACGGCCAGGGGACGATCCGCGGAGCGTACGACGGAACCGATGCCCAAGCGGTCGAGCGGTTGGTCCGGCATATCAGGGCCCTCTAGATGTCCCTGATCGCTTCCCTTCCCACAGTGAACGCCCTTTTAAACGGAACCAGCGCCCTGCTGCTGGTGGCAGGATTCCTCTCCATCCGGAGCAAAAAGATCCAGGCCCATGGAATCTGGATGTCCCTGGCCTTTCTCACTTCGATCCTGTTCCTCGCCTCCTATCTCACCTACCACGCCTTCCATGGATCGACAAGATTCCCCGGGACCGGAACGATCCGCGGAATCTACCTGGCGATCCTCGTCTCACACACGACCTTGGCCGTCCTGATCGTGCCCCTTTCGATCCGGACCCTTTACCTTGCCCTGCGCCGCCGGTTCGAGGAGCACCAGCGGATCGCCCGCTGGACCTTCCCGATCTGGCTCTACGTCTCGGTGACAGGGGTGATCGTCTACTGGATGCTTTACCGGGTGGACTGGGCCTTGGGTTGCCCGATGTGCTCGGAAGCGATCGCCAACCAGAGTGATCCGGTCCTGGCAGCTCAGCTCACCCAAGGATACGCTCGGTCGATCGGCCTGCTCATGAGCGCCCCGTACCTGCTGTTCGCCGGCGTCACTTTCCTCATCGTCCGATCGGCCCGCCGCACAAAGGGTGCCAGGTCTAAGACCTGGCACCCTTCCGATTCATGAGACTCGACCAACTGTACCGGTCGGAGAAGCCGGATATCTCGATCGAGCTTTTCCCCCCCAAGACACCCGAGGCCGTAGAAGCCCTGTTCGAGACGGTGGAACAGCTGAAAAAACTTAAAGCCGCTTTCTTCTCCATGACCTATGGGGCGGCCGGGTCCACCCGGGATCTGACCCTGGAGCTGTGCGATCGTCTGAAGAATCGGTCGCAGGTGGAGACGATGTGCCACCTGAACATCGTCGGCCAGTCGAAGGACCAGACCCGCCAGAACTTGGAACGCCTCAAGGGGATGGGAATCCACAACCTCCTGGCCCTTCGGGGGGATCCCCCCAAGGATCAACCGGACTTCAAGCCGCATCCGGATGGATTCCAGACCTCGCTCGAGCTGATCGAGGAGGTCCATCAGGATCCCTGGTTCTCGATCGCCGTCACCGGCTTCCCGGAGGTTCACCCGGAGGCGAAGGACCGAGCATCCGACATCGCTTATCTCAAGAAGAAGATCGAGGCGGGCGGTTGCGTCGTCATCAGCCAGCTCTTCTTCGATAACGCCTTCTTCTTCGAATTTCTCGAGCATGTCCGCAAGCAAGGGATCACCGTCCCGGTCATCCCCGGAATCCTTCCCATCCTTTCCGTCCCCCAAGCCCGCCGGTTTGCCGCCTTAAGCGGGGTCAAAATCCCGCCGTCGGTGGAGAAGGATCTGGTCCAGGTGGAGAAGGACGACGGCGGCGCGACCCGATACGGGATCGAGCTGGCCACCCGGATGTGCGAGGGGCTGCTGAAGGCCGGCGTGCCGGGCCTTCACTTCTACGCCCTGAACCGCTCCGCCTCCGTCCAGGCGATTCTTTCCAACCTCGGCCTCTCTTCTTGATCACGGTATAATCGCTAAGGGAAGGAAAGGAAGGAAATCTATGGGCGCACTCGAGGAAAAAGCGGAGAGGGTGGTTCGCTGTTACGTGGCGGAGTTCGTCCGGAACAACCGGGCGGCCCGATTCCTGGAAAAGGAGCTGACCCGGATCGGTGTGGGGCTCTTCCCGGTGGTGGATCACATCACCGTCCGGACGCTGGATGTGGATCGGCGGGCCAAGGAGTTCCTCCGGCTGGGGTTCACCTGGGACAAAAGCGTGGGCAAGCGGGGGATCCTGGAGTACGACGATTGGTGGGCTAAGGTTTACCGGAAGCCGGGGCTGCCCGCTGTTTTCATCGACCAGGCCTTTGAAGGCCCCCGCGGGAAAACCAGTGTGATCCCTCCCTGGGTAAGACGTTTCTCTGACCGGGTATTGCACCACATCGCCGTCCGGGTGGGGGAGATCGAAGAGGCGGTCGCCACGATGAAGCGGCGGGGGATTCCTTTCGCCGGAGGGATCGTGGGGAAAAGGGGAGGGGATCTTCGCCAGATCTTCACGGCGGCCGACGTCCGGAATGGGCACCCCTTCACCGTGGTGGAGCTGATCGAGCGGCACCGGGGCTACAACGGCTTCTCTCCCCCCTCGGCCGACGCCCTGATGAAATCGTCGGTCGTCACCGCGAAGGGGTCAGACCCCTTTTTTCGAAAAGGGGTCTGACCCCATTTGGTTTTAATCCGGGACGCTTCTCATTTCTGCGGGGAGGCCGACCAGATCCTCTTCCCCGAATCAGAGGAAGAGGTCGCCTCCATCCTCCGAGAGGCCCATCGAACCAAAACCCCGGTCACCGTCTCAGGAGCCGGCACCGGCCTGACGGGGGCCCGAGTCCCGAAGGGTGGAATCCTCCTCTCGACCGAGCGGATGAACCGGATCCTGAGGATCGAGCGGGATCCCTCCTCGATAAACGGCCGCGCCGTCCTGCAACCGGGAGTTCCCTTGAAAGAGCTGGAGGAGGCCCTGAAGCCCCAGGGGCTGTTCTATCCCCCCAACCCCGGCGAGAAAAAGGCCTTCATCGGCGGCACCGTCGCCACGAACGCCTCCGGATCCCGATCCTTCAAGTACGGGCCGACCCGCCGCTACGTCCGACGGCTTCGAATCGCTCTCGCCGGCGGGGAGCTGCTCGATCTGCCGCGGGGAAATTGGCTCGCCCAGGGAGGCGCCCTGTCGGTCCCCCTGCCCGACGGAACCGCACGAAAGATTCCGGTTCCGACCTATTCGATGCCGGCGGTCAAGAACGCCGCCGGCTATTTTGCCGCGCCCAACATGGACCTGATCGACTTGTTTATCGGATCGGAAGGGACGCTGGGGATCTTTACCGAGGTGGAGCTGGATCTTCTTCCAGTCCCGGAATCGATCTTAAGCGGCATCCTCTTCTTCGCCGATGAGTGGGAGACGTTCCGCTTCGCTTCCGAAGCCCGGCGGCTTGGGCCCAGGGCCCTGGAGTTTTTCGACTCCCGATCGCTGCGGCTGTTGAGCGAGAAACATCCGAAGATCCCTAAGGAATCGAACGGGGCCATCTACTTCGAGCACGAATGCGCGGCCCAAGAGCGGGATGCGGTGAAAAACCGGTGGATCCGGTTGCTGGATCGCTTTCCCGGCTTCGTGCCGGACCCCTGGATTTCCTTTGAACCGAAGGACCGCCGGTTCTATCGGGAGTTCCGGTATGATCTTCCGGTGCTGGTCAACGAACAGCTCGCCAAAAACGGATTCCAAAAGAGTGGAACCGACATGGCGGTGCCGGGCCCGAAAGCGGAGGAGATGTTCCGGTTCTACCTCCAACTTTTAAGGGAGGGAGGGATCAATTTCGTCATCTTCGGACACATCGGGGATAACCATCTTCACGTGGACCTGCTCCCTGAAAGTCAAGAACAGTTCGCGCGCTCGCAGGTTCTCTATGATCGGATGGCCGAGAAGGCGATCATGCTTGGCGGCACCATCTCCGCCGAGCATGGGATCGGAAAGGTCCGGATCCCCTACCTGGAACGGATGGTGGGAAAGGAAGGGCTAAGGCAGATGGCCCAGGTGAAACAGGCCTTGGATCCGAATGGGATTTTAAGCCCAGGCAACATCATCCCGGTCGAACTCCTCCGTGGCTGAGCCGTACCGGTTCTATCCCTGCGCCAGGAGTTGCCCCCGCTGCGGCGCAGGGTTGGTCACCGCGACCCCGCTCACCCTACGGTTCACCTACGGGATGCTGCACGAGCTGGGAGTCACCTGCTACTGCGTGCAGTGCAACCACCGGTACCGGGCCACCCATTGGCTGCGCTTCTCCTTCATCGCCTGGGCCGGGCCGATCGGGCGGTGGATCTGGTGGAAGACGGCCCGTTTAGAGACTACCTTGACTCCACCAGATTCTTTCGAAGGGGACGAGCGGTTTTAAGAAAGCCGGCAATCGCCGCGGAGGTGGGGGCAACGACTCCGCACTCGGTGAGGAAGCCGGTGATCAGCTCCGCCGGGGTCACATCGAAGGCCGGATTGCCGGCGCGAACCCCCTCCGCTGCGATCCGGACCCTCTTCTCCTGGCCGTCGGACGAAAGGCCGGTGACGAACAGGACCTCCTCCTCTTCCCGCTCCTCGATCGGGATCTGATCCCCGGAAGGGCAATCCGGATCGAAGGTCGGGGAGGGGGCCGCCACATAGAACGGGATCTCGTGGGCCCTGGCCAGGACGCTTAAGGAATAGGTCCCGATCTTGTTGGCCGTGTCTCCGTTGGCGGCGATCCGGTCGGCCCCAACGATCACCAGCCCGATCTTCCCCTGCCGCATCATCGAGCCGGCGGCGGTGTCCGGGATCAGCAGATGCGGCACCCCGGCCTGATGAAGTTCCCAGGAGGTCAGCTTCGCCCCCTGGCTGCGGGGGCGGGTCTCCGTCGCGTAGACGAACAGAGGCCTTCCCTCCTCGTGCGCCCGGAAGATGGGGCCTAAGGCGGAGCCGCACCCGGGATAGGCCAGCCACCCGGCGTTGCAGTGGGTCAACACCCCTTTCTCCTTCGGAATCAGCGGCGATCCGGCCCGCGCAATCCCCTCGGTCATCCGGACATCGTCGTCGTAGATCGCCTGCGCCTCGGCCACCGCTCTTCCCCGCGCCTGGGCCACGCCGGAACCGTCCTTTGCCGCGGCCAGGACCCGGTCCACCGCGTAGAACAGATTCTTCGCCGTCGGCCGGGCCGCCCGGATCTCCTGGGCCGCCCGGCCGAGATCCTCCCAGAACTCAGATTCACTCGCCGTCAAGGCGGCCTGCGCCATGGCGAAGCCGGCCGTCACCCCGATCGTTCCGGCTCCCCGCACCGCCATCTCCCGGATCGCCATGGAACACTCGGAATAATTCTTGAGCCGCAACAATCGAATCCGATGGGGCAGCAGCCGCTGGTCGATCATGCAGAGGAACGAACCCTCCATCCAGACCGCCCGCCGTTCCGAGACAGGGGACAGCCCTGTCCCCTTTTTAGTCGGCTTCTCCATACTTCTCCTTCAGTTGCTGAACCACCGCGCTGTCGGCTAAGGTGGTGGTGTCCCCCAGCGCCCGGCCCTCGGCAATATCCCGCAGCAGCCGCCGCATGATCTTGCCGGAGCGGGTCTTGGGCAGCTCCGCGGTGAACAGGATCTCATCCGGCCGGGCGATCGACCCGATCTTCTTGACCACATGGCCCTTTAATTCGTCGTTCATGGCCTGGGTCGCCTTGACATTCTCTTTCAGAGTCACGAAGGCCACCACGGCGTTCTCCTTCACCTCATGGGCTTTGCCGATCACCGCCGCCTCCGCCACCGCCGGGTGATCGACGAGGGCCGATTCGATCTCCATGGTGGAGAGGCGATGGCCGCTGACCTTGAGCACATCGTCCACCCGGCCCAACAGCCAGAAATAGCCGTCCTTGTCCCGCTTGGCCCCGTCTCCGGTGAAGTACCATTGGGGATACCTCGACCAATACTGGTCCTGGTACCGCTGCGGATCGCCGTAGATCCCCCGGAGCATCCCCGGCCAGGGAGACTTGATCACCAGATACCCCGATTCGGCCGACTCTCCCTTTTCATCGACCACATCCGCCTCGATGCCTGGAAACGGCCGGGTGGCCGATCCGGGCTTTAAGGGGGTGATCCCGGGCAACGGAGAGATCAGGATATGCCCGGTCTCTGTCTGCCACCAGGTGTCGACGATCGGGCAACACCCCCCGCCGATCACCTGATGATACCAGATCCAGGCCTCCGGGTTGATCGGCTCCCCGACCGAACCCAGGAGCCGTAAGGAGGACAGATCGTGCCGCTTCGGGAGATCCTCCCCCCACTTCATGAAGCTCCGGATCGCCGTGGGGGCGGTGTAGAAGATGTTCACACGGTACTTGGCCACGATCGCCCAGAACCGGTCGTTCCCCGGATGGTTGGGCGCTCCCTCATACATCAGGGTGGTGGCTCCGTTCAACAGGGGTCCGTAGACCACGTAGGAGTGGCCGGTCACCCAGCCGATGTCGGCGGTGCACCAGTAGACGTCTTCCTCCTTGATGTCGAAAATCCACTTCATCGTCGCGTAGCAGCCGACCATGGCGCCGCCGGTGGTGTGGATGATCCCTTTGGGTTTCCCGGTCGTTCCGCTGGTGTAGAGCAGGTAGAGCAGATCCTCCGAATCGACCGGCTCCGGCTCGCATCGGTCCGGCTGACCCTGGATCGCCTCCTCCCACCAAAGGTCACGCCCGGCTTTCATCGACACCTGCTGGCCGGTCCGCCGGCAGACGATCACCTTCTCGACACTCGGGCTGGCCGCCAGGGCCTCCTCCACGTTGGCCTTCAACGGGACGATCGTCCCCCGGCGCCAACCTCCATCGGCCGTCACGATGATCTTCGACTCCGAGTCGTTGATCCGGTCCCGAAGCGCCTCGGCGCTGAATCCGCCGAAGACGACGCTGTGCGCCGCTCCGATCCGGGCGCAAGCCAGCATCGCGATGGGCAGCTCCGGGATCATCGGCATATACAGGGTGACCCGGTCTCCCTTGCCAACCCCTAACGACTTCAGAAGATTGGCGAACCGACAGACCTCCCGATGCAGCTGGGCGTACGTCAGGGTCCGCTCATCCCCCGGCTCCCCTTCCCACAGAATCGCCGCCTTATTCCGGCGGGGACCGGCCAGATGCCGGTCGAGGCAGTTGAAGGAAAGGTTCGTCCTTGCGCCGACGAACCATTTGGCGAACGGGAGATTCCACTCCAGGATCCGATCCCACCGGCGGAACCAGGTCAGCTCCTCCGCCCACCCTTCCCAGAATTTCAGGCGATCCCTGGCCGCCTTCTCGTAGACGCCCGGATCACGGAGGATGGCCCGCTCCTGAAAATCCTTGGGCGGAGCGAAGACCCTTTCCTCTTTAAGAAGCGTCTCCAGCGTCTTTTCCGTCGCCGTCTGTTGCATTATACCTCCGGGCCCAACGGGCCAGAATTCCAAAGAAAGCGGGCCTCAGGAGCCCCTTCTCCGCCAGGAATCCTCCGGCCACCTTCGCAGGATCAACCCTCTCCGAATCCACCTGGGTGTTCAACCGGTGGATCATCTCCCGATCCAGCGCAGCGCTCAACCGGATCAGCAAGGGCTCGAGCTCCTTTCGGACCCGGAACAGCTCCGCAGAGTCGGGGAAGAAGCGCCGGTCATCTTCCAGGATCAGCAGGCCCAGCGCTTGGATCTCGCCGTCGAACACAAAGGCGTCGGTGAAATCGATCACCCCTTCCCTCAGGGCCTCGCAGGTGGACCTGGGCTCCAGCCCGGCCGGCTGAAACGGCAGTTTGTACGCCGCGGCCAGGGCCGGCCAGCCGTCCCGGCGCTTCAGGAAATCGTATCCCACCCCGCCGATTAAGGCCGGATGGATATTCAGATCGGAGATCCTGGAGATCCCCAGCATCCGGGCCCTCTCCCGGAGCATGGCGATGGCGTTGGTCTGGTGGACCCTCGCGACGGCGTAACCGTGAGACTCCAGAAGCTGGGCGATCATCTCGGCCAGGACCGGATGCCGGCTGCCGACCCGGATCGGATCGGCCGGTGGCCTGGGGGCGCAAGCCGCCGCCAGCAACAGCAGTGCTGCCGCCAGTCGGACCTTTCCTACCTTCATTCCTTCTATTCTATCGCCGGTTGGGCTATCATGGGATAAAAGGAGGGACCGTGAAGATGTTGCGAACGGTGCGAATTGGGATTTTACTGGCAACCGTAGGATCCTTAGCCATCGGTTTGACCGGCTGCCCCCTCTTCCTGATCGGAGGCGGGGTGCTCGGAGGGCTGGCGATCTCGGAGGATACGGTCCGGTCCGACCTGGACAAGCCGTTCAACCAGATCTGGGATATCGCCCACCAGGAGCTCAAGGCGATGGGGGCAATCACTCTTCAGGATCGGGAGCACGGCCGGCTGGAGGCGAATGTGGAGAGCGGCCATGTCTGGATCACGCTGGACCAGCTCACCCCCAAGACGGTCCGGTTGGAGATCAAGGCCCGCAAGAACATGCTGCCCAAAATCAAGCTGGCCCAGAAGGTCTCCACCCGGATCCTCAAACGGCTGTAAACCTTTCGCCCTGGGGATCGTCTAATCGGGTAGAAAGGGGGAAAAGCCGATGAACAGGTTCGGGTTGCTCATTCTGATCGCTGGAATCGCCGCCTTCCCCGGCGGGGCTTGGGGCCAGCAGGAAGGGACGGCTGAGGCGGTGGACCCGGTGGAGGCCTTGTCAGACGCGCCGGCCGGCTCCGTGGAGAGGCCCGTGATGGAGGAGGCCCGCCGGCTTAAAGAACTGAAGAAGGAGAATTCGGAGGAGTTCCGCCGGATCGTTCAAGAGAAGAAGGCCCAGCTCCGGGAGCGGATGGCCAACCTCAAGGAGACCGACCCGGAGGCGTTTCGCCGGGCCAGGGAGGAGCTGAAACAGAGGCGCCACCGCCGGCAGGAATGGCTTAAACAGCATCGGCCGGAAGCGTACGAGCGCCTGAAGGCCCAGCGGCGGGAACGCCTGGAGAATCGCCTCGAGGAGCTTCGGCAGAAGGACCCCCAGCGCCTCGAGCAGCTGCAGGCCCGACGCCTGGAGTGGCGCCAGCAGCGCCTGGAGCAGTTCAAGCAGAACCACCCGGAGGCCTACGAGCGGTTCCTCCAGAAGCATCCCAACTGGCAGGAGCGCCTTCAGGACAAGAAGGAGGACCTGCGTGACCGGAAAGAGGATCGGCGAGACCGCCGGGAGGATCGGAAGGATCGGCGGGAGGATTTCAGGGACCGACGGGAAGATATCCGGGACCGGAAGGAGGACATCGTCGACCGGAAACAGGATGGCGGACCCAAGGATCGAATGGAGGATCGCCTGGATCGACGGGAAGACCGCCGAGATCGCAAGGAGGACCGGTTGGACCGGAAGGAGGATCGGAAACCGCGCACCGATCAAGGGGTCCGGGACCACGGGCGGGGCCAGGGACGGGATGGAGTCGGCCAAGGCGGAGAGCGCCGCTCTCCTCGATCGCAGGGGGCCGTCCGGGGTGGCGGGGGTGGCCAGCGGGGTGGAGGCGGTGGGGGCCCCCGCCGGTAAGCTATGGTAAACTGCCATTCGCCATGGCCAGTGACCTTGAGATCATCGATCAGGTGCTGCGTGGGGAGATCGAGCGATACGGGGAGCTGGTCGAACGATACCAACGCCCATCCTGGCAGTTGGCCTACGGCCTTGTGGGGAACTTCGAAGATGCCAAGGATCTGGCTCAGAACGGGTTCGTCAAGGCCTACCGTAACCTGGGCCGATTCCGGGGAAAGTCGGTCTTCTCCACCTGGCTGTACCGGATCATCGCCAATGAGTGCATCGATTTCTTGCGCCGCAGGGCCCGGCAGCCGGCAGTGGTCCCTCTCTCCTGGAATTCTCCCGATGGAGAGGACCCGATCCTGTTCGATCTGGCCGATCCGGCGGGCGACCCCCGCGACTTCTTCCAGGCCAGAGAATTGGCCCAACGGATCAGCCGGGCGATCGGAGAGCTGCCCATGAGACAGAAGAGCGCTTTTGCGCTGCATCACCTGCAAGGGCTTCCCCTGGCCGAGGTGGCCCGTGTGATGGGCTGCCGCCTTGGCACCGCGAAGGTCCACCTGTTTCGGGCCACCGCGGCGCTGCGCTTGGCGATCGAACCGTGGATAAAAATCGAGGGGCTAGGGTGAAGAACGACCGTTGGGACATCTGGCTGCGAAATTGGCTGGCCAAACATCCTTTGAGGCAGCCGTCGGAACAGGTTCGAGGAGAATTCCGGCAAGAGGTGATGTCACGGATCGTCAAGGAACAGCGGATCCCCGCGTTGATCTTCCGCTGGCTGCCTCAGCCCCGCTTTGGTTTCGCCCTGGGAACGGCGCTGGCGGCCGGACTGCTGGTGGTCTTCCTATTGGGACGCAACCCTAACCCGCCGACCGGTCAGGCCGACTCCCCGTTGCCCACCCCTTCTCCAGAACGGTTCATGGTGGCCGAGGGGCTAACCTCCGGCAATCCGAGAGAGGAGATCGTCAACACCCTGGAGCTTCTGGAGCTCCTGGAATCGAACGAGCAGAATCTGGAAGGGCCGGACCGGGTGACGGACGAGGAGCTGATGGAGGAGCTGCGCCAGCTCGACGAGGAGGAGCTGGCGATCTCTTAAGGGGCTTCAGTGGTACAATACCCTCTATGGAACCCCTGCCTCGCCGCGAACCTCTCGTAGTCCGGACTGGCCGCTGGCTCACCAAACGGCGCGGCGTTCTGTTGGCGCCGCTGTTCGCCTCCGCCTTGCTCGCAGCTCGCTGTGCCCCTGATCCGCGGCTGGAGTGGGCGGGCAATCTGGGTGGATTCCTCTGCCTGATTGCGGGAACCTGGCTGCGGCTGCTCGCCGCCAGCTACCATGAAAGCAGCCACCGATCCGAGCCGATCACTGCCGGACCGTACGCCTGGATTCGGCACCCCCTGTATGTCGCCAATTTCCTTCTCGGATTAGGCATCGTCCTTCTCGCCGGCTGGGGGCCGATGACAGCGGCGTATATCCTCTGCTTCCCGATCATCCACACGGTCATTGCTCGATCTGAAGAAGTTCATGTCGCCGGCCTTTACGGCGAAAAGTATGTGAGCTACCGCCGTTCGGTGCACGCTTTCCTTCCTTGGCGGCGCTACAAGGGCCCGCGCTATGGAAGTCGAGGCGATTTTAAACTCCAAAAAGGGAAGGAACGGTTGAAAGCGGCCACCTATTTCCTGTCAGCGATTCTGGTGCTGCTGCTCAAACGCCTCCGTCCCTTCCTTCAGGCCTTCACCCCTGGCTTCCTTTTGAGGCCCCTTCCCCCTACCGTGGGGGTAGGCGCAGGAGTACTGGCTCTTCTGGGGGTTGTCTTAAGACCCAGGACCCGTTCCTCCTGGCTTCGCGCCTCTCAGACAGGGGTTGTGATTTCAAGCATGCTGCTCTTGGCCATTCACCTGCCCGGAGTCTGGCCGGGTGGAACCCCTGTTCCTGGTGGAACTCCTGTTCCTGGTGGAACTCCTGTTCCGGTTTCCCAGGTCCGGGTGGTTACGTTCTCTCGATCGGTAGAACCGAAGATCCAGCCGAGCTTTTCCCTCGGTCAACTCTGGAATCATCTGGAGCTGCTCGGCGGCGTTTCCGCATTCGGGGTCGCCACCCTGGTGGAAAGGGAACGGGAAGGAAAGAATTACGAGTTCAATCACGAACTGAACGAAACCGGCCAGGCGGCGCTTCTGGCGACTTGGGCCCTGTCCCTATGGAAACAATGGCGGTCTCACGCTCCCATGGGAGCGCTCCCCTCAGCCGGCGAGGAATCCTGGCGTTTCCGGATGGGCCCGGTTCTCGATGAGAACCGGGTGGCCCTCACGGCCACCTGGAAGCGGCGCTTCTAACCCCTTCTCTTTCGATGGACCCAAGGCCCCTCATCGCGCAACTGACGGCGCTGGCGATCATGCTCTGGGTGGAGTCGCTGGCTCCTCTCTACATGGATCGGAAGAACCGGGTCGGCCACGGGGCCCGGAACATCGCGATCGGGCTGGTCAACGGGATTGTCCTCACCTTCGGATTCACGGGGCTTATCCTCTCCTCGGCCCAGTGGGGCGAGTTTCATCGGATCGGGCCTCTGCACCGACTGGAGCTCCCGCCCGGATCGGAACGGCTGATCGGGTTCCTCGCCTTCGACCTCTGGATGTACCTCTGGCACCGGGCCAACCACCGGGTGCCGTTCTTCTGGCGTTTCCACCGGGTCCACCACTCCGACCCGGCGCTGGACACCACGACCGCCCTCCGGTTCCACGTCGGGGAGATGGTCCTGTCCACTCTCTTGCGGCTGGCGGTGATTCCCCTTCTGGGGATCCCCCTCCGGGATCTGATTCTGTACGAGATCATCCTGGAGCCGGTGATCCTGTTCCACCACAGCAACATTGCCTTCCCCGAGCCGCTCGACCGCTGGATGCGGGCCCTGGTCGTCTCCCCCAACATGCACCGGGTCCACCACTCCGATATCCCGGTGGAGACCAACTCCAACTACGCCTCGATCTTCTCCTTCTGGGACCGGATCGGGGGAACCTACCGGGGCCGGGACGTTTTGACGATCCACTTCGGGCTTAGGGAGTTCGCCGACCCCCGCTGGCAGACCCTCCGCGGCCTCTTCGCCACCCCGCTGGCTTAATTTTCCCGGAGGGAGAGGACGGGACAGTAGAGCCCCTTAAGCTGGCGGCGCCACCAATTCCCGGTCGCCCGGCGGGTGGGAAAATCGGTGAACCGGTATTCGACCAGAACCGCCCGGATGTACTTGGGCGGAGCATCGGGGAACGGGTTCCCCTTCAGCAGATTCAGCACTTCAGGTGACCCTTCCAGGAGCCGCCCGCAGAACTGAATGAACCAGGGATTCTCCCGGTAACTTCCCAGCGCCGCGAACCAGAGCTGCCAGTCGAGCCGGGGCTGGTGCGGGATGTTGAACCGGGGAGGACGGGCCGGATCACCCGGCTTGTATTTGAACTCGTACGCCTTCCAGGTCGCCTGATCGTTGCTCCCCTCGACGATGATCTCAGGACGTGACATCGTCATCACGGCGAAGAGGCCATAGGCGTTGATGCTTCGGAATGGATCGACCCACTCCACGATCCGCTGAACCGGCCCGGGCCAGCGGATGTCGATCCGGAACCGGCTGACCGTCTCGACGGTTGAGACAGGCAAGATCACCGCCGCCAGCGGAGCGATGAGCCATGAAGGCCATGATCCAGGCCGATTCGTCCTTCGGCTCGGCCGTTCGTCCTGAGCATAGTCGAAGGACGACGGCCGGCTCAGGGCGAACGGAGATTCTCTACCTCTTCGCCAGGCCCCGTCATCCAGCAGCAAGAAGCAGAGGGCGATCGTCAGCAGGTTGAAGAAGCAGTAGTTGCCGGTCAGCAGGATGAGCCCCTGGAAGCCGACCAGGATCCAGAAGCCGAAGAATCGGGCTCGCCGACCCCCAAAGATCAGAAAAGGAACGAGCCCCTCGATGGCGAACATGCCGGCGGCCGAAAAGACCTGGAACCAGACCGGGAGCTGGTGGACGTACCAACTGACCAGGTTGGGAAGGGGCTGGGTCTCGTAATGGAAGGCCAGGGCTGTCAGATTCCTCCAGGTCGGATCTCCGCTGCCCCACTTGACGATCGCCGAGGAGATCATCAGCCGGAACAGGAGCCACCGGAGGAGCCCGATCACGACCGGAGAAGGGGGCGGCCCCTTCCCTATCCGCGGCCGCAGAGAAAGAGGGGCCAGAAAGATCGCCAGAAACCCGGTTTCCAGAAGAAGCGCGTCCCACTGAAAACCCATGAACTCCCGCCCCACCGTCGTCAGGGAGAGATAGAGGACCCAGAGGGACACCAGACAGATCGCCGGCCCGATCTTCAGGATCAGGAGAATCGACAGGAGGACCCCTGCCCCGCAGACCCAATGCAGGGCCAGGTCGCTCCCGTTGAGCCAGAAGAGGGTGGGCAGGAGCCGATACCCTTGGGCACCGAACATCTCGCGAACCCGATCGAGGAACTCCGTGACCGGCAGGATCCCGTTGGAGCCGATCAGACCCTCAACCTGCGTCCAGAGGGAGAGGAAGGCGATCCCGTAGATCAGCCCCAGCGCCCGGAGGAACCTCCAGCGGGTCTCCAGATAGGTTATCGGCGGACCGGCGGGACACTGAGCTGCAGGGAGGAGTCCCCTTCGATGTCGGGCGACGAAGCGGTAGGCCCACTCGGCGATCGGGGCCGCCCCCGGAATCCTCTGGTAAACCCAGAGCGGCCATCCCTTACCCGGAACGACGGCCAGCGTCCGGAAGACCGCCTCGGCCCCTTGGGAAACTCGGCCATCCGGATCGATCCGGCTGGCCGGTTCGATCAGCTGGACCGACTGCTCGAACCGCTCCTTCGGGATCTGGGGGAATTGGTCGGCGACTTCTTGGTACGGGGCGTAGTCGACCCGGTCGCCGGTGAGCGCCCGCCACCGCTCGACCCACCGGCGGCAGAACCCGCACTCCCCATCATACAGGAGTAGCGGCTTCGGCCGGAACGGCATGGGGGTATCGTTTGTGTTCAAAACGGGAGAAGAGGGAGTAGGCGCAGGGAACGACCAAGAGTGTCAGTAGGGTGGAGAGGATCACGCCTCCGATCACGGTGACCGCCATCGGGATCCGGGTCTCAGCCCCCGGCCCCAGCGCCATGGCCGGCGGGATGGCGGCCGCCACCGTCGAGATGGAGGTCATCAGGATCGGCCGCAAACGGATCGGGCAGGCCTTGAGAAGCGCTCCCTCGACCGGAAGGCCCTGCTCCCGCAACTGGTTGGTGAAGTCGACCAGCAGGATCGAGTTTTTCTTGACGATCCCCATCAGCAGGATCAGCCCGATGGCGCTGTAGATGTTGAGCGACTGCCCGGATAGCCACAAGGCGATGAAGGCCCCGGAGATGCTGAAGGGCAACGCCAGGAGCACGGTCACCGGGTGGAGATAGCTGTTGTACTGGGACCCCAGCACCATGTAGGCCACGAGGATTCCCAACCAGAGGGCGAAAGCCAGTCCCTGCATCGATTCCCGGAACGTCTGGGTGCTGCCGGCGAACACCGCATGGTAACCCTCCGGCAAGACCCGTTTGGCGATCTGATCGGCCTCCTGGAGGGCCTGAACCTGCGACTTGCCCGGCGCCACGTTGGCGAACAGGGTGATCGCCCGCTCCCGCCCCCGGCGAGTGATCGTCAGCAGGGCCGGCTTCTCGGAGATGGTGACCAAATCCTTGAGCTGCACCATCTCCCCCCGGTTGTTCCAGACCCACAACCGCTCAATATCCTCTGCCTGAGTCCGCTGGGAAGGAACCAGCCGCACCCGCACATCGTACCGGCGCCCGCCCCGGCTGTACTTGGCGACCCTTTCCCCGCCGATCAACGCGTTGATCGTCCGCCCGATCGCCTCGACGCTGACCCCCCGCTCGGCCGCCCGCACACGCTCCGGCCGCACCCGCACCTCCGGGATTCCGGTCAGATAATCGGTGTCCACGTCGACCATGAGGGGGCTTTTCTCCATTTCCCGGCGGATCGTCTCCGAGAGCTCGGCGAGCTGCTCCCAATCAGGCCCCCGGACCGTCATCTCGATCGGAAAGCCCCGCTGGGCCGAGAAGGCGCTTAAGGACAGGTCCTGGATGACCGCCTTGGTGTCCGGAATCTTGTTCAGCTCCTTGCGAAAGAGAGCCATCAGCTCCTTCTGAGAGAGCGGCTTCTTGTTCGGCGGGACGACGGGGCGTTCGAGCGGCTGCCTGAAGGTGACGAACAGAATCCCGCTATTGACCTCTCCCCCTCCGAAACCGCCGATCGCCCCGAAGTAACGTTTCACCTCCGGCCGGCTCATGGCAAACTCCTCGGCTCGCCTGAACCGCGCATTGGTGAAGTCGATCGAGGATCCAACCGGCGTCTGAAGGCGGCAGAGGAACATGCTCTGATCCTGCGGCGGAACAAACTCCTTGCGAAGCAGGGGCGCCACCGTCAGAACCGTGGCCAGGAAGACGCCCAGCGCCGCCGCCAGAATCAGCCAGCGCCGCCCAAGAGACCAGCCCAGCAGATCCTGATAGCGACGGGAAAGCCAGCGGAACCCTGCGTCGATCCCCCGGCCGATCCGGGTGGTCCGCTCTCCGACCCGAAGGAACTGTGCGCAGCGCATCGGGGCCAGGGTCAGCGCCTCCAGCAGAGACAGGGCCACCGCCACCGAGATGGTGACGCCGAACTCGAAGAAGAACCGTCCGATGATCCCGGACATGAAGGCGACCGGAAGAAAGATGGCGATGATCGCCAGCGTCGCGGCCAGGGCGGCGAAGGTGACCTGCCGAGCCCCGACCCGGGCCGCCTCCACCCGGTCCATCCCCTGCTCCTGGTAACGGACGATGTTCTCCAACACCATGATCGCGTCGTCCACCACGATCCCGATCGCCAGAGACAACCCGAGAAGGGTGAAGGTGTTCAGGGTGAACCCAAAGAAGTACATCGCGATGAAGGTCCCGATGATCGAGGTGGGGATCGCCAGCAGGATGTTCAAGGTGGCGCTCCAGGAGCCGAGGAAAAGCCAGCAGACCAGAGAGGTCAGGATCGCTGAAAGGATCAGGGTGAAGGTCAGCTCATGGATCGAGTCCTCAATGAACCGGGTCCGATCGAAGTTCACCCCGATCTCGATCCCCTTCGGAAGCCGCTTCTTCACCTCCTCCAGGCGCTCCAGGACCCGGTGGGCCACCGCCACCTCGTTCGCCCCCCGCTGCTTCCGGATCCCTAAGCCGACCGCCGGTTTGCCCAGGATCCGGGCGATCCGGCGCGTATCCGACAGCCCGTCCTCAATCGTGGCGACATCCTTAAGATAAATCGGCTTATAGACCGGCTGCCCCCCCCGTCGGGAAACGATGAGGTTTCCGAACTCCTCCACGTTCAACGCCTCCCCCATCGACCGAACGTTGAACTCCCTCTCTTTGGTTTCGATCCGGCCGGCCGGCAGCTCCGCGTGCTCCCGCTGGATGGCGTCGATCACGTCTTCGACGGTGAGCTGCAGCTCCTCCAGCTTCTTCGCATCGATCCAAACCCTCAGATTCCGCTCCAGGAATCCTCCCAGGAAAACCTCCCCCACTCCGCTGATCGTCTGGAACCGGTCCTTCAGGTGGTCCTGCACATACTCCATGAGATGTCTCAACGGAACGTCTCCGGAGACTCCGAGCCACATGATCGGCTGATCCTGGGGATTCACCTTGGTGACGACCGGGGGATCGATCTCACGCGGCAGGCGAAGCTGCGCCTGGGCGATCTTCGTCTGCACCTCCTGCAGGGCCGCGTCGATGTCCCGCTCCAGCTCGAACTCGATCGTCACGGTGGCCTGACCCTGCCGGGCGGTGGAAGACAGGTCCCGGATCTCCTGGATGCTCATCACCGCGTCCTCGACGACGTCGACGACGTCGGTCTCCATCACCTCCGGGGCGGCCCCCTCCCAGGTCAGCGACACCGAGACGACCGGGAAGTCGACGTCCGGCATCTGGCTGACCCCCATGGAATTGAAGCCGATCAGCCCAAAGACGATGAGGGCCGCCATCAGCATCCAGGCGAAGACCGGATTCTTGATCGAAAAATCGGAAAGGGTCACAGGGTTTCTCCGGAAGCGACCTTCAAGCTCCAGTAGAGGCGCTTCGCCTCGAACTGGGCCCGGATCAGATCCCGCCGGGCCTCCTGAAGCACCTGAAGCTCCTCCAGCACATCCAGGTTGCCGACGAGGTTGAGCCGATACTCCTGGACCTGGAACAGGTAACTCTCTTGCGTCGCATCCAGCGCGCGGGTCAGGGCTTCGGTTCGGCCTAGGGCCGCCCGGAACCGGGCGTAAGAATCCCGAATCTCCTGAATCGCCCGGCGCCGGGTCTCGGAAAATCGCAGCCGGGCCTGAGCCGCCTGGGACTGGGCTTGCCGAACGGCTCCCCGGACCTGACCTCCCTGATAGATCGGGACATCCACTTTGAGGGCCGCGTCCCAATCCACCTCCTCGGAGGCCCCCACCCGCTCGACGAAGTAGTTCCCCTCCAGGTCGACCGTCGGCCAGTAATCGGCCTTCTGCACCTTCACCTCCTCCTCCGCGACGGCCGTCTCCTCTTGCGCCGCCTGCACGTCCCAGCGGGAAACCGCCTGGGCCAGATAATGCTCCTCCCCTTCCACAGACGGAGGGAACGGATCGGAATCGGCCAGACCCCCGATCTTCTCTTTGCCGGTCAAGAACTCCAGCAGTTGGCCCGCGACCGCCTCTTCGCTGCGGACCTGCTCCAGCTCCGCCTCCACCCGGTAAGCCAACGCCTGCGCGCTCACCACCTCGCTTAAGCGGGAGCGCCCCAGCTGTTCCCGCCCCTGCAATTCTTCAATCCGCTCCAGGAGGGCCTGGCGGCTCACCCCCAGGACCTGGATCTCCTGGCGCTTCTCCAAAACCAAGTAGAAGGCGTCCGAGACATCCGCCAGCAGAAGCTGTTCCGCCCGATGCTTCTCGTGGGTCCGTTGCCGGCGTTCCGCTTTTGTCCCCCGCATCGCCGCGAACTCCTTGAAACCGGAGAAGAGGGGCTGGCTGAAGACGAACTTCCGCTCGGGAACCTCCTTCAACGTGAAGGCGGAACCGTCGGTACCGTCCTGCCTCTTGTCGGAGGAGGAGAAGGAGGCGCGGGGAAGGATGCCGCTCAAGGCCCGGGTGAAGCGATGCTCCGCCTCGGCAATCAGCTCCTGCCGGATGGCGATCGTTTCACTCTGCTTCAAGGCCAGGGCGTAGCAGTCGGCCAGCGTCAGCGGTTTCTCCTCCGCCGCGAGGGCAGCCGACACGATCATTGCCAGCCCCATCAGGGTGGCGCAGAGAATCTTCGATTCACGTTCCATAGGGATAGCCCACAGGATATCATAGGATCGTGGGCCGCGAGCCGTTCCGAAAAAAGCTGCTCGCCTGGTATCGGAAGAACGCCCGTCACGATCTGCCCTGGCGCAAGACCCGGGACCCGTACCGGATCTGGGTCTCCGAGTCGATGCTCCAGCAGACCCAGGTGGCGACGGTGATCCCCTACTACCGGCGGTTCCTGCGGCGGTTCCCCTCGGTGAAACGGCTGGGCCGATCCCCATTGAAGGAGGTGCTGGAGATCTGGTCCGGGTTGGGGTATTACTCCCGAGCCAAGAACCTCCATGCGGCTGCCCAGGAGATCCTTGGAAGGTACGATGGCCAGATCCCGAACCAAGTTGAAGACCTGCTGACCCTGCCAGGGGTCGGCCGGTACACTGCCGGGGCTGTGGCCTCCATCGCCTATGATCGACCAGCTCCCATCCTGGATGGGAATGTCACGCGGGTCTTGGTCCGATACCTCGGGATTCGGGAAGATCCAAAGCTTCCTGCGGTCCAAAGCCAGCTCTGGGCCGTAGCGGAGCATCTGGTTAAAGAAAAAGGGACAGGTACGTACCTGTCCCCATCCCCCGGGGAGTTCAATCAGGCATTGATGGAGCTGGGGGCGTTGGTCTGCACTCCGCGCCGCCCGAACTGCCCCGCCTGCCCGGTATCGGGCAACTGCCTGGCCCGCAGGAATGGATGGCAGGACCGGATCCCCCCTCCCCGGCCAACACCCCCTCGAAAGAAGATCCTCTACCTGTGCGGGATCCTGGAGAGAGACGGTTCCCTTCTTCTGGCCCGGCGCCCTCTCTCCGGACTGCTCCCTGGGCTGTGGGAGTTCCCCGGGGGAGAGAAAGGCCCGGCGGAATCGGAGCCGCAGGGGCTGATCCGGCTTCTGCAGGAACGGCTGGGGATTCGAGTTGAACCGGGTAAGCCTCGTGCTACACTGAAACAGACCCTTTCCCATCGTGAATTGGAGATTCGGGCGTTCGACTGTCGGTTCGACGACGCAGCGGTCCGTCCGCGCTGGTATCTGGAGACCGGCTGGGTGCCAAGGAGGAACTTAGGGAAGATGGCTCTAACCGCCGGAATGCGGAGATTGGCCCAGACATTGCTGTGCGCCCTCTTTCTCGCCGGGTGCGCCACGGTGGCGGTGGGGCCCCCGATCGATCCGGAGGAGCTGAAGTCGACCGAGTTGTTTTACCAGGTCAAGGCCCGGCGTCATCTGTACAATCAGGTAATCCGGGTCCGGACGATCGGGGAACGGCTCCTGACCGCCGTTCCGGAGGAAAAGCGGCTGCCCGACCCGGATCCGCAGGTCGGCCTCCTTCTGGACAACCTGACGCAGGTTTCCGCCCAGGTCTTCGAGATTCCGGGGATGGAGCCGGACCCGGACGGACCGACCGAGCGGGAACGAAAGCCCTGGAAGCATAAGAAGGCCTGTCTGATCGTCGGGGTCCTGCCCGGCAGCCCCGCCTCCGAGGCAGGGATCGAGCCGGGCGACCTGTTGATCCAGGTGGAAGGACGCAAGACCCCCACCGTCCGCCAGGCGGCGGAACTCTTCAGCCGGCTTGAACCCCACGACACGGCCCATCTTCTGTTGGAACGCCGAGGAGCGCCTTTTGAACAGACTCTGACGGTGGGAGCCAAGGATTATCCGGCCATCTTCCACGTCAGCGACGACGATTCGGTCAACGCCTACGCCAGCCCCGGGTTGGTCGTGGTCAGCGCCGGGCTTCTTCGATTCGTCCAGTCGGACGACGAGCTGGCGGTCGTCATGGGGCATGAGCTGGCCCACCTGACGCAAGGCCACATCGGAAAAGCGATGGCGCCCAACCTGCTGGGCGGGCTCCTCGGGTCAGTGGTCGGATCGGCGGCGGAGATCGTCTTCCCCGGCTCCGGGAGCAAGGTCGGCCGGGTGCCTGCGGCCGGGATCACCGCCCCCTTCTCCAAGGATTTCGAGAGGGAAGCCGACCGAGTGGGGCTGGAGTACACCCATCGGGCCGGCTATCAGATCGAAGCGGGGATCACCTTCTGGGACCGGTTCGCCACCGAGCTGGGGCAGTCCTTAAGCCCCTCTTACCTCAACACCCACCCGACCTCTCCCGAACGGCTCCTGCGCATAAAGAAGACCATCGAAGAGCTGAAGGCCGAATAGGGTTGGTCCCGCTTCTCATTATTACCGGAATGGCCGGGTTGGCCTATGCGACCCTCATCGAGCCGTTCTGGATCGAGGTGACCCGCCACCGGGTGAAGGCCCCGGTTCCTTCTCCACTCAAGATCGCGCATCTGACCGACATTCAAACGATCGGCTTCGGGCGCCGCGAACGGGCGTTCCTGGCCCTTCTGGAGGCGGAGAAACCGGATGCCATCGTCGTGACCGGCGACACGAAGGACAAACGGGGAACCTACGCGATGTGCCACCGGGTGCTCAGTCGCCTCCGCGCCCCGTTGGGGGTCTGGCTGGTGCGGGGAAACTGGGAGAACTGGGGGCCTCTGGCAGCGGAGGAGGAAGAGCCCTTCTACCGATCGGCCGGGGTGAATCTGCTCCTGAACGCAAGCCGTCCCCTGACGGATCGGGTTTGGCTGATCGGACTGGATGACGCCACCTCCGGCACGCCGGATCTCAGCGCCGCCTTGCACCCTGTGCCGGCGGATGCCTTCAAGATCCTCCTGCAGCACTCCCCCTTCTACTTCGATCGGCTCGATGGGCAGGTCGACCCGGCGCGCCGGGTCGACCTGATCCTTGCCGGGCACACTCACGGCGGCCAGATCCGGTTCCCTTTCATCGGGGCGATCTGGTTCCCTCGGGGATGCGGGAGATTCTCCGACGGGTGGTTCGGCAAGGAGGGCTCTCGGATGTACGTCAGCCGCGGAATCGGGACGTCGATCACCACGATCCGGTTCCTCTGCCGCCCCGAGCTGGCGATCTTCACCCTCGAGCCGTGCTAGAATAGAGGCGACATGAGTCCAGAAGTGTCACGAGTGTCACGGATGCCGCACTGCTTCTTCTGCGGAGAGGATCTTCGGGAGGGGGGAAAATCCCACCAGTTCTTCTGCCTCCGGTGCCGCGCCACCTTCCTCGCCGAGAACGATTCCGAGGGCTGCATCGTTCGGATGCAGGTCCAGGGCTGCGGGGCGGAGGATTGCTGCCAGAGCAAGCGGCAGGCCGGCACGATCCTGCCTGAGTGAAACACCTGATCTTTTACGACCTGGACGGAACTCTCGTCGACACCTGGGAAGATATCATCCTGTCGGTCCAGCACATGCTGCGCCAGATGGGCGCCCCGGCGCTTCCTTTGGAAGAAATCGTCCGTTTTGTGGGCAGGGGGGTCGGGCACCTGGTGGCCAGCTGTCTTAAGAGCGACGATCCGGACCAGATCGAGCGGGGGGTGGCGGCCTACCGGGAGTTTTATTCGCGGCATCTTCTGGATCACGCCCGCCTGTATCCGGGGGTAAAGCGGACGCTGGAACATTTCAAAGATCGCAAGCAGGCCGTCATCACCAACAAGCCCAACCCCTACTCCCTCCAGATCCTCTCCCGGCTCGAGGTGGAGGATTTCTTCGTTCAGATCGTCGCGGGGGATTCGGTCTATCCCCGCAAGCCGGACCCGTCGTCGGTCCAGGCGATCATGCAGAAGCACCGGATCACGCCGAAAGAGGCCCTCTTTGTCGGGGACAGCGCCATCGATGTCCAGACCGGGCGCAACGCGGGATGCGCCACGGTGGTGGTGACGCACCGGTTCTCGGATGAGCAGGAGATCGCGCAGGCCGCTCCGGATCGGATCGTCCAACGCCTGGACGACCTGATCCCCCTCTCCCAGCAGGAAGGTTGGTGAACGCACCCATGGTAAAATGGCCCCGCCATGCCTAGAGAGACGATGAAGTTCGCCTGCAGCGTCACGGAGAAGAAAGACCCCGTTGTCGCTGCCTCAGAGGCGGCCCAAGAGGTTCTCCGGCAGCTGAGCGGCTCCTCCGCTCAGATCGCGTTTCTGTTCATTTCGGGCCTCTACAAAACCGACTGGGGAACGCTTCTGGCGCGGATGCGCAACGATTTGGGAAATCCTCTTCTTCTGGGATGCACCGGAGGCGGGGTGGTGGGAATGGACAAGGAGTTCGAGTTCACCCCGGCCCTGTCGCTGGTGGCGGCGGCGCTTCCTCGTGTCACCCTGCACCCGTTCCACGTGACCCCGGATGAACTGCAGGAGCCGCACGGCCCCGGGTTCTGGATCGAAAAACTGGGCTCTCTTCCCGCGCAGGATCCGATCGGGATCCTCCTGCCGGAGCCCTTCTCCTGCGACTGCAACACCCTGATCGCCGCCCTGAACGCCAGTTACCCCAAGATGCCGGTGATCGGCGGCTTGGCCAGCGGCGCGCAGCAGCCCGGAGAAAACTCCCTTTTCTTCAACGAGCAGGTCTTCAAGGAAGGGGCCGTCGGGGTGACCCTGACCGGGGATATTCAACTTCAGACGATCGTTTCCCAGGGCTGCCGGCCGATCGGCCGGCCGTACATCGTCACCAAGGCGGAGGAGAATGTGATCCTGGAGCTGGCCGGATTGCCTCCGGCTCAGGTGATGCAGGAGCTGTTCGCGGGGCTCACCCCCGCCGACCGGGCCCTGGCGCAGCGGGCGCTTCTTCTGGGAATCGTGATGGATGAAAAGCGCCAGGAGTTCCGGCGGGGCGACTTCCTGATCCGCAACCTGATCGGCCTGGACCCGGAGACCGGGGCCATGGCGATCGGGGACCGGATCCAGGTGGGGCAGACGGTGCAGTTCCAGCTCCGGGATGCCGGCACCTCCCGCGAGGATCTGGAGGCCTTGCTCAAGGAGCGGGCCGACGGAGCGAAAAGGGGCGGCTGCGCTGGGGGGCTTGTCTTCTGCTGCTTAGGGCGGGGGAGCGACCTTTACGGGGAGCCGAACGTCGACATCCGGACGATCCAGTCGGCGCTGGGGAACCTTCCGATCGCCGGCTTCTTCTGCAACGGGGAGATTGGGCCCATCGCCGGGCGCAACTTCATCCACGGCTTCACCTCTTCCCTCGGGCTGTTCCGCCCCCGCTCTTAGAGCCGACTCCTAGCCGCCGGCCCCATAAAAGATCTCCCTCCCGCCACCCGATTAGCCGTCGGCACATAGGGATCGTCCAAGGCCAACGCAGAGAAATAGGCACCTCTCTCTGCGTTTCCCTCGTGAAGGTAGGCGAGACTCAGATAGTCGCACGCCCTCCCTTTCCAAGCGGAGTCCGGCCAGCGGTTCAAGAATCGGGTAAACGCCTCGATGGCTTCCCGGTGGTTTCCTTTTTCGATCTGGACCTCTCCCAGCCAGTAATGGCACGCCTCCACGAGGGACGATCGGGGATGTTGGTCGACCAACCTCCGGTACAGGACCGTTGCCTTCTCCCACCGGCCGTAGAGATGATAGTTTCTTGCCTTGAAGTATAAACGGACGCTCTCTTCGGCCTCCCGTTTCGACAAACCGCGTCGCTCCTCAGAGACAAGGTCGGCCTTCCATGTCTTCATGCGCTGGGGAAGCAGTGTCAGATACAGATCCTGGAATCCGAAGGCCCATCCCCTTCCCAGGTGGGCCCACAGCCACCAGATCGCATCCGCAGCGACGACCCTTGGGTAGAAGGCCCGGCGCTTCACGAGGACCGATTCCCAAATCGCCGGCGGCTTTCGAAACGGCAGGATCGCTTGATAGATACGGACGATCTCCTGGCGCGCCTCTGGCTGAAGCGCCTTCAAATCCGGATGCGCCGTCAGAAGGGCGGGATTGGCGGAGAGATCCTGGAGGGTCCCCCAAGAACCGTCCAATTTCCGGAAGAGGGATCCCCTCAAGGGGCCCACGAGGCGCCATTGGCCATCGACCAGAACCTCCAGGACGGTGTGCGAGCTGTCCCCGTTTTCTCCGAATAGCATGACGAGCCGACCGTGGATGCCCTTGAGCGCCAACAGCGTCCCGATGGTCCAGGCCTTCTGGTCGCACCATCCTATCCCCCGGGTCAGATGAGTCCATGCCCCGGCGTCCATCGGCAGGCCCCCGCCGGGATACAGCTGCTGGTGCACGTACTCGACCACCCGCTCGACAACCGCTTCCGGATCCGATTCCCCCGCGATGATGGGAGTCAGGATCACCTGGAAACTGGCCTCCTTGTAGATCCAGTGCCGCAGGGAAGGAACCGACAGGAAGGGGATCGCTCCGACCAGGCCGAGGGAACCAACAAAAACAGAGACTCTCCTTATCCAGAGCTTCATGCGTTCTGACAAGGATAGCATGGATTCGGGGGAACGACACTAACTTCTCCCACGTCGCGGGATGGGAGGGCCGGTAGGATAGAGGTTACAAAAGGTGCCAGGTCGTCGCCGACCCCCTACAGACCCCTTACAGGCCGCGGGACAGTGCCTCCTCCGTACCGGCACGGGCCTGGAGGACTTGAGAAATCTCGGACTCCGAAAATTGATAGAATTGAAGCGTCGTAACCAGACTGTCCCTGCCGTGGATAGCGACCACAACGCTCTCCTCAAACAACCGAACGACCGCATCATCAAAGACCTGTTTCTTCCAATCTTGCCTGGTGGTATCTGCCTCAATGAAGTGCTTGATCCCTCGCACCTCGACCAGGTAATCGCCCTGACTGTATTTCTTGCCAGTGATTCCGATCAGCCGCTCAGGTTCCACACCCAGACCCACTTGGGACTTGGCCTCCTTCGGACTGGTAACCACCACGTACGTCTCTACCCCCAACACCTCGATCAAGGGTTTGCCTGCGGCTTGATCGAAAACCAGGTAGATCCGCTCGATCGGTGGAGCAGCAGGTCGCCGGGAGCTAACATGATCCGCCAAGAATCTTCCCTGAGACGATAGCGACGCGCCGTCCGACCCTGCCCATCGGATCCCTGTGAAAGCCGGCGCGACCGGTGGCTCCGCCATTAGCACCGCCGTGGCCGTCTCCTCCAGGCCGGCCTGTTCTGCCGAAGGGCTGGAAGATTGAACCTTCACCAGGAGGACGGTTCGGTTATCCCCGTTCCTGTGGCTATCTCCATACTCGTCCAGCGGGCCGGGAAGCTGATCGAGAAGCTCCTGCGGCAGATCCTTCGCCCCCTTCCAGGCCGCCGACAATCCCATCAGCCAATTCACCCCATCTCTGGCTGGACGGGTGGGATTCCCCGCCAGGGTCTTCTCGATGGCATCGGGAGTGAGCATATCGATCCCATCGGAGGCCAACAGCAGTTGGCTCCCTGGCTCTAGCGAGCGGACAACAAAACGGACCGGTATCTCCTTCGCCACCCTCCTCCCTGTCTGTCTATCGGTTCCACTCTGCCCAAGATGGTATTCCAACACTCCTCCTCCTCCAACGATACTCGGCAGCTTGACCCTTCGCATCCGGTCATGGATCTGCTGGTAGGAGGGTGGGGAGCCCGTTCCGGGTTGGCCTTCCCTTAATTCCACCTCTGCCTGGCGCCACCGTGTACTGTCCAGGGGAAGGAGAAGATCCATCTTGCCCCCCTCGAAGGCGAAGGCGGGGCTGTCCCCTACCCCCAGCACAATGTAATGTCTGTCTAAGATGAGAGCCATCACAACCGTCGTTCCCATCCCCCTGCGCATTGTATGCTCGGGATCGTTCGGATCGGCCTGCAATCCGAAGAGCTCCCGATGGGCCTGCCCAATCACATTCCCCAATTCCTTTGCGATCCCCATCACACCGGCCTGCTGTTGGGCCTCGTCGGAACCCTCCCGATATGCCCGGAGTTGCTGAAGGAATCGCTCCGCCTGCTGTCGGTCTTGCCCCTCTGGGACAGTGACTGGGTTGATCCGATGAAGGATCTGCTCCACCGCCTTCTCGCTGGCAAAGGCACCGGCTGCCTGTCCCCCCATCCCGTCGGCCACCACCGCCAGCAGGGCCAATGGATCCTCCTTGGGTCCCAGGATCTCCAGTGCGTAACGATCCTGCTGATCCTGGCGACCCCCTTGTTCCCGTTGCGCAAATGCATCGATCTGGACTGGGCCCAATCCACCCTGAACCGATTTGTAGCCCTGGATGCGGCGGGATATCTCATAGCCCTTTCCCTCTACGAAAAATGTCCCTGCGACAAGCTCCCGGTTCGTCTCCGGCGGCACCTCCTCCACCACCCGCAAGGGCTCCGCTGGCGGGGTGGGGGCTACCGGACCGGCGGCTGGAGAGGTTGTTGCAGGAGGCGCCTCCGGTTTCCCGCGCCACATTTCCACCCGCTGAGCAAGCGCCGCCTCCGCCCCGGCCTGACGCTGCCCTTTCCCCTTACCTGCACTGATCTGCCGTCCGACCCTCTTCAAGAGCAGATTTGCCTGTCTCTCCCGTTCCTCGGCCTGTCTCTCCCGTTCCTCGGCTGCCTTCCGCTCCTCTTGCTCCCTCTTCAAGTCGGCTCGGGCATTATCCAACTGGGTCTTGAGCTCCCCAAGCTCACGGGTCAGCGTATTCAGCTGCCCTTTCTTCTGGGTCAACTCCATTTGTAGCCCTGGGACCTTGGCAGCGATCGGTTGCAGCTCGCTGACTTGCGCACTCAAGGTCTGCACCTTTTGGGACGCTTCCGAGGCCTCTTGTCGCTGGTTCGCTTCATTTGCCTGGGCTGCAGAAAGTTCCCCTGAAAGGCGGGTTACCTCGGCCTCCAACTGCTCGACCCTCCGGCTGGCAGCGGCGGCCTGCCCCCTTTCTCGATCAGCTTCACCTTTCGCCAAAGCGAGCTCCGCTTGGGCTTGCTCCAGTTGCTGCGCCAGGAAATCGATCAGTTGCGCGGCCTCCTCTACCAGTCTTACCTCAGCAGGGGCTGGCTCGATCGCCGCAGCAGCCACAGGCAGAATCCCTTCTGCCTCAAAGCGCCCCCTCACCAGTCTTTCCTGCTCATCGGAAGGCAGACCCTCCCAATCTGGAACTTCTCGTCCAAGTCCCTCGATGACCGCAATCGCCTTTTGCCGATTCTCTTCGGAGAGCTGCCCCCATTGGACACCTGGGACCAGATTTTCTACGAGGAACTGCCATAGAATCGAATTTGGGGAGCCCTCTTTCCAATCCTCCTCCAATCCTGCGCCAGGCGGCGCTTGCCTGCTAACAGCAGCTTGCTCAGCCGGAGGACCGGCCTGAGCTGGATGCCGGCGGATCCAGTCCGTGATCTGAGCTATCTCTGGGACTCGCTTAATCAACGCCCCGAATCTCCTCTGGAAACCCTCTGGGTCATCTCTCGCTGAACTTGCAATCGCAGGCCAAGGCACCTTGGGCTGAGCTTCAGCTAACCGCCCGATGAGCGCCTCTAAAGTCTCCTCCTGTTGCGGGGCGGGTGTCGCCGAAGGGATGGTTGCAGGAACGACACTCTCACCCTGATCAGCGGCTGATGGAGTGGCCACAGCGGTTTCCACAGCAGCAACCGGCGCTTGTCCAACATCCACCGTAGCAGGGGCTGTGGTGGCGGCTTGGCCCGCAGCTTGGGAAGCTACCGGGGCGGGTTGTGTTACCGGGGCGGGTGCAGAGGCAGGGGGCGATACCGCTTGTCGTTGTCTGCGCTGCCTGATCCGCCGAACGAGATCCCAGGTTCCCCCGACTACTGCTAGACCAGTGAGGGCCGCTGCAATCTTTAACCAGGTGGAGTAATTTGAACCCTCAACAGAGGGAACGTCGGGCCCGGCCGGAACGGCCGGCTTCGTATCGGCCAGCTTCGTATCGGTTGGCTTGGATTCCTCTTCAAACGTTGCCTCCAGATAAAGATCAGGCTGGGATGGAGGAGGGAGGGGCTTGACCTCCGCAGAAGGCTGAGGCGGCTTCAGATCCGCGGGTGGAGTCGGGGGTGAGGGCTTGGCTGGCGTGACCGTGGTCTCTTCTTCAAATGGCACCGAGACCGTCTCTTGCCGATCCTTGGCCCTCTGGGCCTCCTCGGCCACCTCTCTGGTCTTCTCCACGGCAACCTTCGCCTCCGCGGCTTCTCTCTGTGCCTTCTCCTTATCCGTCTTGGCCTTGGCCTCTGCAGCCGCCTGGACCTCCAGAGCGACGAGCCGATCTATTTCCTCCCTTAAGAGACGGGATTCCCTCGACCCCCACCTCCCTGTGTATCGGGGGATTACCAGAAGAATCCTCCCCTGGGAGTCCACCACCAGGACTCCGGCAAAATGAGGCCCTCCCAAAAGGTCCTTGATCGCTGGACTGAAAGCCCCGTTGTAGTCCATTCGACCTCCCTGAATCTGCTTTCCTACCGGGTCATTGCTCCATGGACCGGTGAGCTCAATTCTTCCATCCAGGGCTCCGTTTTCAGTATCCACGGTGATGGAGTAGGACCGGACACCGGGCCGTTGCGCCAGAGAGGCCAAGTCCTTCCAGGTGGTATGGTCCTCAGGAGGCATCTCTCGGGCATTGTTGATCGTCAACAGCATAACGGCCCATTTCCCGCTGGACTGTTTAAGATCCTCTACAATGGGGCTGATCAGTTGGCGCAGATCAGCTTCCCGGGCGGCAGCCGCCGGGCTTGGGTGGGAGGCGGCTTGAGCAGAACTGCTGGAGGAGAAGAATCCGGTGGGAAGAACCAGACCGAACAACATCGCCGCTGTCAGCCATAACCTGCGAGATCTGCTGCCCGTCCACCGGCGACCCGGAGCGGGCTGCAGACTCTTCCCTAGATCCTCCTCGACGTTACTCTCCAGCCCGGCTTGGGCGCGAAGGGTTTCCTCTACGACAGGGGAATCGGTCACAAGAGAGGGCCTGCTGGCCCAGCACAGGTCAAAGGAGAGGAAGCAGGCAATGACAATCAGTGCGGTAAGACGAAAAAACCCTCTCCGATAAGTTTTGGGGAGCCCCATGGGCGAGATCCTCCTTTTTATATTATTTACTGTTTCAAATTCGATTATACCACATTTTCAAAAGTGTCAATTGAAAAATTCGGGCTAGGAGTTAACTCTGCGGACCAGGTCGGACAAGGGGCGGCGGGGCATCGGTTCCGGCTTCTCCGCCGCGTAGCCGACCGGGAGCATCACCACCGGCCACTGCTCCTGCTCCAGCGGGAACAGGTCCCGGATCATCTCCGGCTCCATCAGGGCCCCGATCCAAACGCTGGCCAGCCCCAAGGCGGTGCATCCCAACTGGGCGTAGGAGCAGGCGATGGTGGCGTCCTGGATGCAGTAGAGCTGCTCCCCCCTGGAGCCGTAGCGTACAGCGGAAAGCTTCGGGTGGGCGCAGAAGACCAGAACCACCGGCGCCTCGGTGACGCAGGGCTGGTTCCCCACCGCCACCGACAGCTTCTTTTTGATCTCGGGGCTCGTCACCACGAAGATCTCGTAGGCCTGGAGATTGCCCGCGGACGGGGCCCGGTTGGCCGCCTCCAAGATCCGGCGCAGCTTCTCCTCCTCGACAGGGTGAGGGGAGAACTTCCGGACCGATTGCCGCTTCTGGATCGTCTCGAAGAAATCCATTCTTCCAGAGGAGGTCTATTCTACAACCCCTCGGCCCGGAATCTCCAGTCGATTGTCCTGAACTGCCGGGCGAGCGCCATCAGCTCCTGGGGCTTGAGGGCGTCGCTCAGCGCCCGGATCAGAAGCTGTTCCTCCTTCTTCTCGTGATCCTCCAGAAGGCCGACGAACTCCTGGCCGGTCTGGGCCACCTCCCCCCAATTGAAGGTTTCTTGGCGTCCGCATTCGCAGCCCAGCTGCGCCAGGCGCTTGAGCGCGGCCCGAAGCTGGTGGTGCTGTTCCCTCAACAGGGCGATGGCGCCATGCTCCTCCCCCACGAGCCGCTGAAGGGCTGGGAAAAGGACCTCTTCCTCCTTCCTTAAGTGGAGCTCGAGATCCGGCCCGATCACCCGGACGAATCGGTTCAGCGTAATCCTACGATCCTCCATCGCCGCGTCGATCCCCAACACCGCTTTGAGCGCCCCCACCTGGGCCTCCAAGGCCTGGTGGTCTTCCTTTACTTGGGTTTCCCACCGTTCCATGTTATTCCTCCTCAAGCTATCCACGTGGGGAAATCCGGGAATACGGGGAAATCCGGGAAACCCTTAAACATCTCTTGCCTTCCCTGTCTTCCCGGTTTTCCCTTAACTTTCGGGCCAGCCCGGTCGGATTGACCAGGAGGATCTGGCCCCGCCGCATCAACACCAGATTCTCCCCCCGCATCCGGTTCGTCACTCGGATGGCGGTCTCCACTGTGGTCCCGGCCAGCTCGGCGATCTGGCGCCGGGTGACCGGCAAGGTGTTCCCGAAATCCTCATCCAGCCGGAGCAGGACCGAGGCGATTCGCTGCTCCACGGGCGCGAAGGCGGCGCTGTAGGCCGCCGCCATATGGTGGAACCGACGGCTGAAGATCTTCACCACGGAAACCCCGAAAGAGGGGTAGCTCCTCAGCAGCTGCCGGAGGACCTCCCCTGGAATCCGAAGGGCCGTGATCGGGGTCACTGCGACGGCGCTGGCCAGGTATTGGTCGCAGGCAAAGGCGGAGATGCCGAAGAACCGGTCCTTGGGGGTGACCAGATCCAGGGCGAGCGACTTCCCATCCACCGTCTTCTTCATCAGCTGGGCCCAGCCCTCCTCCAGAATCCAGAGGGAATCGGCCCTCTCCCCTTCGCCGAACAGGATTGTGCCGGGGGAGACCCGGTGCGGCTCCGCCGCCCGGAGGATCCTCTGCTTCACCGATTCCGGAAGCTCGTTAAACGGTGATTGTTGAATCCATCCGTTCTTCACCGCTCCCCCTCAAGGGTGAACCAGACACCCATCGCATGGCTCCGCTTCATCCTGCGAGACGTAGATGTCGTGCCGGGGCTTTCCCTCCACCTCCAAGAAGCCGACCGCCCCTTTCTCCACCCGGAAGATCGCATGATCCACCAGGGTGTAGCTGCCGGGAACCTCGAGCGCAAACTCCACCACCGTCGCCCCTCCCGCCGGAACCAGGGTCGTCTGGATGCTGCGGCCCGGCTCCGAAACCAGATCCCCCTCCCGGTAGACCCGGTCGAAGATCTCCCCGATGACGTGGAAGGAAGAGATCAGGTTGGGCCCGGCGTTGCCGAAGTAGATTCGGACCGTTTCGCCGGTCTTGGCCTTCAAGGCCCCCTCGCCGGTTAAGGAACCGGCCCGGCCGTTGAAGACGACGATCCGGGGATGCTCCTTTGCCCCTTCCTCATGGGAAAACTCCAGGAGTTCTTGCCCCTCGATCGGCCCTTCGACTTCGCTCAGGGCAGGCTCCTTCGTGTAAAAATCGCTCTGCAGGACGTAAAACTCCCGGTCCACCTTCGGCAGTCCCTTCTTGGGCTCCACCAGGATCAGGCCGTACATCCCGTTGGCGATATGGTCCATCACCGGAGGGGCGGCGCAGTGGTAGATGTAAAGCCCCGGGTGGAGCATCCTGAACCAGGCCACCCTCTCTTCCCCCTGCACCACGGTGGTCACCGTCGCCCCGCCGCCGGGTCCGGTCACGGCATGGAAATCGACGTTGTGGGGCATGCCGCTGTCGTCGCTGTTGGTGTGATGGACCTCCAACGTGTCCCCCACCCGCGCCCGGATGAAGGGGCCGGGGACATGGCCGTTAAACGTCCAGAAGCTGTACCGGACATTCGGCGCAATCTCCATCACCTTGACCGAGGAATCCAGGTGGACCTGGACGACGGCCGGGCCCTTGCGCGCAATGGGAGGGGGCGCCTCCGGGGCGTAGGTCAGGACCGCATTCTCCTTCTTCAGCGGCGCCGCCGCCACCAGCGCGAAGAGGCCCAGAAGATAAAGGAAAAGCCGAACCCTGCTCATGCCGATTCCTCTTCATGTTCATGTCGTTTGATTCCCCAGGGGGGGATCGGCCAGCCCTCCTCCTCGTGCGCCTTGCGGGCCAGCTCGTAGAAGGCATCCGCCAGCCTTTTGAGCTCTTCCGGGGAAAGGTTGAACTCCAGCACGTCGATCAGCAGCCGCTCCACCTTCTTCTCATGATCTTCCAGGAGCTCCAGGAAGGCGCTCACGGCGATCCGGATCGTCTCCCAGCTCAAGCTCTCCGTCGGCTGGATCAGTTCCGCCAGGTGTCGGTGGGCCCGGCGAAGCTCCCCGTTCTGTTCCTTGAGCAGCGTCGGCGCCCCGGCCCCTTTCCCCAGCAGCTTCTCCAGGACCGGAAAGAGAACCTCCTCCTCTTTCCTGAGATGAAGTTCCATAGCCGGCCAGAGGGTTCGGATAATCCAGCCAAGAACCACCCGGCGGTCCTGGGGGCTGATGTCCACGCTCAGCGCCGCATCCAGCGCCTGCGCCTCGGCCCCCAGCGTCCGGTGATCCTCATGCACCCCTTCGCTCCAGGGCTCCTTGGGATCGTTCCGTTGCATCTTCGTCTCCTGTTCCGTCTCCTGGTTCATCACCGCTGAGATTACCTGGCGGTGGGCGGCCATACTATGACCCTCATCATACAGGTGTGATTTTCCGGATCAGGATCCGGGCGTCGGCCGCCTTGGCCCCTCGACCTTGGGGATAGGCCATCAAGGGATTGACGTCCAGCTCCTCGATCCCCTCCAGCTCCATCGCCAATTGCGAAAGCCGCTCGATGCACTCCGTAAGCGCCGGGATGTCGGCCGGCGGCTGGCCCCGGAAGCCCTGCAGGATCTTAAAGCCGCGGATCGACTCCACCATGCGCCTGGCCCCCAGCTCCCTCACCGGCGCCAGACGGAAGGCGACGTCCTTCAACACTTCGACGGTGACACCCCCCAGGCCGAACATGATCACCGGCCCGAACCGCTTGTCCCGCTTCATCCCCAGGATCAGCTCCGTTCCCTTGGGGACCATCTGCTGGATCACCACTCCGTCCAGCTTCGCCTCCGGACGAGCCCTGGCCACGTTGATCATCATCTGTCCGAAGCCGTGCTCCACCTCCGCCGGCGTATTCAGATCGAGGCGCACCCCTCCCACGTCGAACTTGTGGACGATCTCCGGGGAGAGGATCTTCATGGCGACGGGAAATCCGATCTTCTCGGCAATCCGGCCGGCCTCGGCCGGCGTCTGGGCCGTTCCAAAAGAAGGGACCGGAAGCCCATAGGCCTTGAGCAGTTCCAGCGACTCGGATTGGCTTAAGGAGTGGCGCCCCTGCTCCTGGGCCCGGCGGATGATCGCCTCGGCGGTCCGGTCGACCGAGAAGTGCCGGACCTCCGTGCGGGGCCGGTCGATCCATTCCCGGTACCGGCACATCGCGGCGAAGGCCCGGACCGCCCCTTCAGGGAAACGGTAATGAGGGACCTGCTCCTGCTCCAGCGCCCGCAGCCCGGAGGAGAGATCGGTCACCCCCATGAAGCAGGCCAGGATCGGCTTCTCCGTCTTCACCGCCACCTTCCCCACCACCCGGGCGATCTCCTTCAGGTCGGTCATCGCTTGAGGGGTGGTCAGGACAATCACCCCGTCCACGTTCGGGTCGTGGGCCACGGCGGCCAGGGCCCGCTCGTACCGGTCGTGTTGGGCGTCGCCGATCAGATCGACCGGATTGTTGAGCGCCGCCGCGGTGGGCAGGTTGCAGCGCATCATCTCCAGGGTCGCCTCCTCGAACTGGGCGACCTTCAGCCCGTACCGGACGCAGGCGTCGGTCGCCATGATGCCGGGCCCTCCGGCGTTGGTGACGATCGCCACCCTCCGCCCCTTGGGCAGCGGCTGCTCCGCGAAGCCCCGGGCGTAATCGAACAGCTCCTCCACCGAATCGACCCTCAAGACCCCGGCCTGGGCGAAGATGGCGTCGTACACCTCATCGCTGCCGGCCATCGACCCGGTGTGGGAGGAGATCGCTTTCGCCCCCTCCGGCGTCCGGCCCGCCTTGACCGCCAGGATCGGCTTGGGTCTGGAGCCCTCCCCCGTGATCCCCCGGGTCACGTCGATGAACCGCCGGCCCTCCGTCAGATCCTCCAGGTACAGGAGGATGACCTTCGTTTGGGGGTCCTCCCGAAGATACAGAAGCAGATCCAGCTCATTCACGCCGGCCTTGTTCCCCATGCTGATCAGCTTGGAGAAGCCGATCTTCTCCGCCTTGGCATACTCCAGGACCGCGGTGCAGAGAGCCCCGCTTTGCGACAGAAAGGCGATCGACCCCGGCAGCGGCATCTCCTTGGCGAAGGTGGCGTTGAGGTGAACGTCGGAATCGGTGTTGATGATCCCAAGGCAGTTGGGCCCCAGCAGAGTCAGGCGGTGGCGGCTTGCGATCTCCCTGACCTGTTGCTCCAGCGCCCGACCCTCCTCCCCCACCTCCTTGAAGCCGGACGAGATCACGATCGCCGCCTTGACCCCCTTCTGCCCGCACTGCTCCACAACGGCGGGAACGAGCGGGGCCTTCACCACAATCACCGCCAGATCGACCGGCCCGGGGACACTCAGGACGCTTGGATAACAGCGGATCCCGCAGATCTCATCCGCCTTCGGATTGACCGGGACGACGGTCCCCTTGAATCCCCCCAGAAAGATGTTCTGGAAGATCGAGTAGCCCACAGAACCGGCGTCGCGCGAGACCCCGATCACCGAGACCGAACGGGGGCAGAACAGGGGGCTCATGTCCAGGGGCTGCACCGTCCCTCCCACCTTGGTCAGAACCTCCATCGCCCGCTTATCCATGGCAACGGCACCTTTCCCCCGCGCATCGGCAGGGGTCCGGAGCATTGGCGTGAAGCTCCGACTGGGTTTCTTCAGCGACGGTGACCGCCTCCCGCATCGCCTCCGCCAGCACGGAGAGACTTACCGCTTCAATGCCGACCTCCTTGCTCGTCACGCGGATCTGCTCCAACAGGGCGCCCTTGGCGCACTCATCGCAGGAAGGAAGCGACTTCAAGGCCTGTTCAAAGGCATCGATGAGGGTTTCCGCCCTCTTTAAGTTCTGGCGCAGCTCCTGAAGCCCCACTCGCTTCCAGAGCCGCTCCACGTCCAGCGAATTGGTCATGGCAGCCTCCTTCCTTTTATGGCGCCCATCCTCTGGCAAGGGCGCCGATCCCCCATCCGAGGAGGCAGGCGGAGCCGGCGATCGCCAGCATCTCCAGGCCGCTGGCGATCCATCCCCGGTGGACGACCCGGCCCTTGAGCCCCCCGAAGGCGAACAGGGCCAGAGTGGTGGCCAGGATCGAGACCGGCAACGCCGTCCGGATCGCAAGCAAGGCGTACGGCAGAACCGGGACCAGCCCTCCCAGGAGGTAAGAGATCCCCATCACGACGGCGTTGGACAGCGGCTCCTCCAGCTGCTCCGGGCAGATTCCCAGCTCCTTGTGGGCCATGTCCTCCAGGAGCCACCGCTTGTCGGCGAAGAGCCGCCGCGCGATCATCCGGATCTCCTCATCGGTGAAGCCCCTGGCCCGGTACATTTCGAGCATCTCTCGGCGCTCATGCTCCGGGTCCCTCTCGATCGCCTGCCGTTCCTCCTCCAGAAGACGCTCCAGGTACTGCCTCTGGGACTTCGAGGAAAGGTAGGAGCCGGCCGCCATCGATAGAGATTCCACGGAAACGATGACGAACCCGGCGATCACCACCGCCTGCTGGCTCTGGGTCCCGACCGCGATGCCGGTCAAGGCCCCCAGGGTGGAGATCAGCCCATCCTGCGTTCCGAAGACCGCGTCCCGGATCCTCGTCCGAATCGGATCAAACCGGCTTGCCGGATCAAACCGGCTTGCCGGATCAAACCGGCTTGCCGGATCAAACCGGCTTGTTGGATCAAACCGGCTTGTTGGATTCACACTTTCCGGCTTCACAGCAAGGCCGCCTGACACCCATCCACAACAGTCCCGCTGAAAGCAACCCCAGCACCACCACCGCCGCGGCGCTGGCTCGGAATGGAACCTCCCATCCCCCCACCGTCAGAGGGATCCGAAACACCAGCCGGACCAGGTGAACCAGCGTCCCCAGCCCGAAAAAACCGGAGAACCAGATCGCCGGACAGAACCTCCGCTCCTCCTTCTCCATTTCAAAACCCTCCTTTTACTCCATTACTTACCTGAATGGGTCTCCTCCTTCTATGACCGATATCATACAGCCGGCTTTTTCACAAAATAAAAGAGGGCCGGTTCCCTCCCCCTTTTCAGAGGTACACCGACCCCCTTATTTCCCCCGACTCCCCACCGACGCCACGAGCGGCGTCAGTTTACCTTATCCGCGAACCAGCCGATGATCGGCTTGGCCAGCCGGACATAATCCCGGAAGGTCATCTTCATGCTGTCCTCATGGGTCCCGGCGTTGAAGGCGACCACCTCATCTTCCGCCAGAGATCCATCCGCATAGACCGATAGATTGTACAGGTTCCCGAACGGCGGCATGGCCCCCACCTCGCAGTCAGGGAATATCTTCTCAAACTCCGACTCCGACATCAGGTGCAGGTCCGGGGTGCCCAACAGCTCCCTCAGCTGCCTCCAATCCAGATGGTGGGTTGCCGGAAGCACCGTCATGACCGCCTTGCCGTCGGCCTTGACCATCACCACCTTGGCCACCATCCGGCCCGGGATATGCTCGGCCTGCGCCGTCTCCATCGCGGTAAAGGTTTTGGTGTGAGGGATCGCCTCGAACCCGGTTCGCTGCTGCCGAAGAAACTCCGTCAACTTCTGGGCAACGCTCATCTTCGTACCCTCCTCTGCTCTCACGTATACTTCAAGCAGGCCGGTCGGCTTGATGATCCGGATCATACAGGGGGGAATTTTCCCCTCACCGACTTGCTTAGGCCTGGGTGTGGATGGCAGCTTCCTCCAGCCCGGCGGCCAGGGAAGCGGCCAAGTCGGGGGGAACCCCGTAGGCGGCTAGGAGCTTAGCCAGGGAAGGAACAATGGAGATGAACGAGAGGCCTTGTTCACGAGTGGCCAACTCCACAGAGGGAATCTCCTCCAGTCCTCCCAGGAAGGCCACATAGGTGATGGGATAAACCGCTGACAGATTCCCCAGGATGGCGATCAGTTCCCCAACATCGCCAGCCGACGGCAGATCCAGGCCTGATCCGCCTCCCAACAGAATCGTCCGCTTGGCCAGCTCCGTTCGACTCAAAGCGCGCACCACCGCTTCCAACGCCGGGGCCTTCTCCATCTCCAGGGCGCTGACGACCACGACACCGGATCCGCTGGCCGTCTCTTCGGCCACCGCCGCTATCTGCGCCACCCGCTCCTCCAGCCCGGCCTGGGCCTCCAGGGGCCAGGATCGCCCATAGAGGGCCGCCCAAGCCACGCGGAGTCGGTGATGTGCAACGCCAGGCGATCGCTCTGTCCGCCGCAGGGCTTCCTCCAGATGAGACCGCAGGTGATCTTTCACTTCCGGGATGCTATTCAGCGTAGGCAGATACCTGAACAGAAACGCACTGACAAAGGAGTCGCCCGTCTCCCCCTCGCTGGACTGAGTGAGGCCCCGGAGAAGCAGGTTCACCGCCTCCTTGGGTTCAACCCCCTCCCTTTTCAGCTCATCGGCAGGATCTCTCCCAAGTTTGATGGCCCGGTTGATCGCTGAGGTCGCCTCCAGCACAGGTATCTCCACGTCCAGATGGATATCCGGAAAAACTCCTCCGTGGAGACGCTCCTGACGCAACCGCCGGTACGCCTCCTGGTAGGCCTTCCCCGGATACCGGTTCCACCGGAAATCCCTCTCGGCCATCGTCCAGTAGCGAAACTCGTCCCAGAGGGTCCAGGCGCCGGGATCCTTCCGCACCTGTTGCCGATGTTTCTGAAAAACCGGATAGACCCCTCGCCAGAGATGGAGAAGCCAGGAGACGGGATGATACGGCTCAAATCCGGATTGGATCCCCTCGAATCGGAGCTCGGTGTCCCTCAAACCCCCGCGTCGGCTGTGCAGGGTGGGAACCCCGCCGGCCCCTGCTTCCAGAACGACATAGCCGAACGATTCCGACTCGGAGGGGGCGAGGATAGCGGTCGGCCCCGTGTAGAACAAGGGATATCGGGGATCCGACGCGTCGATCCGAAAGGGATGGTAGGCGAAATGTTTTCTTCTATCCGGAGCCGAAAAGCGCTCGGCGATCTCGTAAAGCTCCTTCGCGATCTGTCCATTCTCCTCTCCCTCCCCTGGAGCCCCTGAGAGAATCGCCTGCAGATCCGGCATCAGCAGCAGGGCCACCTCCAGGGCCGAGAGTGCGTTGAGACCCGTTCTCTGATGATATTCAATGATCCGGCGCTGGGCCTCGGCTCCTCCTTCCATCTCCCCCAACCGGACAACCGGATCCCCCTCGAATCGGGGATCGTAGCCATGGAGCCGAAGCTCCCAGGGGTTCTGGTAATGCCAGATGGTGGCGACCAACAGGTGATGTCCCTTGGTCCGCTCGATCCGAGCCAGCATGGAAAGGAGAAAATGCTCAAGGCCATCCCCATCCTGCGGGAGCCCAAACGCCTCCTGAAGGGCCTTCTTTCCCAAGGGGCTCACCTCACGAAAGATCTTCCTGGCCCGTCGCCTGCGCTCCTCCTCATGGCCGAGCTCCAGGAAGCTGAGGCCGAAATAGCCCCGCTGCTTGGCGGCCACATCGAAGCCGTTGGGAATCGCCCGATAACGTCCGATCCCATTCTTCCACCGGAGGACCCGGGAAAAATTCCCGTAGAGTTCTCCAAACCTCTCCTCGAGTGTATCCTCGAGATAGCCGTGGCCCGGAACGAGGAAAAGGTTGGAGTGGACCACGCTGGCGTGGAGCGGGCTGATCGAGGGGGGACGCCCCTGGTTCTCCGGTCGGTCGTCCTCCGGGTGTCTGAGGATCGTCAGGTCCCGGCGGCCGATGTCCCGGCCCAGGTCGTAGCGAATCAGGTCGCCCCGCTCCTGCAAGGAGCCGGGATAGATCGTCAGGCCATAGCCCCGCAGGAGGGAATGGGCCACATGGACCGTCTGGGTGGCGGCGGTTTGGGGGTCGGCCCGGAAGTCGTGAAACGGCCGGATGTCGTCCCCCTCCTCGAGGTACAGGGGAATCAGAGCGGTGTAATCGTCGTTGGACTGGATGATGCTGGGATGAAGGTTCATCTCCCGGATCGCCAGGAGGGTTCCCAGGGAGAGCATTCGAACAATCCGCAGCTTCTGGCCCACCGGGGTCTGTCGACTGTAAACCACTCCTTTTAAGTCCCTGAAGTATTTCTCGTTCTCCAGGTAGAGGACCCGTATCCCATCCACATACGCTTCCTGGATCCTGAGGACGGCATCCTCGTACTCCTCCGGTTCGATCCGGTTGAGGAATCGCACCGTGACGGTCCGCCCCGTATCCCGGAGCCGATACCGGGATTGGATCCTCTCTTTATCGGCGGAAAACAGAGGCGCCGCCACCACGACGTCAAGCCCCATCCTGGTCAGGGCGCGAGCCAACTGCTCGATGTAGAGCCCCTGGCCTCCTGTAGTGGAGCTGAAGTTTGTTTCGATGGAGCCAAGGACCACTTGCCCCACCTCCCCGCTTCGCAAAAGATCGGTCGCCATCTTCGCGGCTTCCGGGGTGCTGTCCTGCAAAAGAGCCGCGATGGCCACCAGATAGGTGTGGAGCCGTTCCCGGAGATCGTGCCGATAGGTTAAGAGATCGCTGAAGACACGCCCCACATCCCCCGGAACGATGGGGGGGACATCCCGGGAGATCTCCGCAGGCCAGGCCTCGCCGAAAAGCGCCGACAGATCGGCTCCGTGAAGTTCACTCAACTGATGGAGCAGCTCGGAGAACGGTTGAAGGGGGGCCTCCGACTCCAAAAGGCGGACAATCTCTTGAGCGATTCTGCTGCGGGTGAACTGCTCCTTGGGAGAAAACTGCTGGACTCCGTACCGGTAATGGAGCACCGACTCCGCCAGCCGCTGCGGGCTCAGCTCCTCCAGCCCGGCGGCCGGAGAGGCCTCTGCTTGGATGGCCGGCTGGACAATAACGGAGGGCTGAACGAGGGCAAACGGCTCCTGGAAGGGGTTCGTCCCCCACCGCCATTGGCCGTCCGAGCCGAGGACTCGGGTACTCAGAAGATATTCCCCGACTTCGCCGGCCGGAACCTCACCGTAGTAAAGCCGGGCCCCGTCCGGCAGGACGGCATAGAGCCGCATCGGATAACCTTGGGCCTCTTCGATCGAGTCGTTGACCTTCCAGAGAGCCATCTCTACCGACGGCTCTCTTCCCGGCTTCAATTGACCCTTGGCGAAAACCACCGAGGCCCAGCTCTGAATCTTCTCTCCCTGACGCCGGACCTGGCGGGTGCGGACCCCATCTTCCGATTCGGCCAACGGCAACATCCCCAGGATGGACGGCTGATCGCTAAGCCGAATTCGGCCTGGCCGACGGTTCCCCTGTGGGTCGCCCATGACCCGCTCCAGCCGAGCGTTCGTCTCCTGAGCCATCGACGACCCCTCGTGGGCCAGGAGATCCTCCACCGTCATAGGCATCCGGTCCCTCCATTTCAGGCCCAGCAGATCTCCGGGAGGGGTGGTCCGGAACCGGTTGTCGAGCCCGAACAGATCCTGGTACATCGCCAAGAAGATCCGGGCGTTGCTTCGGGCGGCCCGCGACAGGAGGGCTTCGTAAACGGCACGGGCCTTCTGGGTCGAATCACCCTCCGGAGAAAACGCCACCGGATAGCCCTCGTACCGGAGGGCATCCACCGTCCAGTCGACGAACTTCCCGGTTTCCGGGTCCTGCGCCATCTGGATCAACCGGCCCAGCAGGGTTTCGGCATCATGGGTGGTGGTGAAGGTGACGCTGTTGGCAGGGTATCGGGTGGTGTCCCAGTAGGGCGGATGGAAGTGGGGCGGCTGCGGCTCTCCAAAACCAAAGGCCAGGATTCTTGTCCGGGGATGCCCCAGCTCCCGGCGAACCTGGGTCGCTCCAGGGAAACCTTCTCCGAAGTCTTCCGGGTAGAGTTCCCCGAGGTGTTCGTAGGTTACCATCCTCTGGAACTGCTGCAGGAGCTCATGCGACGGCCCGGGCCTCCACTCGGCATCCAGCATCCGCATGATCGGACGGACCCAGCGCCTCAAATCCTCTTCGGTCAGGTCCACCCAAGTCCCCTGGTCCCAGAAGTAGGCCTTCTGCTGGTACGGGGGCATCCCGTAGGCAAGCTCATCCGGCGCCCAGATGTGCCGCCCGGCGGCCTTGACGTCCGGTGGAAATCGCCCTCCCCGCTCCTCTCGTGTGACAAGAAGGAGGGGGAACGGCCAATCGAATTTCTGCTCCCAGGCCCCTTTGAGGTCGGCGTAGAGCCGCCTTAAGCTGATCCGGTGCCACTTCTTCTCATCGGCCTTCTTCGGAATCCGGAAGTAGGTAATGTAGCCGACCCAATAGTCCATCCGCACATCGTCGGCCAGGCCGGAGATCCGCCGCATCCGATTCATCGCCAGCGGATATCCCGCCGGACGCATCACCTCCCAGTGGTAAGGATGGTGGCCCCAGTCCTGCCCGATCACCGAGTAACGGTCCGGGGCCGCCCCCGTGGTGTAATCCCAATCCAGGCCGTCCTGGTAGATCCAGCCGGCATCCCCGTCGACGTATCCGGGCATATCCCCCACGAGGCGGATCCCCTTCTCATGAGCGTAACGCCGCATCGCCTGCCACTGCTCATCGAAGAGGAACTGGACGTATTCAAAGAGCTGGATCTTTTCCGCATGCTCAGCGCGCCACCTCTCTAAAGCGTCCGACTCCCGATCTCTTAATGGCTCCGGAAAATCCCGCCAGCCGACGCGGTAGACCTGCGTCATGCTTCGAAAGAGGGCGTAATCCTCCAGCCAGTAGGACTCCCTCTCTTTAAACGCCAGGAAGGCGCGGGTCCGCTCGGCGTCTTTCCCCAGGACCTCCTTCCGAAAAAAGTCGTAGGCCAACTCCAGGACCTCCCATTTCATCTTCATCACCGGGGGATAGTCCACGTGGCTCTCCTGTCTTAGCCGGTCGAGGAACGGGTCCCATGCTCGGAGCTTCGCGGCGGCCTGGGGGGAGCGCTGGACCTCTGGAACGTCCCGCAACCGAATAAAGTAGGGGCTGGCTCCGAAGGAGCTGAGGGAGAAGTAGGGGGAAGGGTCCAGGAAATCGGGCTCAAAGATCGGCAGAAGGTAGATCCGCCCAAGGCCCTGACGGGCAGCCCATTCGATCAGTTTCCGCAGGGCCGGGATGTCCCCGATCCCTTCGTCCTCTTCAGAACGAACGGCGTAGAGCGGAAGGATGATCCCCGCGGTCCGCGCGGCAAAATCCTGGGGAACCGCCTCCACCGGAATCCCCATCGCGCCGGCCTGCTTGAGAACCTCGGGGGCATGGTCCGGACCGAAAGTGAATCGGATCAGGGAGCCCAGGGTATCGTGGTAAGACCCATCCGGTCCCCGCGGCTGGTAGGCCCAGCGATAGGCCAGCCACTCGATGAGGGCCTTCAGCCCCTGCTGCTCGAGCTCCTGTGGCTCCTCCAGCCGGTTGGAAAGAAGATTCCGAACGGTCACGGGGATATACCCCAGGAGGCCCGCTCTCTCTTGTCCAGCCAGGGCATGGCGAAGGACCGCCTCCGCCTCTGCCCTGAGGGTTTCGTCCTGAATCCACTGAAGCGGCTTGGCAATCTCGGCCCATGGCTTCCCCGGCCCGGCCTCCAGAGACTCCTCCAATCCGGCGGTGACGGTCCTGGAATCGGCGCTTTGGGCGCGAAGGGCGCTGACAGGCCGAGCGGGCAGAAGGGTGAGGATCAGCAGGAGGATCAGCGCTCGGGGAGTGTCGCTCGATGGTCTCATGGGATGGCCTTTACTCGAAAGTTTACACGATGTCGCGACGTTTTTCAATGCGATTTCTGAGTATGAATCACCCTTTACTATTACTACCGGCGATCCAGGCCCTGCGCAGGGTCTGGATCGCCTCCTGATAAACAGCCGTTGGGGAGCGGCGCGTATCGAGCCGGGTCCAGTGGGTCGGCCCCCAACCCAAGACCGGCTCATAACTTGATCGGAATCGATCGACCAGCTCGGGGCGGGCCTCGGAGAGGTCGACTCCCGTGCCCAAGCGCCGGGTGATCCGGCGCATCGCGACCTCCCTCGGGGCGACACATTCAAAGAAATGGAACCGGGCCCCTTGCTGTTCAGCGACCGCTTTAAGCGCCTGACGTCCTTGCGCCTTCAGAAAGGTCCCGTCGCAGACGACCGAGCGATTCTGACGCACCCATTCCTCCGCCCGCCGGATGAGCCGCTGGTAGACGCGCCGCGAGATCCAAGGGGCGTAGAGCCCTTGGGAAAACCCCCGGCCGGGCCGCCGGAAGCGGGCAAACTCCTTCCGACGGATCTCATCGGTCCTCAGCCAGACCGCGTCCAGCTCCCCGGCCAGCCGCTTAGCCAGGGTGCTCTTTCCGGTCCCGACGACCCCCCCGACGACAAGGAGCAGCGGAGGCGCGAACGCTTCCGCATACCGCCTGGCCAGCCGAAAATGGCGGATCGCGAGCCGGCGCATCCGTTCCCCGCGGGGCCCTCGCGGGTGCTGCCTCCAGATCAGACCCCGCACCTTCCCCCGCACCAAGCTCCGGTGGCACTGATAAAACAGGAGCAACGACTCAAACCCCGTATCCCCGCCCCTTCTCCGATACTCCGAAAGGACCGCCCCGGCCAGATCGGATCTGCCTCGGAACTCCAGATCCATCACCAGGAAACTCAAGTCGTTCACCCGATCCCCATACCGGAAGCGGGGCTCAAACTCCACGCAATCAAAGACCGTCACCGGATCGGTCAAGCAGATGTTCTCGCACCGGAGGTCCCCATGCCCGTCGATGATCCGGCCTTCCGCCACCCGTTTCAGGAACAGCGGCTCTTGAAGCAGAAGAAACTGCCGAAAAGCCGCTTCGATCCGCCGGAAATCGACCTCCGAGAAAAGGGACCCGACAAAGGTCCGGCACTCCCGGAGGTTTCCCAGGACCAGCTGAGCGATCCGCCGCGGCTTTCCAACCCGGCCGATCGCGCGGCTGCGGCTAAAGGATGCCGCACCACTTGTAATCTCTGAGTCGCGGCCGCGCCTGGCCTTCTTGAAGAAGGGGATCAGTTGCTCCATCACCCGCCGAATCTCCCGCCGACCGGCTAAACCGGCTTGCCGGCTCGAACCGGCTTGCCGGCTCGAACCGGCTGCGATCCGCCGATCCAGCATCCGATCCTCAGGGAGCCGACGCATCTTGACGACCCACTCCACCGCCCGGCCCTTTCCGCCCATCCTCCAACCGGCTTGCCGGCTCCAACCGGCGGCGGTTTCCACGATGGGAATGACTCCCACGTACAGATCCGGGGCCAGCCGCCGGTTTAAGTCCACCTCCAGCCGGCAGAACCTCCGGCGCCGGGCGAGGGTGGAGGCGTCGAGGAACGGAAACCGGACCGGCTTCTTCAGCTTGTAGGCAAATGGGCCTGCGAGGAAAATGTGGGAGATGTGGGTTTCCCGGTGCAGCACCTTTCCCACCGGATGCGGGTAATGGGCCGGGTTCTCGAAGAACCGGATCAGACGCCGCTCATGCGCAGTCACGGCACCGCCGTCTGTTTACAGGTGGCACTCCTCCGGGTCGCAGCGGGGGGTGTATTCCATCTGAAGGACGCCTTCCCCAGCCCCCAGCTCCAGGACCTGGGTCGGCTTCGACTTGTACCGGTAGATGGTGATCCCTTTCAAGCTCAGCTCCCAGGCCCGCTGGTAGATCCGGCCGATCTCCTGAGGGGTCGACTCCTGGGGAAGGTTGATCGTTTTGGAGACGGAGCTGTCGACGTACCTCTGGAAGGCGTGCTGGATCTTCAGGTGCTGTTCCGGCGGGATCTCCAGCGCCGTGACAAATATCCGCCGGATCTCCTCCGGAACCTCCGGGACCCTCTTGAGAGACCCCTCCTCCAGCACCCGGGCGACCAGTCGCTGCCGATCCAACCCCCGGCGCTCCAGCGCTTCCAGAAAGAGGAGGTTCACCTCCGCCAGGGTTTCGTCCTTCAGGACATGGGTGCGCCGGTAGGCCAGGGCGAAGATCGGCTCGATCCCGGCGCTCGTCTGGGCGATGATGCTGATCGTTCCGGTGGGGGCCACCGCGGTCCGGGCCGCGTTGCGCAGCCGAACCTTCTTGGCCGGATAGATGCTGTCGGGCCACATAGGGAAGACCCCCCGATCCTGGGCCAGCTCCCCCGAAGCGGCAAGCGCCTCCTCCTGAATGGCCCGCATCAGCTCCTGCGCGAGCCGGACCGCCTCCTCCGAGTTGTAGGAGAGCCCCAGGCGGATCAAGGCATCGGCAAATCCCATCACCCCCAGCCCGATCTTCCGGGTGCTCAAGGTCCGTTCCCGGATCTGCGGGATCGGGGAGGAGCTGACCTCGATCATGTTGTCCAGAAACCGGACGGCGTTGCGGGTCTCAAGCCGAAGCCGATCCCAATCGACGTCGGCGCGCCCCTTCTCTTCCCTAAGGAAATGGGCCAGGTTGATTGAACCCAGGTTACACGATTCAAAGGGAAGCAGCGGGAGCTCTCCGCAAGGGTTGCTCGCCTCGATCATTCCCAGAGAGGGGGTCGGGTTGGCCCGGTTGATCGCGTCCAGAAACAGAAGGCCCGGATCTCCCGTGGCCCAGGCGGCCTGGATGATCTCTTCGAACACCTCCCCTGCTTTCAGGGTCCCTGCCGGTTTGCCGATCCGGGGGTGAATGAGGGAATAGGATTCCCCCCGCTGGACCGCCTCCATGAAGGAGTCGGTGACACCGACGGAGAGGTTGAAGTTCTGCACCGAGCGGCCATCCATCTTCACTCGGATGAACTCCAGGATGTCCGGGTGGTCGACCCTTAAGACCCCCATGTTGGCCCCGCGCCGCTTGCCCCCCTGCTTGATGTTCTCCGTGGCCGAGTCGAAGATCCGCATGAAAGAGACCGGACCGGAGGCCTCTCCGCCGGTGGAAGCGACCACGTCCCCCTTGGGCCGCAGCCGGGAAAAGGAAAAGCCGGTCCCCCCGCCGGTCCGCTGGACCAGCGCCATCTGCTTGATCGCCTCGAAGATCCCCTCCATCGTGTCCTCGACCGGAAGGACGAAGCAGGCGGAGAGCTGCCCGAGGGGAAGGCCGGCGTTCATCAGCATGGGGCTGTTGGGCAGGAAATCGAGTGAGGTCAGCATCCGGTGGAACTGCTCTTCCCATCGCCGCGCCTGGGAAGCGCCGCCCCACTGGGCTTCAGGTGAGGCGGCCGCGCGGGCAACCCGCCGGAACAGCTCCTCCGGCGTCTCGATGATGCGGCGCTCTTGATCCCGCCTGAGATATCGGGCCTCCAAGACTCGGAGGGTATTCTCGGAAAGGGCCTTCACGTCCCTGATAGTATATACCAACGGGGCGACCGACTCCTCTCCGGCTCAGGCGACCGCGGCGCTTTCCTCTTCCTACCGCTTTCCCACCGCCTCCGGTCCTAGTCAATCGCCCCGTCTTACGGAGCCGGCTTCAAAACCCTTGTTTCTGCTACGAAGCCCGTCGCGATGGCCATGCCTTCGTTGTCGCTCCTCGACGTATCACCCTTCGGGATACGCCTTCGTCGCTCCGCCTCGGCCTGGCATCATCCCCTCGGGCTTCTCGCGACGAAACCGGGTTCTGAAACCGGCTCCAAGCCCCCAGGAGGATCGCAGTTCTCACGATCGCTTCCTTCCCTTTCGGGGATTAAGCCCCTGCCGGTTTCTCGATCGGTCGGCGTCGGGGTTCACTCGATCGCCCGCAGTCCTCCTGGTTTCCACCTCTATCTATACCCGATCGGCTCCTCCTGTTCTATGATCCGGCTCAGGGTTCTTCGCTTTTCTCTAGCGGGCCGTCGATATCGCCTCCACGATCTCCGCCACCTGCCGCTCCACCCGCCCCGCCCCGGCCAAGGCCGACGCGCTCCGGGCGAAGGAGGCGATGTCCTTCAAGGACAGGATCCCGATCAACCGGCCGCTCTCCACCACCGGCAGCCGATGGATCGCCCCCGATTCCATGAGCCGGACCGCCTCGTCCAAATCCGCATCGGGAGAGATTGTCTTGGCCGGCCCCGTCATACAGACCTCGACCGAAATCCGCTCCGCCGGGCAACCGGCATGAACCAGGTGCAATGCCAGATCCCGATCGGTGAGGACCCCCACCACCCGCATCGTGATCAGCCCCTCCACGATCGGGACAAACCCGCAGTTCCTCCGGGCCATGATCTCCCCGGCCACGGCGCAGCTGTCCGTCGGGACGCACACCTCCGGGTGCGGTGTCATCAAGTCTCGGACCTTCATCGCAAGCCCCCCTTTACAGGTTTTGCAAAACTAAAAACCCCTTTTGCCCACCCTTCTTTCCCTAGCCCGCTTCCCACCAACGCTGCGGCCTCCATGGGAAAGGCCGCAGCGCCGCCCACAGTTTCTCGATCCAGGCCTGCCCTGCCCTCACCTTCCCAGGCCCATGCCCATGTTTGCGATGGCGATGGATCGGCGGACGGCCTTCCTCACGGGCCGTTCCCCAGGTGGTGAACGCAATCGGATGGCGAACGTTCCATCCGGTCTGAGTCCCTCTGCCGCTTGCCCACTCCCTCTGGGCCAACGGTTGAAACCGAGGAGACCGCTCATGAAGGGGCTGATACCTCATGCTAATCGCGTCCGCTCAACAACCCCAGCCAAAGCCCCTGGTGGGACTCCTCGCTGCCGACGATCTGCTCCAGAAGAGTCTTCGTCTGCAGGTCTCCCGCCAGGGCGCAGTCCAAAATCCCCCGTTCGTACTGGGCCAGCTCCTTCCGCTCCAACGCGGCCGCTTCGTGCAACATCCCACGCACCCGGGCGATTCCTCGCCGGGCTCCGCGCTTGCGGCACCAGGCGGACGGCTGATCCGTCGGGGTTCCTCCCAGCTCCCGGACCCGGGCCGCCAGCCAGCGGGCATGCATCACCTCTTCCGCCAACTGCTCTCGGAACAACCGGGCCAAGTATCGGTTCCCCATCTCTTCCAACATCCGGGCGTCCTGCGCATAAAGCTGGACGCAGGCCAACTCCTCGGCCCGGGCCCGGTTCAACATCTGAATCACCTGATCCGTCTCCATCTCCTTATCCTCCTTAACCGGGGCCCTCCACCCGGTTGCCCCCTCCCCGCTTGGCCTGGTACAGCCGCTGGTCCGCCTGGGCCCCGAGGGCTTCCGGAGTCCCGCCGTCGTCGGGGTAGACCGCCACTCCGATGCTGACCGTCAAGGGACCCGGAGAGGGCAGGATCACCAGCGGAAAGTTGGCCACGGTGGCGCAGAGCCGCTGCGCCACCACCATAGCACCCGCGGCGTCCGTCTCCGGAAGAAGCAGGGCGAACTCATCCCCCCCGTACCGGGTCACCAGATCGGTCGCCCGGCGCCCGACCTGGATCAAGCCGGCCAGAACCTTCAGCAGCCCATCCCCGGCCGGATGGCCGGCGGTGTCGTTGTACCTTTTGAAGCCGTCGATGTCGAGCATGGCGATGGCGAACGGACGGGGGTTGCGGGCCATTCGCTTGATCTCCTTGACGCACGCCTTCCGAAACGCCGTCCGGTTGGGCAGCCCCGTCAGCGGATCGGTCATCGCCTGATGGATCAACTGGCGCTCCCGCCGCTTCTTCAGGGTCATGTCCCGCATCACCACGAGAGCCCAGACCGGGCGCCCCGGCAGCTGGATCGGGGTGTAGCTGGCGCTGATGACGATCCGCCTCCCCTCCACTCCCCGGATGATGTATTCCGCGGAGGGGACCGGCTCGAATCGGTCCATCGCCCTCAAGCCCGGGCACTCGGTCGGGCGATCCTTTAATGGGCAGCCGTGGGAATCCCGGCAGGAGAGAAGCGCCCCGCATTCCGACCTGCCCACCACCTCCTCAGCGGTGCGGCCGATCATCCGCTCCAGGGCCGGATTCACCGCCAACACCCGACGCTGCTCATCGATCACCATCATCCCGTCGCAGGAGTGCCATAAAACCTCCGGGATGGGGACCGCCGGGTTCTCCATAGTCAGGATTCCCTCCTGTTCCTCCCCCATCGGACGCTCCTTTCCTTCATCATCCTCTAAAAGGATAGTTGGAAAGGCCCCGGCGGCGTATGACCCGGGTCATAGTAGGGGAGAAATCCCGAGGAGGGGTTAACTCGCCTTCTTCAGGCGCATCCAACCTCCTGATCGGTCAAGTAACATCCAGGATCGGAAGCCCATGGGTCGCCGTAGACAAACTGGGCCCGTACTCGAAAGGACCCCCCGCACAGAGGCTTCCATTGGCAGGATCCACAGCGTCCCTTAAGAAGAGGCAACCGGTTCCGGAGATCCCTCAGCATCGGATGGGTCTCGTCCTGCCAGATCTGGCTGAAGGGGCGTTCCCTCACGTTGCCCAGGACCACCTCCTGCCAGAACTGATCCGGGTGGACGTTACCTTGTGCGTCGATGTGGGCAATCCCGACACCGGAGGAGTTGGCCCCGCCCCCGTTCCAGGCAAGCCACTTGTACACCTTCTCCGCTTGGGCCTCGTGCCCCTCGGCCAGGAGGGTCATGAGGATGAAAACCCCGTCCGCGTGATTGTCCACCGTCAGGACTTCTCCGGGCCATCCCCGCTGAACCAGCTCCCGGGTCTTCCGGAGAATCGTGTCGATCGCCTGGCGCATCTGCGCCGGGGAAAGATCGTCCTCGACCAGATGCCGGCCTCTCCCGGCGTAGACCAGATGGTAGAAGCAGACCCGGTCGATTCCCTCCCGTTCCACCATCTCAAAGATGCCGGGAAGCGACTCGATGTTCCGGCGGGTCAGAGTAAAGCGCAATCCCACCCGTTGCCCCAACTCTTTCAGGCGTTTTAATCCTCCCAGCGCCTTCCGGAAGGCGCGGTCCATCCCCCGGAATCGGTCGTTGACACCATAGAGCCCGTCAAAGGAGATTCCGACGTACGTCGGCCCCAGCGCAGCGATCCGCTTGGCCATGTCCTGTGTAATAAGCGTCCCATTGGTCGAGAGGGTCAACCGAAGGTTCCACATCTTGGCGTACTGGGCCAGCTCAAAGAAGTTCGGATGCATCAGCGGTTCCCCGCCGGAGAGAAGCAGAGCGGGAATCTTAAATGTGGCCAAGTCATCCAGCATCTGCACCGCCTCCGCTACGCTCAGCTCGCCGGGATAGCAGCGGTTCTCCGAATCGGTGTAGCAATGGAGGCAGCGAAGATTGCACCGCCTCGTCATCGTCCAGACCACCACGGGCCGCCGCGCCCCTGCGGAAGCCGGAGCCCCATGGCCTGTTCCGTACCTTAAACTGTCGCTCCCACTTTCTACTCCACAGTAAAGCTTGGTCACGTTGATCATGGCTTCCCCCCTTTACGATTCCTCCGCCCAGAAGGCGATCCGATTCACCCCGGGCGCCTCTTGTCCGGGACGACGATATTCCTGGCCAGCCCCAGGAGCGCCAGCGCCCGGATCGTCAAATGCGTCAAGTCCAGCTCCCACCAGCGCAGGCCGTGCGCGGCGGAGCGGGGGAAGGCGTGATGATTGTTGTGCCATCCTTCGCCAAAGGACAGCAGGGCCACCCACCAGCAGTTGGTGGATCGATCGTTCGTCCGATAACTCTGGTAGCCCCAGGTGTGGGCCGCGGAATTCACCAGCCAGGTGACGTG
>CAZRTR010000003.1:0-59509 GCA_964603095.1 uncultured Planctomycetia bacterium
CTGATCCCGGCTATGTCGGCCCGGCCGCGATTGTGCAGGCCCACCGGTTCCTGTACGACAGCCGGGACCAGGGGAAGGAGGAGCGTCTGCGGGTCTTGAACGAGCAGGATGGGGTCTGGCGCTGCCGGACGATCTTCAACTGCACAGACGCTTGTCCGCGTGGGATCAACGTGACCCGCGCCATCGCCGAGGTCAAGCAGGCGTTGCTGAGGGGCAAGGTCTGAAGTGGGGAAAGAAGGGAAAGAGGAAGCGCTGCGGGCCAGACCTGGGATGTCGGGTGGGGAACATGGTAAAATGGCTGGGATGAGACGACGGACAAGGGTTCTTGCGTTAGATCGGGCGAACGAGTCCCGTGAGATCCAGTTTGAGCTGGATTTCCTGAGGTCTCTGACTATTGCCCAGCGATTCCGTTTGATGCGGAAGAAAACCCGAGAGCTCCTCCAGCTTCTTCAGCACAGTGGACACCGAAGGCCTCCTCAAATTCTTCAAAGAGCATAAGGTCGATTTTGTCGTTATCGGGGCGACCGCCTTCCCGGTTCACGGTTATGCCCGCGCCACCCTCGACATCGACCTGTTCATTCGGCCGGCTCCAACCCATGCCAAGCGGGCCTGGGTTGCTTTAAAGGCGTTCGGCTACGATATGGCCGACATTCCGATGGAGAGTCTTTTGCACAAGAAGCTCTTGATTCGCCAGTACGCGGTGGAGGCCGATATTCATCCATTCGTGACCGGTGTGACATTCGACCGAATCTGGAAGAATAAGGTAGGGGCCAAATTCGGGAAGACAGCGGTCCACTTCGCCTCCCTGGCTGATCTCATTGCTATGAAACGTGCTGCGGGTCGCCCCAAGGATCGGGAAGACCTGAAGTATCTCCTTCGCCTCAGGAAAGCGGAGTCCGACCTGCGCCGACAGGTAAAATAGAGATGTCGATGATCAGACGTCGGGTCGCTGCGATTTTCCTGATCCTTTCCTTATCCTTTCCAGATTCCAGCTACGCCCTGCGCCAGACCGGGCTGGAGGAATCCCGCCCCACCCGCCAGCAGCTGATCGACTCCCTTACCGGGGGTTTGGAGGAATCAGCGCAAGAGCCGGACGAAGATCAACTCCTGGCAGAGGTGGGGAAGAGTTGGCAGTACCGGATCAAGGATGAGAGGGGCCTGCACATCGATGCGCTCGAGGGTGCCCTGGGCGGAAGTAAAGCCAGAACCCTGCTGCTTCATTCTGCCTTCAAACAGTTCGACGGGGACATCTATCGGCTGCCGCCGGGGCTGTTTGACCTTCCGGTCTGGCAGAGCCCGGAGACCGGCGCCCTCTACTGGGGTTGGGATACGCTGGCCCAGCTTTCGGATGGTGAAATCCAAGATGCCTTTTCGAACAGCGATTTTGAATCGATTGCGGTGGTGCATCCAAAAGAACAGCCCCCGCCATCTCCTCCGAAGCAGGAAGCTGTTCTTCCAGCCGTAGGGCCATCGTTTCCTCAAAACAGTGAACCTATACCCCAGTCCGTCTTGCCGGTGGGACAAGAGCCCAGGCAGGCATCGCCGGTCGATGAGAGGCCGTCTGAGCCAGGCCAGATTAAGGTGAAGGCACCTTCGGCTAGGGTATCCTACAAACCGGACGATCTGGAACAGCTTTCCTTTTTGGAGCTGGGCGAGGAGATCCTGGATTCGGAGAAGAGCCGCGGGCGCTCTGCGGGGAGAACCGGGCGGCTATACAAGGGATATCTCCAGGAATTCGAGGGGGACGAGAAGCGACTTCCCGGAGCGGTTGAGAACGACGAGCAAAAGGCACGAAGGGTTGCCTTGGCTGCCCTGAATGAAGCGAGGCGGTCCCGCCATCTGCCTTCGGTTACGGGGAAGATGCTCGTTGAGAACAGCCGCAATCCCAAGGTGCTGAGGCAGTTTGAGTTCGTTTTCCGACAGATCGTTTCCAGTGTCTCCAGGGTATATGAAGGACTCCGGTTTGATCGGGAGCAGGGCCTTCCTGCCAGACCAGAGCCGCCGGAGGGGTCCCGCTCTCCCCAGGAGTATCTGCAAGCGCTAAGGAGCTGGCTCCTCTATGAAGATTGGAAGGAAAGTCATCTGAGTGCCCCTACCTTTGGCGTTGGATTCGTGGATTTCGGTGCTGACCGTACCTTGGGCGATCCGGTTCCCTTTGGAATCCTTTCGGTACTGGCAGTTCGTCAGATAGGGATGGAGCCTTCGATCCGCTGTTTCCCGGAGCTTGCCAGGGGATTGGTCGAAAAGGGGGTGACGAAGGTCGAGTATCTCCCTCCGGTTCCAGGGAATCCCCCGGCCTTGCGGGTCCAGTTCAAAGATCCGATGAGGGATCGCGATACCGCGATGGTGCTTCCCGCTCTGGCTATGGCCGTGCTGAAGGTGCCCCTGCCGGATCTTCCCTCCCGAGAGGGCCAGAGGGAAGGGGTAGATCTGTCGGATGAGGAGCTTCTTGAGGAAGCCGACCGTTCCATTCGCCATGAGTTGGAATCGGTGGAGTGGGATGAGCAGGAGCTCCGCTCACTCGTTTTCACAGAGGATGACCCGTTGGATCAGAGGGTGGCTCGGTTGGAGAAGCTCGTCCGTCTTGCTTTAGAGGGGAAACTCCTCCCCCGCTCTGGCTACGACCTTTACTCCGAAGAAGGGAGCCGGCGCTTTGCCCGTTGGCTGGGCCGCACATCCCGAGAGCAAAGGGTCATTCAGCGGGATCTTAAGATCAAGTTCCAGGATGCCGCTGAGCGGTTGGGTTGGAGACGCCCCCCCGCCACTGCCCAGGTCCAGCAGGAATTGGCCGACCGCTTCGATGAGTGGAGCCAGATTCAGCAGGCCTTGCTTCAGCTGGGTGTTCCGGAACGCACAGGCGATCCTCAGGCCGAAAGGAGAGTGCAGCGGATGGTTAAGCGTCACCTCCTTGATCTGGCCACCCTTGGCTATCTTCCTCTGCTGCGGCTTTTACTGGTGGCCCGAAGCCCGGAGGATTCCTGGCTGCTTTCCCAAGGGGATGAGAGGCATCTCTCGAACCGGCTTGAGAAATTTCGTCGTACTCTTCAGGATGCCGGTTCGATTGTCAAAGAGCTGGCCTCTTCGCTGACGGAATCGGACCGGGCCATCTTCCTGGCTGAGCTGAACCATGCGGTTCTTCGTGCCTTACCTGCCAAGCCCAAGGAGCCGTTTAGGCAGACCACGATGGATGCCGTGCAAGGGACGTTGGTGCGGCTCAACGCTCAGCTCCTGGGGGCCGATCCGGAGCGGTCCCCTACCGCGCTGATGCTGAGGCGTCAAGAGCGGGATGCCCTGGTGGAAGCGGTCCGCTCAACGCAGGAACGGATCTGGGAATTGGCCCGCAGTGATATCAGCCGACCCGGAACGGATGAAATGGAGCGTGCCGTCTCCGAGCTGGAAACCGCTGCTCGAGAATTGCCGGCCCTCGGGTTAACTCTCTCGCTGGATCCGCCTCCACCGGTTCGACTCGATTCCCCACCGGTGTTCCAGCAGGATCTCACTCAACTTCGTTCATGGGTTGTCTCCTCTCTCCAACAGGCGCCGGAGACAGAGCCGGCGGCCGATTTGGCGCAAGCCGGCCTCTACCGGATGCTCCTGGAGCTGCGGATGCTGGAGGAGATGGGGGATGTCCAGGAAGCATTCCAAAAGAGTCAGGAGGTACTGTCCCGGCTGGGTCCTGCGCAGGGGGAGAAGTTCCTCCCCATCCGCAATCGAGCGCAGGCCGCCAAGCGTCGTGCCGACCAGCAGGCCCAAGAGGCGGCTTTGCAGCGCCCTTCTTCTCTCCAAGAGCGGGCCGCGGCGATATTGGGGAGCAGGGAATATCAGACTGCGATTGGAAACAACCGCCTGCTGCAAGAGTTTCTCGGCGCTGTTGCCGAAAACAGAGCGGGGTTCTTCTCACCGGCTAAGCGGAAGCGGTTGGAGAGATTTCTCCGAGGGAAGGGGGCCCGCCTGGCCGAGCCGTTCCAAACCGTCTTAGATCTGCTTTCCGGAACCGAACCCCGCGCCGGCCTGGAGGAGCAGGAGCTGAAGAGGTTCAACGCGGATGATCCCACCGGAGGAGCGGAGCAGGCGCTAGCACTGGCCCAAGCGGGGCAGCCGGCCCTTCTGGTGACCGATCAGACCGATCCATCGTTGATCAGGGACGATCGGATGCTCGTGATGAATCTCCAGATCCGAAACGAAAGTCCTTATGGGGCCAGACGGTACGTTGGCCGGATGAAGGCCTCTAGGATTGGAGAAGGAGAGTGGGCCTACTTCAAGATCGACTCCACCCTGAAGGGTCCGTGGGTGGAAGCGGCGAAACAACTGGCGGAGAAGCTCCAGCCGGAGATCCTCCTGGTGGCGCCGGCCAACGTGGCTCAGGGCCGAGTCACTCGTCAGGGAGTGCACGGGTTCCTCAAGGAGGAGGGTCGTCAGGAGACGTTTGTCCCTCTCCACCAAACGGAGTACGCCGGTTTCTTGGATGGGACACTGACCGAGGCAGGGTCCGATCTAACCGAATATCTCACCCGGCATCAGATTCGTCCCGTGGTCCATCTTGGGTTTTCGGTAATTGAACGTGGGGTGAAGGATGTGGGGATCTTCCTCCAAGGGATCCCCTCGGGGGCATGGGTGGTGGCGGATGCGGTGAAGCCGGAGCATCTGGCTGTGTTGGCCCAGGCGGTCAAAGAAACGGATCGTTCCTTCCTCTGCTGCGGATCCGCAGGACTTTTCGTTGAACTGGTCAAACCGGATTCTCCGGTTCCGTTGGTCTCCTGGGTGGAACAGCTTCAGACGGCCCGGAGGGGCAGGGGAAAGATTCTCGTCTTGGCCGGGTCCCGCAATTCCGTCTCTTTGGATCAGGTGAATCAGGCGTTGCGTGATTTCCCTGATCGGGGGAGCCGAGTCCTGGTGGAGACCAAGCCCCTTTTCAGCCGGCGCAAGGGAAGTAGAGAAGGGGTCATCCGGAAGATCCAAGAGGAGGTGCGCCGCGGATGGCGCAAGGGGCAGGGGGTGATCCTTCAACTGGACAATTCAATCATCCTTCGGCCCGGCACACCTCAGCAGCAGGCCCTTGGAGAACTTTATCGAGGGCTCATCGGGCCACAAGAGGGGAAGAATCCGTTGGGGCTCCTGGTCGTCTTTGGCGGCGATACCCTGGATACGGTCTTGAGGGCCTTTCACGCGGGCTACACCGCCAGGGCGGAGGTGACTTACCGAAGCGGCGAGCCGGCCACCAACGTCTCCTACGGGGAGCTGCTTGCCCCGGATCGGCCCCCTTTGCCGATGGTAGTCAAGTCGGAAGGGTTCGGGCGGCCGGAGCTTCTTTCGGATCTGTTGATCCAGACCAAGGTCATCGCCACTCCTCGGCTGGCGGTGACGATGGGGGATCCGGCAGGAAGCGGCCCGGAGCTACTTTGGAGGGCCCTGGTCGAGCAGCCGGAGCTTCTGGAGGAGTCGGATCTGATCGTGGTGGGGGATTCGGCGGTCTTGAAGAGGGCCAAGGAATACTGGGCGATCCGGTCCCGACCAGGCAAGAGGTTACGGATCCGACCGATTCAACGGATCGAGGAGGCCGAATTCGGACCTGGAATTCTGAACGTTCTCGATCTGGGAAACGTCGATCCGATCCTCTTGGAGCGAAGCTTCGGGCCCGTCGGGATCTCCGATCTGGACGACGAGACACGCCGACACTTTGGGCGGGCGGCGCTCCAGTACCTGGATGCGGCGATCGAGTTGGCTTCGGCCGGGAACGTGGATGGCATCGTTACGCTGCCCGTCACCAAGGAGGACATCGCCTTGGTTGAACCCGGTTTCCGGGGCCACACCGAATACCTGGGGGAGCGGCTGGGCACCTTGAACGGCTCCGGCGAGGTGACGATCGCTTTGATCCACGGCCCCTTGAGAGTCCTTCATGTGACGACCCACAAGTCCCTGCAAGAAGTGGTCGAGCAATTCCAAGATCCGGCGATCACCGAGCAGATTCTGGAGCGGATTCGGATCGCCGCCCAGATGGGGAGACGGTATTTTGGATTGGAGAACCCCCGCATCGGAGTGTTGGGGCTGAATCCTCACGCGGGTGAGGGGGGCCTGCTGGGGGAGGAAGACCAGAAACGGATCCAGCCGGCGATCGATCTCGCGTTGCAAGAGGGCCTGAACGTAAGCCCCCACCCGGTCCCGGCCGACACCGCTTTTTCTCCCGAGATGCGCGGCCAGTGGGATTTCCTGATCGCCATGTTCCATGACCAGGGCCACGGACCTTTCAAGACGGTCGCCGGCTTGAAAGGGGTCAACTTCACCGGGAACCTGGCGGTTCCCCGGATCAGCCCCGATTTTGGAACCGCCCGCAGGGAGGCGTGGAACCGGCAGCGATCCCGCGATCTTTCTCCCCAGGGCGTCGGTGTGGCGATCCGCACCTTGGCCCAGATGATCGCCGCCGGCCGACAAGTCGACCGCGCCGGGCTCGAGGAGAACCCGATGGATGCGCGGGTGGATCGGGCGTGGGCATGGGCGGCCGGGGGCCGGCGTCAGCTTCGAGAGGCGGCTCTGGAGGCGTTGAGAGTCGTTGAGTACGTGGCTTTAGAGGGGGTGCCGTTTACCCCTAGGGCGAGAGCCAGGGCTTGGGGGATCCTTTCGCAGGCGCACGTCCTCTTTGGGCTTTCGGATGCCTCTGTGTTCTTGCCGGCGGTGAGAGTGTCCTGGGGCTTGTCTCTCTTTGGAATCCGTTCCAGGTGGCTTCTTTCTGCAACCCTCCGGATGTACCATCGAAAACACAATGGCATGAATCCGTCCCGGGTTCTGGCGCAGCGTTGGTTCAGCGACCCCCAGGCCGGGCTGGAGGAGCCGATGATTCCCTTGCCGATGGGACTCCGGGACCTGTTCGAAGATTACCTTCAAAGCCAGGCCGGGCTGGAGGAGGCGGCCTGAGGACGGGCCACTTAAGGCGTCGATTCCCCGGTCATCTCCACTGCTCAGGGCATCTTTTCTGCTCCAGGCATCTGCTGTACGTTCATCGGTCGTGGCTCGCCTCGGCTACCCGGAGCGGGGGTGTCCTGTGCCAGAGCGCCGTGGTACAATTAACCCATGAGCGTCGGACGTTCGAAGGTTCGGGTCGGGGAGCAGGCCGCCCAACGATATCAGGCCTTCAGGGATCTGTTGGATTTCTCTGAAGAGCTGGCCCTGGCCGGAATGAGGTCCCAGGGGCTTTCGGAAGACCAGGGTTGGCAGGTCTGGCGCCGACGCTGGGCGAAGGCATCTCTCGAACATCAGAAGACCAACCGGAAGGTTGCCAAACTCCTTGCGGCACGGGATAGGGTCCTCCAGCCCGCTCCACGAAGCGCTCGAGAAGATCGTCGAGCTGCTTGAACGCCGGCGTATCCCCTACATGGTGATGGGAGGGCTGTCTCTCTCCGTCTGGGGACGTGTCCGGGCGACCCAGGATGTTGATCTGGCGGTGGCGTTGGATCCGGGACAAGAGCCGGACTTCCTCCGGGCGATTCGGAAGCAACATTTTCTTCCTGCGCCTGCGCGGGCCATGCTGGGCCACCGGCTTCTGGTCTGTCGGTATCTGAAGCCGACTCGAGGATTGCCCTTACAGGTTGACCTCTTCCTTGCGCGGGGGGAGTATCAACAGCAGGCCCTGGCCCGGGCGGTATCCGTCCGGTTGGGCGCTCGATCTTTCCGGGTCATTGCGCCGGAGGATTTGATTCTGTACAAGCTCCTGGCCGATCGTCCCATTGACCATCTCGACATCCAGACGATCGTTCAGGAACAGAAAGGCCGGTTGGACAGGAGATATTTGATTCAATGGGCCAGGTCCCTCCGACTCTCCAGGCGACTGAGTTCCGTTCTAAAGGTCTGATCTGATGGAAGCGGCGAGATCACCGTACATCAAGCATCTCTATGTCTGCGTGAACAGGCGGGATCCTGGGGTCACCTGCTGTTCGCATGGAGGTGGAGAGGCGATCAAGGAGAGGATAAAGGCCTTTGTCAAAGCCAACGGCTTGAAAGGCAAGGTGCGGGTCAGCTCCTCCGGCTGCATGGACCTGTGCGCCCAGGGGCCCAACGTGATGGTCACCCCGGACCACCTCTGGTACCACGGGGTCACCCTGGAGGATGTCGACCGGATCATTGAGGAGCAGCTGGCGCCGCTGGTGAATCAGGGACAGTCCCCTTCGGGGACAGTCCCGTCACCTCATTCCCACATCCGGGCTTTTCTCCTGGATCTGGGCAACGTTCTGATCCAGTTCGATCACATGCAGGCGGCTAGAACGATCACGGCCAACGCCAAGGCGACCCCGGAGGAGCTGTACCGGATGTTTTTCGAATCGCCGCTGATCGTCCAGCATGACGAGGGAAGGATCACCACCCGGGATTTCTACGAGGAGCTCAAGAGGATGATTGGGTTTACCCTCTCCTACGGCGCCTTCCTCGCCGTTTGGAACGACATCTTCACGGAGAATCAGGAGATGACCGCTTTTGTACGACGGCTGCTGAGCCAATATCCCTGCTTTCTGATCTCCAACACGAACCGGCCTCACTTTGAGTTCTGCCGGAAGCGGTTTTCGATCCTGAACGAGATGAACGGCTGGATCCTCTCCTACGAGGTGGGGGCCTTGAAGCCCAAGCCGATCATCTACCAGCGGGCGCTGGAGATGCTCAGGATTGCCCCTTCCCAGGTCTTCTACATCGATGACCGGACCGATCTGATCGAGGCGGGGCAGCGGATCGGATTCCAGACGCACCGGTTCACCGGGGTGGAGCCGCTCGTCGAGGAGCTGAAGCAAAGGGGAGTCGGCGGCCTTCCTCGGCTTGGCTAGGGACGCCCTTCTTCAATATCGTTCGATTTGGGTGAGGAGGATGAGGCTCAAGTAGTCGCTCGCCGCGATGGCGCGCAGGGCCGCCTTGCGGCGGCGCCAGAAAGCGCAGCGGCTGATTCCTGCGGCGGAGAAGGCCGCCTCCTCCTTGTAGAAGTTGAAGTAATACAGCTCCACCACCTCCCGCTGCGGGCGCCGCAGTTGAGCCACCACCCGGTTGACCCTCTCGTGATGGTAAGGGTTGAGGAACTGGTACGGCACACAGCGCAGGTAGGAGTAGGGGGTCAGCCGCCGCTGACGGGGATCGGCCGGCTCAAGGAGCGCCCGGTAGGACCGCAGGATCATCCACCAAAAATGGTTCTCGACGTACTCCTTGAAGTCGGTGGGAAACAGAGACTCCAGGTAGCTGATCAGCAGATCCTTGAAGCAGCGGTGGGTGAGGGAATGGAAATCGTTCTCGCTGAAGACCCGGTAGTCGCCCCGGCAGTACCGCTTCTCATCCGGAGTTCGGGCCAGGAACCGGCAGCCCTGGGTGGAGAGGAGGTACTCCCAGCAGCTGAGGGCCCAGCGGATCGCCGGCTGGAACTCGGCCACCAGCTCCCCGTACGCCTTTCCCAGTCCGGGGCCGTCGCCTGCCCTGAGCGCTTGGCTCGCCCGCTGGACGATCTCCCTCACCGGGGCCTTGCCCCGGGCCAGGGGAGGGAGGGCCGGCCGCTGGAAGACCCGCGGCATGGAGATGTCCGCCGGCGGCTGCTCCTCTTCGATCGTCCACAAGATCGAATCGATCGGTCGAAACATTCGAGTCCCTTCACGGAATATACCACATATTTCGCGACGTTGACAGGGCGTGGGGCATTCGATAGCATAGGGGCATGCCCACCTCGGAGTCGAGCTTCAAAGCTCTCATCCATCTGCTGGCCGATGACCACGCGGAGATTGTCGAGGCGGCCCGCGCCAAGCTGGTGGAGCTGACGCCCGAGGCGATCCCGTTTCTCGAGGAGGCCGCCTCCAAGGATCCGGATCCCAAGGTCCGGGTGGAGGCCAAGGGGGTTCTGGAGCGGATCCGGCTGGCCGGGATTTGCCTGGAGTGGGATCGGATCTCCAAGCTGCCGGACGACCGGATCGATCTGGAGTCGGCCGCCTTCCTCCTGGCCAAGGTCCGAACCCCGGATCTGGACCCGGTCCCTTACCTGCGCCAGTTGGATCAGTTGGCCGACCGGATCCGGCCCGGTTTGAAGTCGGGGGCCCTCCCGATCGACCAACTGACGGTGATGAACCGGTTCCTCTTCCAGCAGGAGAAGTTCCGGGGGAACTGGGCCAACTACTTCGATCCGGAGAACAGCTACCTCAATCGGGTGCTGGACCGGAAGCTGGGGATCCCGATCTCGCTGTCGGTTCTGTATCTGCTGGTGGCCCGGCGGCTGAGCATGCCCTTGCAGGGGGTCGGGATTCCGGGGCATTTCATGGTGAAGTACCGGGATGAGCGGACCGAGCTGTACGTCGATGTCTTTAATGGGGGGCGGTTCCTCACCCGGCCGGAGTGCGTCCAGTTCATCGTGGAGGCCGGCTACCCTTATCAGACGGAGTTTCTCGAAGGGGTCAGCCCCCGGGAGATCCTGGCCCGGATGCTCCGGAATCTGATCCTGATCTACGTCGATCGGCACGAGCAGACGCTGGAGCGAACGCTGACCCAGTTCCTGGACGCTCTTTACCCGACCTCCTGAAATCCGATGGATATCCGAATCGGCCACAGTCCGGATCCGGACGACGCCTTCCTCTTCTACGCGCTGACCCAGGGGAAACTGGACTGCCCGGGGATGACGATCAGCCACCTGCTGGAGGGGATCGAGCAGCTCAACCAGCGGGCCCTCTCCGGAGAGCTGGAGATGACCGCGATTTCGCTGGCCGCCTACCCGTACTGCGCCGACCGATACCTCCTGCTTCCGACGGGGGCGAGCGTGGGGGAAGGTTACGGCCCGATCCTCGTGGCCCGGGAGCCGCTCGATTTGAAGGCACTCTCTCAGATCACCGTGGCGGTGCCGGGGCGGTTCACCACGGCGGCGTTGTTGCTTCGTCTCGCGGTCGGTCCGGTGCAGACGCAGATCGTCCCGTTCGACCAGATCCTCCCCGCCGTGAAGGAGGGGCGGATTCCAGCCGGGGTTCTGATCCATGAAGGCCAACTGACCTACGCCGAGTGGGGCTTGAAGAAGATCCTGGACTTAGGGGAATGGTGGAAAGAGAGGACGGGGCTGCCTGTTCCGCTCGGGGTCAACGTGGTCCGGCGGGACCTGGGCCCCGACCTGATCCGGCGATTGGCCGGTTGCTTCAAGGATTCGCTCGATTACGCCTTCGCCCATCGGCCCGAGGCGCTGGCCTACGCGGGGGGCTTCGGCCGGGGGTTGGACCCGGCCCGCACCGACCGGTTCGTCGGGATGTACGTCAACCGGTGGAGCGTCGAGTGTCGGCCGGAGGGAGCGGCCGCCATGCAGCGGCTGCTCGATTGGGCCGCCGAGGAACAGCTGACTCCCCGCCCTGTTTCCATCCAGTTCGTCGAGTCCTAAGGGCTCGGCATGAATCTGAAGGGGAAGGTGGCGCTGGTGACCGGTGGGGCCAAGCGGGTCGGGAAGGCGATCGCCCTGGGACTGGCCGCCCGGGGCTGCCACGTGGCGATCACCTACAACACCTCCGAGCGTCAAGCCCTCCAGACGGTGCGCGAGATCCGGAACAGGAAGGTGAAGGGGATCCCGGTTGCCGTGGATCAACGGGATGAATCCCAGGTCCGGCAGGCGGTCAAGGAGGTCCTCTCCACCTTCGGGCGGATCGACGTTCTGATCAACAACGCCTCCTCTTTTTACCCGACCCCGTGGGATCGGGTGACCGAGAGCCAGTGGGAGGATCTTCTGGCGAGCAACCTGACCGGCCCCTGGCGATTCTGTCAGCAGGTGGGGATGATCATGAAGCGGCGTCGGGCCGGCAAGATCATCAATATCGCCGATGTCTCGGTGGACTCTCCCTGGACGAACTACCTCCCTTATTGCGTGGCCAAGGGGGGCCTGGTGACCTTAACCCGGGGGTTGGCCAAGGCGCTGGCCCCGGAGGTTCAGGTCAACGGGATCGCTCCCGGGCCGATCCTGTTTCCGCCGGGGATCTCTTCGCGGGAGAAGGAACGCTCGGTCCGCAGGACCCTGCTGAAAAGGGCCGGATCCCCCCGGGACATCCTGGCGGCGGCCCTCTTCTTCCTGGAGGGGTCCGATTTCGTGACGGGGGTGATCCTGCCGGTGGATGGGGGGCGGCTCCTTGCCTGATCAATTTCTGGACGTGGCGGTGGCGGTGATCGAGCGACAGGGCCTGTATCTGATCACCCAGCGGATGCCGCAAGATTCTTTCGGGGGATCGTGGGAGTTCCCCGGCGGAAAGGCGAATCCCGGCGAAGGGATGGAGGAATGCCTGATCCGTGAGATCCGGGAGGAGCTGGGGCTCTCGATTGCCGTGAACGTCAAGCTGGCCGAGGTGGAGCACCATTACCCTCACCGATCGATCCGCCTGCACTGTTATCGGTGCCGGATCCTGGAGGGGGAGCCGCAGACGATTGAATGCGCCGCCTGGCGCTGGGTGGTCCCGGAGGAGCTGAGCCAATTCCAGTTTCCACCCGCCAGCAGCCCCCTCATCGCCCAACTTCAGAAGTTCGGTCATGGTGAGCCTGTCGAACCATGACCGTCCATCCTTCGACGGGCTCAGGATGAACGGACGCTGAACGAGCAAGCTCGCTATTTAGGCGTCGCGGTCGACGCGGCCCAAGAGGCGGGCCGGATCCTGATGCGGCACCTGGGCCGGCTCAAGACAGGGGAGGTGGTCCGTAAGGGGAAATCGGACTGGGTCACCCGGATCGATCACGCTTCCGAGGATGCGATCATCCGTGTGTTGGCCAAGGCCTTTCCCAACCACTCGATGAAGGCGGAGGAATCCTCCCCTGAAGCCAAGGCGAGCCCCTATCAGTGGCTGATCGATCCGCTGGACGGCACCGTCAACTACATCCACAGCTTCCCGTTTTTCGGCGTGTCGATCGCCCTCATGAAGGAAGGGGTTCTGGAGGTGGGGGCTGTCTACGACCCTTGCCGACAGGAGCTGTTCACCGCCCGGCGGGGCCGGGGGGCCTGGCTCAACGGCCGTCGCATTCGGGTTTCGCGCCACCCCGGTTTAAGGGAATCGCTGCTGGCCACCGGTTTCCCGTTCAGGGCCCGGGAGAATCTGGACCTTTATCTGAAGTCGTTCCGCCGGGTCTTCCTGGAAACCGGATCGATCCGCCGGGCCGGCTCCGCCGCCATCGACCTGGCCTACACCGCCTGCGGCCGGTTCGACGGCTTCTGGGAGATGGCCCTCTCCAGCTGGGACATGGCGGCCGGGGCTCTGCTGATTCAGGAAGCGGGCGGCAAGGTGAGCGACTTCTTAGGAAAACAAACCTACCTCGAAACGGGACACATCACCGCCGGGAATCCGGCGGTTCACCCCCGGTTGGTGAGGATCCTTCGGCCGATCTTCCGAGGGAAGATCTAATGGGGTCTGACCCCGCGGGGTCAGACCCTAAAGCTTCCCGACGGTGGCGGAGGCGCGGATGCTTGCCCAGATGGCCAAGCATCCCAGGAGGATCGCCATCCCCAGGGCCTGCGCGCTGATCGCCCCGTAATGAGAGGGGGCCAGCATCCCGAACAGCATCGGGCCGGAGAGGTAGGTGTTGATCCGGGAGGTCAGCAGGGCCTTCTTCCGCAGGGCCGGTGCCTGGTCGCCCGCCTTGCCGGTCAGTAGCTTTTTCTGGATCGGCCAGATCACGAACCAGACGTTGAACCACATGATCGTTCCCAGCAGCATCCCGAACAGGATCCACATCGCCCGCTGGGTGAGGTGTCCGGTTTCGATCAGAAGGGAAGTGGGGCCCAGCCCTGCGCCCGGGGTATAAAAATAGGTGAGGGTGAACAGGGTCAGCCCCGCCAGGAAAGTGATCATCGCTCCCCAGCGGAACCACCAGAGGGCCCGGGGCATCAGCTGCGGGTTCACCGCCTTCTTGGCGGCATCGTCCAGGGCTCCCTGCAGGGGGACGTTGACGAAATTGAAGAAGTACAGGTGTCCGATCCAGGTGATACCGGCGATCACATGCAACCATCGCACGACCAGGTGAAAGTTGCTGTACAGATCTGGCATCGCTTTCCTCCCTAAACAGGTTTGGCAAAGCTAAAACAAAACCCTTTCAGCGTGATACTATAACAGAATCTTTCAGATGGAACAAGTTTACGATCTGATCATCATCGGAGGGGGGCCGGCCGGCGCGACCGCGGCCCTCTATGCCGCCCGGGCATCACTCAAAACCCTGGTGCTCGACAAGTCGTTGACCTCCGGCGCCCTCGGCGTGACCGCCAAGATCGCCAACTATCCCGGCGTCCCCGAGGTCCTGACCGGGGCGCAGTTGCTCAAGATCATGTGGGACCAGGCGGCCAGCTTCGGGGCGGAGATCAAAGCGGAGCAGGTCTTCACCGTCGATCTGTCCGGGGAGATCAAGAAGGTTTACACCGGAACGGGTGAATTCCAGGCCAAGAGTATCATCCTTTGCACCGGGGCGATGGGGAGGAAGAACCGGGTTCCCGGGGAGGAGCCCCTCTGGGGCAAGGGGATCTCCAACTGCGGGACCTGCGACGCCGCCTTTTACAAAGATCAGGAGGTGGCGGTGGTGGGGGACAACGAGGAGGCGCTGGAGGAGACGCTGTTCCTGACCCGGTACGTGAGCAAGGCCCACCTGGCGCTGCCATCGAAGAAGGTCAAGGCGAGCGAAGAGACGATTGCCCAGGTCAAGCAGAACCCCAAGGTCCGGTGGCTTTCGGAGTGGCGCTTGAAGTCGGTGGCGGGCAAAGATCATCTGGAGTCGGTCACCTTCTTAAGCCCGGAGGGAGCTCAGACCCTGACGGTCAAGGGGCTGTTCATCTACCTTCAAGGGGGCCAGCCGATCACCGAGTTCCTGAAGGACAGCGGCGTCGAGATGGACCCGGCCGGATTCATCAAGGTCAACAAGGAGATGGCCACCAACTTGCCCGGGGTCTTCGCCTGCGGGGATGTCTTGGGCCATGAGGTGAAGCAGGCGGTGGTGGCGGCCGGGGAAGGGTGCATCGCCGCCCTGGCGGCCGACAAGTTCATCCACAAGCGGACCCGCGTCATCGCCGACTACAAATGACCCCGCCCCTCCGGTTCCATGACCTCGCCCCAGCGCCAGGGACTGTCCCCGTCTTGTTACCAGCAGGTAGCTCCAAAGGGGACTGTCCCTTTTCAGTGGCCCACCCCCAGAAAGGGCGAGGTCACTCTGCCGAGCGGACGCTCGGCAGAGGCGCCGTCCAGGTTCTTCTTTATGCTGCGCCGAACGACGGCGCAGGAACCGGAGGGGCGGGGTGAGCGTCGAGAATGTCGTCATCCTCGGCTCCGGCTGCGCCGGTTTGACGGCGGCGATCTACACCGCCCGGGCCGACTTGAAACCGCTTCTGGTCGAGGGTTCTTTGATGGGCGGGCAGCTGGCCATCACGACCGACGTGGAGAACTTTCCCGGATTCCCGGAGGGGATCCAGGGCCCGGAGCTGATGGAGCGGATGAAGAAGCAGGCCGAGCGCTTCGGCACCCGGTTCATCTCCGGCAGCGCCACGAAGGTGGATGTCCGGCAGCGCCCCTTTACCGTGGAGGTGGAGGATCAGGTTTTCAAGACCAAGGCCCTGATCGTGGCCACCGGCGCCTCGGCCAAGTTCCTGGGGTTGGAATCGGAGCAGGCCTTGATCGGCCACGGCGTCTCCGCCTGCGCTACCTGTGACGGCTTTTTCTTCAAAGGCAAAGAGGTAGTGGTGATCGGCGGCGGTGACACCGCCATGGAGGAGGCCACCTTCCTGACGAAGTTCGCCAACAAGGTGACGGTGGTCCACCGGCGGGAGGCCCTCCGGGCCTCCAAGATCATGCAGGAGCGGGCCAAGCAAAACCCGAAGATCCAATGGATTTTCAACTCGGAGGTAGTGGATGTCCGGGATCCGGCTATAAAAAAGGTCACCGGTGTCCGATTGAAGGATGTCAACGGCGGCAAGGAGACCGACCTCCCTTGTCAGGGGCTGTTCGTGGCGATCGGGCATGAGCCGAATACCGGGTTCCTCAAAGGGCAGGTGGAGTTGGACGAGAAGGGGTATCTTATCTTAAAGAAGGGAACGCAGACGTCGGTGGAGGGGGTCTTCGGCTGCGGGGACATCCACGATGTCCGGTACAAGCAGGCGGTCTCCGCCGCCGGCTGGGGCTGCATGGCGGCGCTGGACTGCGAGCGGTACATTCAGGAACATGACGCATCCAACTGATTCCCTGTTCGATCTGACGGATAAGGTGGCCCTGGTGACCGGGGCCTCCCGCGGTTTGGGCAAGGCGATGGCGGTGGCGCTGGCAAAGGCCGGATGCCATGTCGCGCTGAACGCCCGGGCGGCCGAGTCGCTCAAGGAGGTGTCCGAGGAGATCCAGCGGCTGGGCCGCCGGACCTTTCTCGCCGTGGGGGACGTGTCGGATGAGTCGCAGGTCGACTCGTTCGTCAAGGCGACCCACCAGGAGTTCGGCCGGATCGACATCCTGGTGAACAACGCCGGGGTCTGGGAAGGAACTTACCTGGTCCGTTTGAAGAAGGAAGACTGGGACAAAGTGATTGAGACGAATCTGACCGGCGCCTTCCTCGTGGCCAAGGCGGTGGCCCGGATCATGCTGAAAGCCCGCTCCGGCAAGATCATCAACATCTCCTCCGTCTCCGGATTTCGGGGCTCCCCCGAGTCGCTCGCCTACTGCGCGGCCAAGGCCGGGGTGATCCAGATGACCCGCGTCATGGCGATCGAGATGGGTCCGGCCGGCGTCCAGGTCAACGGCATCGCGCCGGGGCTGTTCGCCACCGACATGACGAAGGAGTACACCGAGGATCCGGAGGCGATGAAACAATACCTCCCCCGGATTCCTTCGCAGCGGTACGGGCAGCCGGAGGAGCTGGCCGGAACGGTCGTTTTCCTTTGCTCCAAGGCCTCGGACCACATCACCGGCCAGACGATCGTGATCGACGGCGGAGCGTCGCTCGTTTAAGGTGTCTGACACCGTTTTGTCTGTTGAAAAGGTGTCTGACACCGTTTTTAACAATGAGTGACTTTATTCTGGCGATCGATCAGGGGACCACCGGAACCCGGGCCATCCTTTACGATCGCCGGGGCAGAGCCGTCTCCTCCTCCTACCAGGAGATCCGCCAGCATTTCCCGAAACCCGGCTGGGTGGAGCATGATCCGCAGGAGCTGTGGGCCTCCACCCTTCAAGTGATTCGCAAGGCGCTCGCGCAAAGCCGGACTCGGCCCGGCTCCATCGCGGCGATCGGGATCACCAACCAGCGGGAGACCACCCTCCTGTGGGACCGTCGGACCGGCCGCCCCGTCCATCGGGCGATCGTCTGGCAGGACCGCCGCACCGCCGAGATCTGCCGGGCTCTCAAACGCCACGAGCCGTCCACCCGCCGGATCACCGGGCTGGTTCTGGACCCCTATTTCTCCGGCACCAAGATCGCCTGGCTCCTCAGACATTCCCCCTCGATCGCCTCCGCCGCGAAAAAAGGGCGGCTCTGCTTCGGAACCGTCGACTCCTGGCTCCTCTGGAAACTGACCGGCGGCAGGGTGCACGCCACCGACGTCACGAACGCCTCCCGGACTCTCTTGATGGATTTGAAGAGCAGCCGATGGTCCGACCCGATGCTCCGGATGCTTGATGTTCCAAAGGGGCTGCTCCCCCGGATCCTTCCCTCTAGTGGCCGGTTCGGCGCCACCGTCTCCGTGGGCCCTTTGCCGGCCGGCATCCCGATCACCGGGATCGCCGGGGACCAGCAGGCGGCCCTGTTCGGGCAGGGCTGCGTCCGGCCGGGCCAGGCCAAGAACACCTACGGGACCGGCTGTTTTCTTTTGATGCAGACCGGCCGCCGGCGGATCCGGTCGACCCACGGCCTGATCACCACCGCCACCTGCGACGCGGCGGGGCAGCCGGCCTTTGGCCTGGAAGGTTCGGTCTTCATCGCGGGGGCGGCGATCCAATGGCTGCGGGACGGCCTGGGGCTCATCCGGAAGGCGGCCGAGTCGGAACGGCTGGCCCGTTCGGTTCCGGATACCGGCGGGGTCTATTTCGTGCCCGCCTTCGTCGGGTTGGGGGCTCCTTACTGGCGGCCGGATGCCAGGGGCTTGATCTGCGGTTTGACCCGGGGGACGACGCGGGCCCATCTGGTGCGGGCCGCTCTGGAGGCGATCGCCTTCCAGTCGCAGGAGCTCCTCCAGGCAATGGAGCAGGATTCGAAGATTCGGCTTAAATCCCTCCGGGTTGACGGCGGTGCGGTGAGGAACAACTTCCTCCTCCAGTTCCAGGCCGATCTGGCCGGCCTCCCGGTGGTCCGGCCCAGGATCATCGAGACGACCGCGCTCGGGGCCGCCCAGTTGGCCGGGCTCGGGGTTGGCTTCTGGAGCCAGACCGATCTTGCCCGGATGCGGGCGGTCGACCGGTCCTTCCGCCCGGCCTGGAACCGCTCCCAGCGTGAGTCGGCCTTGAGCCGTTGGGAAGCCGCCATCCAGCGCGCATTATGATCAATCCACGCGCCGTTCGCCCTGAGCTTGTCGAAGGGCGAATGAGCTGATGACTCGCGACCTCCCCCAGCTCTCCAACCAAACCTTCGACCTCCTGGTCATCGGCGGGGGCATCCTCGGCGCCGGCATCGCGTGGGACGCCGCCACCCGGGGGCTCTCCTGCGCCTTGGTGGAGCAGGGGGACTTCGCCGGCGGAACCTCCTCCAAGACGACCAAGCTGATCCACGGCGGGATCCGTTATCTTGAAAATCTGGAGTTCAAACTGGTCCGGCAATCGATCCGGGAGCGCTGGTGGCTGCTGCGCTTCGCCCCGAACCTGGTCAAGCCGTTGCCGTTCCTCGTCCCTGTGGTCGGGAACTCTCCCCGGCCCTGGCCGTTGGTGAAGATCGGCGTTTTCCTGTACGACCTTCTGGCCGGCAAGCGCTCGATCCACCCCCACCGGTTCCTGAACCGATCTGAAGTGGAACAGATGGAGCCGCTCCTGCGTCAGGTGAAGGTCCGGAAGGGGGCCCTCTATTACGACGCCCAGATGGATGACGCCGGTCTCGTTCTGGAGGCGCTCAAGGCCGCCTCCCAGGCCGGGGCGAAGGCGGCCAATTACTGTCCGGTCACCCGGTTCCTTTCGCAAGGGGGCCGCCTGGTCGCAGCGGAGGTGGAGGATCGGTTGACCGGCAAACGGTTCGAGGTCCGCGCCCGGCTGCTGATCAACGCCACCGGCCCCTGGGTCGACCGCCTGCGCCGGTTAGCCGATCCCGCCGCCAAGCCGATCGTCCGCCCCTCCAAGGGGATTCATCTCCTCTATCCGGATTTGGGGCTCAGGCAGGCGCTGCTCCTCTCCTCCCCCAGCGACCAGAGGATCTTCTTCTTAATCCCCTGGCGGGGGATGACCCTGATCGGCACCACCGACACCGACTATTCCGGCGATCCGGGCGCCGCCCGCGCCGAGCCGTCCGACGTGGAATATCTGATCCGTGAGACGAACCGGCTCCTCCCGAAGCTTCGGCTCGACCCCAAGAAGATTATCTCCACCTTCGCCGGGGTCCGTCCCCTCGTTGCCCAGGAGAAGAAAGATCCCTGGGCGGTCAGCCGCGGCCACCTCATCCACGAAGATTCCAACGGTCTCCTCAGCATTGTCGGCGGCAAGTTCACCACCTTCCGGATGATCGCGCAGGATCTCGTCGACCGGGTTTCTCCCCGACTGCCGGGAAAAGGGATCGGCCCCTGCCGGACCGGGCAGCTTCCCCTGGGTCGCGCCGAGGAGAAAGAGAGGATGATCCGAGGATGGATCGAGCAGGATCCCTCCCTAGCGCAGCCCCTGTGCCCCCACCATGCGTTCCGCAAGGCCGATCTCCGCTACGCCGTAGAGGAAGAGATGGCCCTCCACCTCTCCGGCCTCCTGTTCCGCCGTCTCGGAGTCGCCTGGTCCCCCTGCCAGGGCCTCGACTCTCTCGACTCCGCCGCCGACTACCTCGGCCATCTCCTCGGCTGGGACCCCGCCGAGCGCCAGCGCCAAATCGCCGCCTACCGCCAGGAGATCTCGCTCGGGTAAGCAGCCGGGTTTCCTTATTAAACGTTCCGCCCGTTTTGTTTAATAACGATTTTGCTTATGAAACGATCGTGAGATAAGGAACCGCAACTACTCGATGCGTTTGTGTAAAGTAATCGCTAAATTACTTTACACAAAATGGATTGCGTATAGTATACTTGACACAGGATGGAACCCTTTATCGCTCAGTCTGTTCCGGTTACCAACGTCGACCTGGTTTCGCTGATTCCGCTCATCGGTCCAGCCAACCGAGCCGTAGCGCATTATGACGGCCTGCTCTATGGGATCCGGAACCCCCACGTTCTTTTATCACCCTTGACGACGCAAGAAGCAGTCCTGTCCTCCCGCATTGAGGGAACTCAGGCGACGCTGGGAGAAGTGCTGAAATATGAAGCAGGTGAAGAGCCGGCGCAGGAGTCCAGGCGGCAGGACATCCAGGAAATCATCAATTACCGCCATGCCCTGCGCAGGGCGCAAGAGATCCTCAAGACCAAGCCGTTCCATCTGAACCTGCTGTTGGAACTGCATGCCATCCTGCTGAACAGCGTGCGCGGTCGAGACAAGGAGCGTGGCCGGTTCCGGACAAAGCAGAATTGGATCGGTCCTCCGGACTGCCCCATCGAGCAGGCCCGCTTCGTACCGCCGGAACCGATGAGTGTCCCCGGACTGCTGGACAACTGGGAAAAGTATTATCACCGCGAAGAGCCCGATGTGTTGGTGCAGCTGGCCGTCCTCCATGCGCAGTTCGAGATCATCCATCCGTTCGTGGATGGCAACGGTCGCATCGGCCGGCTGCTCCTGCCGCTGTTTCTCTACGAGAGGCGGCTGCTGTCCAAACCGATGTTCTATTTGTCCGCCTACTTCGAACGGCATCGTGACGAATATTACGAGCGCCTCCGCCCTCTCGGCGCATCGCAGGATGCCTGGAACCAATGGATTGCCTTCTTCTTGAAGGCGGTGTGTGAACAAGCCGATGAAAATACCAAGAAGGCGCGCCAGATCCTTGATCTCTATGAGCGGTTGAAAGATCGGGTGCGCGAGCTGACCCACTCGCAGTTTGCCGTGCCTTTATTGGATCGGTTGTTCGATCAACCCATCGTGCAGACCACCGAACTTGCCCGTCATCGGTCCATGCCGAGCCGCCCGATGGTGATGGTCCTTTTGGGGAAGCTGAGAGCCGCCGGAATTCTGAAAACGGTTCGCCCCGGCAGCGGCCGCAGGGCCGAGGTGCTGGCCCTGGCCGAGCTCATCAATCTCTGCGAAGGGAGAAAGGTGTTTTGACCAGAACTAAGCAGACTGCACACATCGGTATGTCTCAGGTCGGCTGAAAGCCGCTTAGACCGGTTCACCGGCAGAAAGATCAGCCCCTGTCAGGGCCTCGCCTCCCATCTCCTCGGCTGGGACCCCGCCGAGCGCCAGCGCCAAATCGCCGCCTACCGGGAGGAAATATCTCTTGCCGGTTGATAGCAAATTTCCTTCCAACGGGACCTTTCTTCTGTTACAATTTGAATCACTTTACCGTCACCCGTCTGGCTAGGGGGATAGAAGTAGTGGAAGCCGATAACCTGTCCCTCGGTACGCGGTGCCGATTGGGCGCGCGAACTATAACTTTGAGTGCCTTATTTTGAACAGGAAGGATGTTGGGAGCCTTCTGCTGCTAGCGGATGAACTGTCCTCCCGGTATGTCTCCCCCGGAACTGCTTGGCATGGTCAAAGGGGCCACTTTTATGGCCCACTCGCAGAAACCGCACTCGCTGTCGGCCGACGGGCATGAGCGCTTGGAAAGCAGATCAACCGCTTCCCTGAAAATCTTCCGTGCCCGTTCGGGGTCGGTGTCCACCTTGACCGGATGCATGTGGAAGGTGATCCGGCCCCCGTCGTTCTGCTCGAGAGGATGGTAGAAGACCAGGTAGGCGCAGCCGGCGGTCTGGTAGCCGTTTTCCTGTAGCAGCAGCGTGTAGATGTTGAGCTGATCCTGGTAGTAGGACGGCGTATCCTCCTTTACGGGGTAGCCCCGGGTTTTGTAGTCCAGCGGAAGGTAACGGTCCTCCTGAACCAGGCAATCGTCCAGAAGCCCCATGAGAGTCGCCCCGACCTCCTTGTCGGAATACCGCAGGCCCCGGTGGCGGGCACGCCAGAGGTCCAGCAGCTTCTGGTCCGGGAACAGCGTCCCTTCCAGTTTCCCTTCGAGCTCGGGCGGGAGCTTCCCCAGGACCCGGAACCGGTCGAAGTACTTTTTGATGATGCCGTCCATGCCCCCCGGCAGCGAAGGAAAGATCGTATCGGGCCGGCTGATCCCCTTGACCTTTTCCAGCCAGAAGCAGCGTGGACACTCCGTAAAGAGACTCAGCGAACTGTAGGAGAGGCAGATCTGCTTTTCGGCCACAGACCGGATACTACCACTCAGGAGGCGTGGGTGACAACCCGGAGATTTTGCTTGCCCCCTTGGCGCCGGGGGTCTCTTGGGCTGGGACCCCCCCTCCAACGTCAGATCGATTCCTACCGCCAGGAATGCAGCGCCTGACAGGATGCGTGAGGCGTATAATGTGGGAATACAGGAGGTTTGAGACATGGCGGATGGCGGGTTTTTAGTCAGGTTTGAGGGAAAGGAACCCCAAAGGTGTTACGCGGTAGAATTCGATTACGATGAGCGGTCCTACGCGATCAACGGAGGAAAAAAGGAGGAGATACCCAAGGGGATCCAGAGGATCATTATTGAGGTCGAGGAGACCGGCCTTTGACTTGAAACGCGTCGCCCCCGCTTTTCTGCTGCCCCTCCTCTTGGCAACCGCCGCCTCCGCCCATCCCGCCGACGTCGAAAACATCCTGCCTGACCGCTACTTTGAAGTCGCACGGAACGAGATCCAACGGGCGGAATCCTCCATCCGCCTCTACATGTACCTGATCGCCCTTCCGCCGAACCGGCTGAATTCCAAGGTCTACCGCCTGGTAGACGCGCTGGTGGAGGCCAAAGACAGGGGTGTGGACGTTCAGGTGATGCTGGACCGGAATATTGACTGGAAGGATGAAAGCAACCTCGGTTTCTGGGACTCCGCCGGCAAGAATGCCAGGGCCTACAGTTACCTCCGGGAGAAGGGAATCAGCGCCTATTTTGATGACGAGGCGATCTTCACGCACGCCAAGGTGCTGGTGATCGACCGGAAAACCGTGATTCTGGGCTCGGCAAATTGGAGCGAGGCGGCATTGGCCCGCAACCTGGAAGCCAATGTTCTGATCCGGTCCGAGGAGTTCGCCAAGGAGGTCCTGGAGCGCTTTGAGGGGTTGGAGCTCCACACCCCGGAGGGTGGGAACTCTGAGACCGTCGCGGTGCCGCAGCCCTTCTTGAGCAGTAAACACCTGTTGGGACGGATGGTGACCGATGCTGATGAACGGGCTTTTGACGCCTACCTCTTTCTACTAAGGGTCTTCGGCGAGGAAGAGCAAGGGAAAGAAAAGGTTGTGGATTACGAGCCGCTCAAGGTGGCGCTTGGAATTCGGGGCAAGAGCGAATGGAATAACAGGCGGGCTGTCAGAAGGGTTCTGGATCGGCTACAGGACAAGTATAGGTTGATCGCCGTCTCTTACAGGCGGGGAGATGAGCCGGCGGTCTCTCTAAAGGCGATAGAAGGCCGGACCGGGCCAGGCGTCGCTTCAGAGACGGCACCGGTGGAGATTCCCGTCACCTACTGGGAATGGGATTGGAATAAAGAGCTGAGCTTCGCGGGGAAGGTGATGTACGTTCTGGGGGCTATGTATTCCTCCGCGTCGACGACGGCCCCGAGATGGTTCAGGTCAACGGGCGATCTGGCGAAGAGGCACGGTTTCACAAGGAGTTTTGTTGAGGATGGATTTATGGACTTGCGGCGGCGTAACCTGGTGGAGGTGGAACCGGGCCGGCTCAACCCGGCAAACTACAGCGACCGGAAGGCGAACCGGTACGCTCCAAACCCGTTGTACGATCCCAAGGAGCTGGAACAGGCATTCCGCAGACTGGAGGAACGGCATGGAGCGGAGAAGGTGAAGAAGGCCGCTGGCTACGCTGCGCTGGTTTATGAGGGTAGCGATGAAGATGGGAAGGTGATGAAAGGTGGCGGGTCGACCCGACCCCTTGGAAATGGTTGAAAGAGCGTGACTCAAGTGGTATCCTATGTATGGTAGTGTGTACCATACATAGGAGGGTTGACCAATGACGACGAAGATCACCACCTATATCGATGAGCAGTTGCTCAAGAAGGCCCTGAAGGTGTCCCGGTCCAAGTCGAAACGGGAGGTTTTGGAGAGCGGCCTGCGTACCCTGTTGGCGGAGGTCCAGCGCAACACCTTCGTCAGGGAATTTGACCACCTGCGCCTGCGCCTTTCTCCGGAGGAGCTTGCGCGGTCCCGCCGTTAGAGAATGGCGCTGGTTCTGATCGACACCTCGGCCTGGATCTTTAACTTCCCACCCAGAACCGTACCGGCCATCCGGACTCGGATCACGGAGTTGCTTCAGCGGGATCAGGCCGCGGTGACCTCTCCCATCCTCTTTGAGCTCCTGCAGGGAGCTCGATCGGGCGACCAGTTTCGGCAGATGCACCAGCGCCTCTCCGGCCTTCACCCGTTTCCTCTCACGGAGGTGGATTGGCTGAAGGCGGCCCAGTGGGCCTGCCGGCTCCGGGCCGGCGGAATCACGGTGAAGACCGTCGATTTCCTCATTGCCTACAAGGCGATGAGGCATAGGCTGACCCTGCTTCATGCGGATGCAGATTTCGATCGTTTGGCCCGCTTGGTTCCATTAAAGGTGGAAAGTTTCGTCCGGCAGGTGCGTTCATGAAAGGTGGCGGGTCGACCCGGGAAACGCGGACCGGGGACGAGGGAGATAGCTGATGGAGGCGGACGGGGTTTTTGAGGGGGGCGGGGAATCACCCTTGCGGAGTGAGATTTTTTGGGGTATAATTTCAACGTGGAGATGATTTCAACGGATGTTGAAATATGGTTGACAGTGAAACTATGACTCGACCGGTGCAGAACATCTTCAGCGACCGGGCCTCCCTGGTCCTGCGCGCCTTCCTCAGGCAGCCGGAGAAGAAGTGGGTCATTCCCGACTTCTGTCGAGAGGGGCTCTCGGCAGGGCTGGCCAGCGGGGTGCTCAACCGGGCGGAGGCCCTGGGGTACATTCACCGGTCCAGGAGGGGGAGGGAGAGTCATTCCCGGCTGGTCCGGAAGGAGCTTCTTCTGAAGGATTGGTGCCAGGCCTATCGGTTCGACCGCAACGTCACCGCCACCTACTTCTATCCCGGGGAGGATTTCCTGAAAAGGGTCGTTCGACGGCTTGCCCAGGACAAGGTGGAGTATGCCCTGACCCTCTTCAGCGCCAGCCGCCTCATTTCACCCTACGTCAAGGATGCCCGTCATTTCGTCTATCTGAATCGGCGCGGGGAGGCGTTCTGGAGGTGCCTGGACCAGATGGAGCGGGAGCAGCTCATCTACAAGCTGGCCCGGGGTGGAAACGTCTGGTTCATTTCGCCCTTTTATCGCAGCTGCGTCTTTCGGGATTCCCGGACGCTGAAAGGGTGCCGGGCGGTCTCCAACCTTCAGCTGTATCTGGATTTGATCGGTTTTCCCCCCACCGGTCCCGAGGAGGCCAGGCACCTGGAGGAGTTCTTCAAGAAGCGGGGAGAGCCCTTTGTCTGAGCCGAGAGGATTGGAGCGTGCCTTTCTGGATACCTTGGTTGCCTTAGACCCGGAGCTGCCCCGTCTGGTGATTGTCGGCGGTTGGTGTCCCTACCTTTACGCCACCTACCTCTGGAGGAAGAAAATACCGAACATTCCCACGACGATGGACGTCGATTTGGGTGTCACCGAGACCGGCTCCAGGAAGTTTGAGACAACCGTTTACGACCGGCTTAAGGCGATGGGATTGGCCATGGAGCGGATTCACGAAGAGGAACCGGAGCCAATCGAGTTCATCTACAAGGAGAAGAACCTGGAGATGAAGCTGGAGTTCATCACCTCCTTTGAAACTTCCGATGATACGCTGAACCGGTTCTTGGGGCAGAAACTGGCTTGCCACCGGATCGAGGCCTTTGAGATCCTACTGAAGGACCCTCTCACGCTTCAGGTTGACGCTGGCCCGAGGAGACTGCATGTGCAGGTGCCCAGGCCGGAGCTGTTCCTCTTTCACAAGGGGATCACCTTTGTCGGCCGGCCTGACTCCATCAAGCGGGACAAGGATCTGTTCTACGTCTACTTCTTCCTCCGGTTCAGCCCGGATCCTCCTGCGCTGTTGGAGGCGATTGTCGGCCTTAAATCCCACGACTATTTCGGGACCTTTCGCCGGAACCTGGCCGACCATCTTTCGGACCCATCCCGCCCAGGGTACCTCATGCTTCGGCCTTTTGTCTCCCGGTGGGTCGAGGAGCGGGATGTCAGCCGGGAAATCGAGGAAACCTTCCGGGATCTGCTGCGGGTCGTGGGGTGATAGGGAGCTTGCGGAGTCCCGCCGGTAAGTAACAGGACCGCCTTTCCCTTCCACATTCCAGGAAAGCCGATTAGAATGGTGGGGTCTTTTTTAGAGGCGGAAGGTCCAGGCCGGGTCGGAGTAGCGGGTGGTGACGAGGCGGGCGATCCGGGCGGAGAGGGAGCCGTTCAAGGGGAGGGGCTCGGCGACGGCCCAGCCGGAGGAGAGGGCCTGTTTAACAACCTGGGGAGGAAGGTCAAGCTGGGTCAGGAATTGGGTGTGGGGGCGGTCGGAACGGTAAGCAGGCCGGCGGCTGGGCAGGGGCAGGATCCTCTCCATGAGCGGAAAATCCACCCGCAGGAGGAAGGAGCCGTGGAACAGGAGGTGGCTCTTCTTTCGGCGCTGCGAGTTGCCGGAGAATTTCCGATTTCCCAGGGTGAGGTCGGTATCCCCCTGGAGTTGGACCGGCTTATTCAGGAGCGGTTCAAGGATTTGGCGATGGCGCTCGAGGATGAAGCGGTTGGCACGGGCGATGGTGGTGAGAGGGCCGGGATTCCGGATCTTGAGGATCAGCGCATAGTTGAGAACGCCAGGGCCTTGGAGAACGGCGCCGCCGCCGCTGACGCGGCGCAGGATCGGGATCTGATGGAAGCGGCAGTGGTCGAGGGCCGCCTCCGACGCATGGCGGCCGGAGATCCCCAGCACGATGAACGGCTGGGCCGGCTCCCAGAAACGGAGGATCTCCTCCTCCGGTCCCGCTTCGCATTCTTCCAGCAGGGCCTCGTCGCAGGCCAGGTTCTCCTCGGGGGTGGGGAGGGTCAAGTCGAGGATCTGCATAGGATCTATTATAAGATTGATCCTCGCTTTCGCGAGGATGACGTTTGAACACTCCGTACGTTAACACGATCCCGCCGGGGGAGGAGCCGCCCTACCCGGGAGATCGGGAGATCGAGCGGCGGATCAAGAGCACCATCCGCTGGAACGCGATGGCGATGGTGGTGAAGGCCAACCGGACCCACGACGGGATCGGCGGACACATCTCCACCTACGCCTCCTGCGCCACCCTGTATGAGGTGGGGTTCAACCATTTCTTCCGGGGGCCGGAGGGGGAGAGGCCCGGAGATCTGGTCTATTTCCAGGGGCACGCGGCGCCGGGCAACTACGCCCGGGCCTACCTGGAAAGGCGCATGGAGCCGAAGCAGCTTCACAATTTTCGGCAGGAGCTGGCCGAAGGGGGAGGGCTCTCCTCCTATCCGCATCCCTACCTGATGCCGAAGTTCTGGCAGTTCCCGACCGTCTCGATGGGGCTCTCCCCGATCCTGTCGATCTACCAGGCCCGGTTCATCCGATATCTGAAGGCGCGGGGGTTTCTGGCGGAGGAGCCGAAGGTTTGGTGCTTCGTCGGGGACGGGGAGATGGATGAGCCGGAGTCGATGGGGGCGCTGACGCTGGGGGGGAGGGAGACGCTGGACAACCTGATCTGGGTGGTCAACTGCAACCTGCAGCGGCTGGATGGGCCGGTCCGGGGAAACGGGAAGATCATCCAGGAGCTGGAGGCGATCTTCCGGGGGGCCGGCTGGAACGTGATCAAGGTGATCTGGGGGGTCGCCTGGGATCCGTTGCTTCAATCCGACACGAAGGGGCTTCTCGTCAAAAGGATGTCGGAGGCGGTCGACGGGGATTACCAGAAATACTCGGTGGAGCCGGGCAGCTACGTCCGGAAACATTTCTTCGGGAAATATCCGGAGCTTCTGGAGATGGTCAACCGGATGACCGACGATGAGATCGAGAAGCTGTTGCGGGGCGGGCACGATCCTCAGAAGGTTCACGCCGCCTACAAGAAAGCGGCGGAGCATCGGGGAAGCCCCACCGTGATCCTGGCCAAGACGGTCAAGGGGTACGGCCTGGGGGAGGCGGGGGAGGGGCGCAACGTCACCCATCAGCAGAAGAAGCTGAACGAGAAGGAGCTTCGGGAGTTCCGGGCCCGGTTCGACATTCCGCTCAGCGACGGGGAGGTGGTGAAGGCCCCCTTCTACCGGCCGGCGCCGGAGAGTGTGGAAACCCAGTATCTTCTGGAGCGACGCAAGGAGCTGGGCGGATTCCTCCCCCAGCGGTTGGTGAAGAAACAGTCGCTCAACGTCCCGAAGATCGGCTTTTTCAGCGAGTTCCTGAAAGGGGCCGGGCATCGGACCCTCTCCACCACGATGGCCTTCGTCCGGATCCTGACGAAGCTGCTGGGCCACCCGGAGATCGGGAGGCGGGTGGTGCCGATCATCCCGGACGAGGCCCGGACCTTCGGGATGGATGCCTTGTTCCGGCAGATCGGGATCTACTCCCCGAAAGGACAGCTGTACGAGCCGGTCGATCGGGAGACGCTTCTCTACTATCAGGAGGCCAAGGACGGCCAGCTTCTGGAGGAGGGGATCACCGAGGCGGGGGCGATGAGCTCCTTCATCGCGGCCGGGACCTCCTACGCCAACCACGGGGTCCCGATGATTCCGTTTTACATCTACTACGCGATGTTCGGATTCCAGAGGATCGGGGATCTGATCTGGGCGGCGGCCGACAGCCGGGCGAAAGGATTCCTCCTGGGGGCGACGGCCGGGCGGACCACGTTGAACGGGGAAGGGCTGCAGCACCAGGATGGGCACAGCCACCTGATGGCCGGGGCGATTCCGACGCTGCTGTCGTACGATCCGGCCTTCGGCTACGAGATCGCCGTGATCCTGCAGGAGGGGATGCGGCGGATGTTTGACAAGGGGGAGGATCTGTTTTACTACCTGACCCTGTACAATGAGAATATCCCGATGCCGTCGATGCCGAAGGGAGCGGAGGAAGGGATTCTTGAGGGAATCTATCGGTTCCGGCAGGGGCGGGGGAAGGGGCACAAGGCCCATCTGTTGGGAAGTGGGCCTCTGCTTCTGGAGGCGCTCAGGGCGCAGGAGATTCTGGGGGAGCGTTATGGGATCTCCGCCGATGTCTGGTCGGTGACCAGCTACCGGCAGCTGCGGGTGGGGGCGTTGGAGGCGAGGCGCTGGAACATGCTGCACCCGACGGAGAAACCGAGGGTCTCCTATCTGGAGCGGACGCTGGAGGGGGAGAAAGGAGTCTTCGTGGCCGTCTCCGACTACCTGAAGACGGTGGCGGATCAGATCGCCCCCTGGGTGGCCGGAGGCCTGACGACGCTGGGAACCGACGGGTTCGGCCGAAGCGATACCCGACCTGCTTTAAGGCGATTCTTCGAGGTGGATGCCGAGATGATCACGGTGGCGACGCTGCACGCCCTTTCACAGAAGGGTCGGGTCAAGCCGAAGGCGGTGCAGAAGGCGATCCGAGAGCTGAAGATCGATCCGGAGAAGCCGTTTCCGGCGGTGGTGGCTTAGCCGATGGAGATCCGGGTTCCTCAACTGGCCGAAGGGGCCGACACCGGGACGGTGGTGAATATCCTGGTCTCGGAAGGGGACCGGATCCGGAAGGGGCAGACGATCCTGGAGCTGGAGAACCAGAAGGCGGTGGCCCCGATCCCCTCTCCGCAGGCCGGCGCCGTCTCGAGGATCCATGTGAAGGTGGGGGATCCGGTGTCGGTGGGGCAGGTGCTGATCACCCTTTCCGAGGGGGAAGGGGAAGCCCTTCGACGCGCCGGCCCTGAGCGACGTTCGTCCTTCGACTATGCTCAGGACGAACGGAGTCGAAGGGCTCAGGACGAACGGAGGGGGCAATTGGCGCCGGTCTCCGCCAGCGGAGCCCCGCCGCCGGCCTCTCCCTCCATCCGGAAGATGGCGGCCCAGTTGGGGATTGACCTGACCCGGGTCAAAGGGTCGGAGCCGGGCGGGCGGATCACGGTGAAAGATCTTCAGGATTACCTGAAGGAGATTCAAAAGGGGGCCCCGCCCCCCCATCGGAGGATCGATTTCGCCCAATGGGGGCCGGTCACGAGGAAACCGCTGACCTCGCTGCGAAAAGCGATCGCATCCGGTGTCACCGACTCCTGGAGGACGATCCCCCACGTCACCCTGTTCGACGAGATCAACATCGCCCGGATCCTGGAGCTGAAGGAGAGATACACTCCCGGCTACCAGGCGCAGGGAGTCTCTCTCACGATCACCGGCTTTTTCCTGAAAGGGGTCGTCTCGGTTCTCAAGATCTACCCGATTTTCAATTCTTCGCTGGATGAGGAGACCGAGGAGATCATCTTGAAAGGGTATCACCATATCGGCGTGGCGGTCGACACCAAGGCGGGGCTGATCGTCCCGGTCTTGAAGGATGTGGACAAGAAGTCTCTCCTGGTCCTTTCGCGGGAGCTGGACCAGCTGGCGCAGCGGACCCGGGAACGGAAGATCTCTTTGGAGGAGCTTCAAGGGGGAACCTTCACCATCTCGAACCAGGGGGGGATCGGAGGGGGGCACTTCACCCCGATCATCCGGAAACCGGAGGTGGCGATCTTGGGGGTGGGCCGAGGAAAAGAGAATCGGGCGCCGGTCTCACTCTCCTACGATCACCGGGTGATCGACGGGGCGGACGCGGCCCGTTTCATGGTGGCTCTGGCCAAGGCGCTGGAGTCATTCCCCGAGGAACAGGTGAGGATTTAATGGGAATCCCGTTCGTGGTTCGACAGGCTCACCACGAACGGTACCCATGGACTTAAGATGAAACCGATCGAGACAGAAATTCTCGTGGTGGGAGCGGGCCCGGGAGGATACACCGCCGCCTTCTACGCCGCCGATCTAGGAAAGAAGGTGATCCTGGTGGAGCAGGAGAAACGGCTGGGAGGGGTCTGCTTGAACCGGGGATGCATTCCGTCCAAGGCGCTGCTGCACGCCACTGAGATGATTCGTGATGAGGAAAGATCGAAGGATCGGGGAATCGCCTTCGGGCCCCCCGTGATCGAGCTGGAGAAGCTTCGCGGCTGGAAGGAGTCGGTTCTGGAGAGGATGGGGGGCGGGATCCGAATGCTGGCCCAGAAAAGGGGAGTGGACCTTTGGACCGGGCGGGGCCATTTCGAGGATTCGCGGACCCTCCGGGTGGAGACCTCCGAGGGGCAGAAGTTCATCCGGTTTGAGAAGGCGATCATCGCCGTCGGATCGAAGCCGGCCATGCCGCAGCCCTTTGATCTGGGGAACAAACGGATTATGACCTCCACCGAGGCGTTGGAGCTGGAGGAGATCCCCAAGGAGCTGCTGGTGATCGGAGGCGGCTACGTCGGGATGGAGCTGGGGACGGTGTATGCGACCTTGGGGAGCAAGGTGGTTCTGGTCGAGGCGACCGATTCGATCCTGATCGGGGCCGACCCGGACCTGGCCCGGCCGGTCCTCCAGGTTTTGCAAAACCTATTCAGCGAGGTTCGTCTGAAGACCAAGGTTTCCAAGATGGAGACGGCCGGGAAAGAGATCAAGGTTTACCTGGATCTGGAGGGGAAGGAGACGGAAGAGATGTACGACCGGGTCCTGGTGGCGGTGGGGCGGGTGGCGAACTGCGACGATCTGGGGTTGGAGAACACGAAGGTGAGCCGGGACGGAAAAGGATTCATCCAGGTGGATGACCAACAGCGAACCTCCGATCCGATGATCTGCGCCATCGGGGACGTGGTGGGTGGAGCGATGCTCGCCCACAAGGCCTCCAAGGAGGCCCGGATCGCGGTGGAGGGGATCGCGGGGGAGCCGGCCGGATCGATCCGGGAGGTGGTGATCCCGGCGGTCGTCTTCACCGACCCGGAGGTGGCCTGGTGCGGGCTGACGGAGACGGAGGCGGGGCAGAAGCAGATCCCGGTGGAGGTGGTCCGGTTTCCCTGGGCCGCTTCCGGCCGGGCGGTGAGCATCGACCGGCCGGAGGGGATGACGAAGCTGATCCTGGAGCCGGAGACGGAGCGGGTCCTCGGGGTCGGGATCGTCGGGGCCCGGGCCGGCGACCTGATCAGCGAGGGGATCCTGGCCGTGGAGATGGGGGCCACGGCGAAGGATCTGGCCGAGACGGTCCATCCGCACCCGACCCTGTCGGAGACCCTGATGGAGTGCGCGGAACTTTTCTATGGAACAGCCACACACATGATGTCGAGGAGGAGGTCATGAGCGAGAAGAAGCGTATCCTGGTGGTGGACGACGAGGTGGACTTCACGAACCAGATCAAATATTTCCTTGAGACGAAAGGCGACTACGAGGTGAAGGAGGAGAACAAGGGAAGCCGCGCCTTGGTGACGGCCCGGATCTTCAAGCCGGACCTGATCCTGCTGGATGTGATGCTCCCGGGGGCCGATGGGGGGGAGATCGCCTCCAAGATCAAGACCGACCCGGAGCTGGCCGGGACCCCGGTCGTCTTCCTGACGGCGGCGCTGTTAAAGGAGGAGGCGGAGAAACGGTCCGGATGGATCGGGGGTCAGCCGTTCCTGGCCAAACCGACCAACCTGGATGAGGTGGTCGCCTGCATCCAGAAGCATCTCAAGCCAGAAGCTCCTTGAGGGCCGGTTCCAGCAGCGGGTGCTTCCAGCGGAAGCCGCCGGCCGCCAGCTTGACCGGAGAGACCTTGGCGCTGGCCAGAAGCGCCTCGTCGGCCAGCTCGCCGAACAGCAGCCGCACCGCGAAGGCCGGAACCGGGAATCGGGCCGGGCGGCCCAACGCCTTTCCCAGCGTGGTGGTGAATTCCAAGTTGATCACCGGGTTGGGGGAGACGGCGTTGACCGGCCCCTGAACGCTCTCAACGGCCAGGGCGTGAAGGACCGCTCCGACCGCGTCGTCGATCGAGATCCAGCTCATGAACTGCTTCCCGCTGCCCAGCCGCCCGCCCAGCCCCATCTTGAAAGGGGGCAGCATCATCCTCAAGGCCCCTCCCTGGATCCCAAGAATGATCCCGTAGCGCAGGTGAACCACCCGGATTCCGTTCCGGGCCGCCTCTGAAGCCGCCTGCTCCCACTCCTGCCCCACCCGCGCGAGGAATCCTTTTCCGGGAGCGCTTTGTTCCGTCAGCATCTCCGCGCCCCGGTTTCCGTAGATGCCGATCGCCGAGGCGCAGACAAGGATCTTGGGACGGCTGTTCAGCCGGGCCAGATTCTCGGCCAACAGCTGGGTTCCCTGGACTCGGCTGTCCCGGATCAAGGCCTTCTTCTGCGCGGTCCAGCGGCCGGTGGCGATCGGTTCGCCGGCCAAGTGGACCACCGCGTCGAACCGATCCAGGCGCGAGGAATCCAACTTTCCGGTAGATGGGTCCCATTCGATCTCCGAGTCGGACCGAGGGGTAGAACGCACCAGGCGGACCACCGAATGCCCCTCCCGAGTTAAAGAAGGGATCAGGGCGGAACCGACGAAACCGCGCGAACCGCTCACGAGGATTCTCATACAGCGGGATTGTAACAGCCCGGTGTTACAATGGCAATCCGAATGAATCGCACAATCCTCTCCTGGTGCCTGTACGACCTGGCCAACACGATCTTCGCCATGAACATGACCAGCTACTATTTCCCGGTTTGGGTGGTGGTCGACCGGGGCGGGACGGAGCTGGCGTACAGTTTGGCCTTCGGGCTGTCGATGTTCGTTTCGGCCCTGTTCATGCCCCGGGTGGGGGCCGACTCGGATCGCAGCGGCGGGAGGATCCCCGCCTTGATCGGCTGGACGTTGGGCTGCGTCGGATTGACCGCCGCCTTAGGAAGCATCTCCCACCTGCCGCTGGCGTTGATCGTCTTCGCCGGAGCCAACTTCTGCTATCAGTTGGCCGGGATCTTCTACAATGCGCTGCTTCCGTTTGTCTCCCCGTCCGATCGGATCGGGAAGGTCTCCGGCTACGGGGTCGCTCTGGGGTACGTCGGGACCTTGGTCGGGATCCTGGCCACCACCCCGATCGCTTTCCACTGGGGCCGGCAAGCGACTTTTCTGCCCACCGCACTCCTGTTCCTGATCTTGTCGCTCCCCTGCTTCTTCTGGGTGAAGGACACACCCCTGTTGAAAACGGTGTCAGACACTGTTTTCAACAGGGTGTCTGACACCGAAGTGCGTGGTTTCCTCTTGGCCTCATTCTGGGGCCTGAGCGCCGTCAGCACCGTCATCCTGTTCATGTCGGTCTACGCCAAACAGGCGATCGGTTTCAACGACGCGACTCTGCACCGGTTCCTCCTGTTTTCCACCGGTGTGACGATCGTCGGCTCCCTCGGCTGGGGCTGGCTCACGGATCGGATCGGCGGCTACCGAACCTTAGGGATCGTTTGGGCTCTGTGGGCTTTCGTTTTCGCCTTGGCGGCGGTCAGCAGAAATCCGATCCTGTTCTGGGGGCTGGGAAGTTTGGCCGGGGTGGCGCTGGGCGGGACCTGGGTCGCCTCCCGGGTGCTGCTGGTCGAGTGGGTCGGCCCGGAGAGGGTGGGGGAGGCCTTCGGGCAGTTCGGGCTGGTGAGCCGGCTCTCGTCGATCCCGGGCCCGGTCGTCTGGGGATTGATCCTCTGGGGGGCGGCGCCCCTGGGGATGGAGCGGTACCGGCTCGGGATGGCGGCCCTTCTGGGGTTCGTTCTCGTCGGTGGATGGCTGTACTTTCGATTGTCCAAAGGAATCTCTGATACAATGGAGAGAAAGCGATGAAAGCCGTTCTTCTGAATCAGCATGGCGGGTTGGAGGCCCTCAAGTACGGCGAGGTTCCGATCCCGAAGTTGGATGAAACCCAAGCCCTCGTCGAGGTGGAGGCCTGCGGGCTGAATCACCTGGACCTGTGGATCCGCCGGGGGCTGCCGGGGATCCAGATCCCGCTTCCCCACGTGCTCGGATGCGAGGTCGTCGGGAGGGTCTCCAAGGTGGGGGCCAAGGTGACCCATGTCAAGCCGGGGGATCGGGTCCTGGTGGCTCCTGGAATCAACTGCGGTTCCTGCCCCGCCTGCCTGAACGGCCGGGAGTCGCTGTGCCGGGAGTTCAAGATCATGGGGCTTCAGGTCGACGGCGGCTACGCCGAAGTGACCGCCGCACCGGGAAGGAACCTGATCCCTGTCTCCTCGAAGCTCAAGCCGGAGGAGTGGGCCGCGGTTCCGCTGGTTTTCATGACCGCCTGGCACATGCTGGTGACCCGGGGAGGGTTGAAGGCGGGGGAATCGGTTCTGGTCCATGCCGGCGGCTCCGGTGTCGGATCGGCGGCGATCCAGGTGGCCAAGCTGTGCGGGGCGACGGTCTTCACCACCGTCGGTTCCGAGGGAAAGATGCGCAAGGCCCGGCTCTTGGGGGCCGACTGGGTGATCAATTACCACAAGAGGGACTTCGCCGAGGAGATCCACCGCCTGACCGAAGGGCGGGGGGTGGATCTGGTTCTGGAGCATATTGGCCCGGCCACCTGGCGAGACAGCATGAAGTGTCTGGCCCGGGGAGCGCGGCTGGTCACCTGCGGGGCCACCACCGGCCCGATCGTGGAGATCGACCTGCGCTTCTTCTTCACCAAGGAGCTGAGCGTCATCGGCTGCTACATGGGCAGCCGCCGGGAGCTGGAGGAGGTGCTGCGCCTGGTGGCGGAGGGGCGCTTGAAGCCGGTGGTCGACACCGTCTTTCCTTTAAAGGAGGCGGCCAAGGCCCAGGCGAAGATGGAGAGCCGGGAATTCTTCGGGAAGCTGGTTCTGAAAGTGTGACATGGTGACCGAGCAGGCGGTCTGGGAGGCGTTAGCCAAGGTGGAGGATCCGGAACTCCACCGGGATGTCGTCTCTCTTGGCATGATCCAGAATCTGAAGGTGGAGGGGGATCAGGTTTCCTTGACTTTAGTCCTGACCACCCCCGCCTGCCCGGTTCGGGGGAAGTTTGAGCAGGATGTCCGGGCCGCTGTCGCTTCGATTCCGGGGATTTCCAAGGTGGAGCTGGCCACCTCCGCCATGGTCAGGTCGACCCGCCCCTTTGACCAGCAGGGGATGCCCGGCGTCCGGAACGTCATCGCCGTCGCCAGCGGCAAAGGGGGAGTCGGCAAGACCACGGTGTCGGTCAACATCGCTGTGGCCCTGGCGAAAGAGGGGGCCAAGGTGGGACTGATGGACGCCGACATCTACGGCCCGAACGTCCCCCTCATGATGGGGTTGACTGCCGTGCCGGCCCTGAAGGATCAGAGAATCGTCCCGGCGGAGAATTTCGGGGTCAAGGTGATGTCGATGGGGTTCCTGATCCGGCAGGAGGAGGCGGTGATCTGGCGGGGGCCGATGCTCCACGGGGCGATCAACAAGTTCTTGAAAGAGGTGGAGTGGGGGGATCTGGATTACCTCGTGGTGGATCTTCCGCCCGGGACCGGCGACGTGCAGTTGTCCCTCTCCCAATCGATCCCGCTGACCGGAGCCCTCATCGTCACCACCCCGCAGGACGTGGCCCTGCAGGATGTCCGCCGCTCGATCGCCATGTTCGAGAAGGTGAAGGTTCCGATTCTGGGTGTCGTGGAGAACATGTCCGGGTTTGTTTGCCCCCACTGCGGCAAGCCGACCGACATCTTCTCCAAGGGGGGCGGGGCGGAGGCGGCGCGGCGGCTGAAGATTCCGTTTCTGGGGGAGGTCCCGCTCGTCCCGGAGGTCCGGATCGGCTCCGACACCGGGCACCCGATCGTCCTGACCCACCCCGATTCTCCGGCGGCGGCGGCGTTGATCCAAGCGGCGAAGAGGATGGCGGCGCAGGTCTCCATCCTGGCGGTCGATGAGGCGGAGCATCGCAAAACCGTATGGAAAGTGTAGCGGCGGACGAGGTGCTGGACTGCTATGGGCTCCTGTGCCCGGTTCCGGTGCGCAAGACGGCGCAGGCGATTGCGGGACTCCTCCGGGGCCAGGTGCTGCACGTGGTCGCCACCGACGAATGGTTCGGCCCGGATCTGGAGGCCTGGCTTCGCCACCAGCCCCATCAGCTTCTTGGCCTGGAGCAGGTCGGGCAGGAGATCCACGCCTACCTTAAGAAGCAGTGACTCCCGCCATCGTTGTTGAACATCTCGTCAAGACCTTCAATGGGCTGACGGCGGTCGACGATCTTTCCTTTGACGTTCCCACCGGAGAGCTGTTCGGGTTCCTCGGGCCCAACGGGGCGGGGAAGACCACCACGATCAACATCCTGTGCACCCTGCTCACCCCCAACAAGGGCCGATGCTCCGTGGCCGGGTTCGATTGCCTCACCCAGCCGTTTCAGGTCCGGCGGTCGATCGGGATCGTCTTCCAGGATCCGTCGCTGGACGAGCGGCTGACCGCCTGGGAGAACCTGGAGTTCCACGGGATGATCTACCATCTTCCGAAGAAGGTCCGCCGGCGGCGGATGGAAGAGGTTCTGAACCTGGTGGAGCTGACGGAGCGGCGCCATTCGATCGTGCGCACCTTCTCCGGCGGAATGAAACGGCGACTGGAGGTGGCCCGGGGCCTGATGCACCAGCCAAAGGTCCTCTTTTTGGACGAGCCGACGATCGGGCTGGATCCCCAGACCCGGCACCGGATCTGGGAGACGATCGACAATCTGCGCAGGGAGCATCGGGTGACCCTGTTCCTCACCACCCACTCGATGGAGGAGGCGACCCGCTGCGCCCGGGTGGCGATCCTGGACCGGGGGAAGCTCCTGGCGCTGGATCAGCCGAAGAATCTGATTGAGCGGCACCGAACCGGGAATCTGGAGGAGGTCTTCCTGAAGATCACCGGCCACGACCTGAGAGACAACCAGACCGCCTCCGAGGGAGAGATGGCCAGGCAAAGTCTGCGCCGCCTCAAGCGATGGCGTTGACGCTGGCTCCGATTTGGATGATCTGGAGGCGGGACCTGATCCGCCTCTCCCGGGACCGGGCCCAGATCGCCGGGTCGCTGGCCCGGCCGCTCCTGTGGCTGGTCCTGCTGGGCCTGGGGATGGGCTCCGCCTTTCCCGGCTTCGGCGGCGTCCGGTACATCGAGTATCTTTTCCCCGGGGTGGTGGCCTTGAACCTGTTGTTCGCCTCCTTTCTGTCGGCCATCTCCGTGATCTGGGACCGGGAATTCGGATTCCTGAAAGAGATGCTCGTCGCCCCGATCTCCCGCTCCGCGATCGCCTTCGGAAAGACGGCCAGCGGGGCGACGGTCTCCTGCATCCAGGGGTGCCTCGTCCTGGCCTTCCTGCCGTTGGTGGGGATCTCGGTGGAGCCGTGGCGGCTTTTGTCAGCGATCCCGGTGATGCTGCTCATCTCCTTCACCATGACCTCTCTGGGGTTGGTCGTCTCCTCCCGGATGACCTCCTTCGAGGGGTTCGGGACGATCGCCAACTTCCTGATCATGCCGATGTTCTTCCTCTCCGGGGCGATCTTCCCCCTGGAGACGGCCCCCCCGTGGATCCGGCTCGTCTCCCGGATCAACCCGATGAGCTTCGCGGTCGATGGGCTGCGGACCGTCTTCCTGGGAACTCACCGGTTCCCCCTCCTCTGGGACCTGGCGGTTTTGTTCGCCTTCGCCGCCGTGGCGGTGACCCTCGCCGTCCGCTCCTTCCGCCGCCTCGCGTAGATTTTTTGCAATTAATTTTGTTGCTCTGACAATCGATCTGTGGTATCTTAATGAGTAGAGAAGAGGAGGAATGGATGGGTGCTGTCCACGTTAAGGTAAAGTTGTTGGGGTTGCCGGACCGCCCAGTTGAGCCGCAAACGGTTGAGGCGCTGGTCGATACCGGAGCTACTCTTTCTATTCTGCCAGGAGCGCTGTTGAGGAAAGTGGGTGTTAAATCGCTTCATTCAGTAAGGACCCGGCTAGCGGACGGAACCATTGTCCGGCGGTCTGTCGGTGAGGCAAGATTAAAACTGAACGGCGAAATCGTCACTACGCGCGTCCTTTTCGGTCAGAAACATGATGCCACCGTCATCGGTCTGGTCACTCTGGAGAGCTTAGGTCTTACCGTGGATCCTGTCCGCCGCCGCCTCGTCCACACCGATTATCTGATGCTGTAGTCTCCTTCCGGGTATCCCTTCCTCTGTTGACAAGTGGAATGGGCCTTGGTAACCTACCGTTAGTGTTTTCTAAAGACTTAAGAACTCCCCGATGATCAAGCAAACGAAGATTCAAGCTATCCCGATCTGGCTACTCATCTTCACGCTGGCCATCCCGCCTACTTCCGCCCACGCCCTGCGGCACGCCGTTCGCCCTGAGCCTGTCGAAGGGCAGACCCTGTGCAACATGAACGCCGAGCGTGCCGGCCTCGAGGAGGAGCTCACGCGAGCCCTCACCGGCTCCGCCGGGCTGGAGGAGAAGAAGCGGATCGCGAGGAGGGATCTGCTGGCATGGGGCATTGGGGTGGCATCCGGGGTGCCGGCCACGTTGGCGGCCCTGGCGGTCAGAGAGGCCCTGTGGAGGGGTCACTCGACACTACCGATGGTTCGACTTCCCATCCCCCTGCCCAAGGCGTCTGTCGGAGAGAAGGACCTCCGGGTGAATCTGCCTGAGGTGTTGGCAGGTCGGGTGGCGGTCCCGTATCTGCTGATCGGTGACCGGTATCAGCCGCAGCCCTCCCTCAAGACCGTTCCGAGCGATGGAGTTGTGACGTTCCGCATCCAATCCGAGGATCCGGAGGAATTGTACGTTAACTGGTGGAAGGCCAGAGGGATTCGTATCGTCGTCTTTGAGGACCCAAAAGAGGCGCGGAAGGGCAAAGAAGCGATCATTGTCGTTGCGATTGGAAAACCAACCATTTTTGGACGTGCCTCGGCCGCCATCATCCGGGGCAAGCTGCCTTCTCTATCGGTTGAGCCGGAGGTGACGATTCAGCCGCCCGCTGGGTTGGAGGAGGTTCCTCGACTGGCCTCAGCCCTCCGGGGTTTCTTCGCCAACCAGCGATTGACTTCCGCCCCTGTTCCCCAAGAAACGTTGACCGTTGTGGATTTGACGGCGCCGACAGGGGTCTTGTTGGCGCCGGAACTGCCTCCCGGTGTCATCGGAATCGTCCGGCGGGAGGATTATCCGACGATTCTGCAGGTGGTTTCTGCAGAGCGGGCCCTTCCGAGGCAAAACGAGCATCTCTTCTTCCTTGAAGACTACCCGGATTTCGTCGAGGCGGTCTGGAGCGTTGTTTCAAGAAGCGGGTCGGATTTGGAGGGGCTGCGGCTCATCACTGGGCGATCGGGTGAGGAGTTAGGCGGTTTGATCCAGCGATTGAGTGGGCAAGGCCTGGAGATCCATCTCGTTCGTGTCAAAACGGCGCAGGATATCCTCAAGCTCCTCTGGGTAAACGACCAGTCCCGTTCCGGTCTGGAAGAACTCCTCCAGCGATCCCAAGCCAACTGGGTTGCCCTGGCCGATTATCTCTAAGCAGGTTCCTCAGGATGACATGGCTATGGTATCCTAAGAAGTGGAGGGAAGGACCCGATGGTGAAATCAATTCGTCGTTACACCGAGGAGTCGGAGCGTCAACGTGTCCGCCACTTGCAGCAGCTCACCTGCCGAGAATCTGCAGCGATCTTGGAACTCCTCCTTCGCTCTCGTCTGGCGTTTGAACTCCATTTTGCGGAAGACGACCATCCCATAGCTCTGTCTCATTACCACCGTTTTCATCCGAACAGACGTCGAAAAGCGGCGTGAAGGCACCCACCCTTGAGGATGTCTACGGAACCTTTCTGGGCGTCCTCCATTCCTCTCGACAGCGCTACCTGGTGATCGGTGCATTGGCCGTGGGAATGCTGGGCGAGGCTCGCCTCACGCACGACCTGGATTTCCTGCTGTTCCTGTCCTCGGAGGAGCTTCCCCGATTTCTTCGGCGGGTCAAGCAGCGAGGATTCCAGTTCGATTCCAAGACGATTCATCAGCACGCCAGCGAAACGGGAGCTTTTCGATTGTCCTATCACGGGGTTCCCGTTGACTGTTTGATGGCGACCACTTCTCTGGAAGAACAGATGTGGCATCGGTCCAAGAAGCTGCGCCTTCACCGGCGGCTGGCCCATTTCCCTTCTCCTGAAGATCTGATTCTGCTCAAGCTGCTGCCCGGGCGCCCCAAGGACCTCCTGGATGTGGAGAGCATCTTTACCCGCCGCGGAAAAGGTTTAGATGTGGGGTATCTGAAGAAAACGGCCCAACGGATGGCCGATGAGCTTCAAGATGCCCGGATTTGGCACCGACTCCAGCCCCTCTTAAAGTCCGCGAGCTCCCGTTAGGTTCCCGCCGGAAGTCATTGCGCCTCATTCGATAAATTCGGTACAATAACGAAGTGCGCCGAGTTTACGTCGATGTCGGGGGATTGACCTGCCCGAAGAAAGGATCGAAGTCGGTGGTGGAGGCGCTGAACCGGGCGATCCGGCGGGCCGGGTTGGAGCAGGAGGTTCAGGTGATTCCCCGGGGCTGCTTCGGGCTGTGCAACCTGGCCCCGAACCTGTACATCGAGCCGGACGGGATCTGGTACTCCCGATTCACCGTCCGGGACGCCTCGATCATCGTCCGGAAGCATCTGGTGAAGGGAAAGCCGGTCACCCGGCTCATCCATTATCCGGTTCGGCGGGAAATCAACGGAAAGAGAGGAGGTGTTCGGATGCCGGAGACACTCGTGGCACGGGAAGTGGAGGTGGGGGAGATCGCCCCCGATTTCGCCCTCAAGGATCAGGACGGCAAAGAGGTGGCCCTCTCCAGCTTTCGGGGGAAGAAGAATGTGGCGCTTTGCTTTTACCCCTTCGACTGGAGCCCGGTCTGCACGACGGAGAACTGCGCCTTGACGGAGGATCTGCCGAAGTTTGAAGGCAAGGACACGGTGATCCTCGGGGTCAGCTGCGACTCCCATTTCTCCCACAAGGCCTGGAGGGAGAGCATGGGGTTGAAGCAGACCTTGTTGAGCGATCTGAAGCGGGAGGTGTCGAAGAAGTACGGGCTTTTCTTCGAGGATCTGAACTGCTCGAAGAGGGCCACCGTGGTGATCGACCGGTCGGGGAAGGTGATCTTCAAGAAGGTTCAGGAGATCAAAGTGCCGAGGAACAATCAAGAGATTATCGCTGCGCTCAAGTGACGAAGGCATCCTCGCGCAAGCGAGGATCTGATTCCCGCTTTCGCGGGAATGACGGAGAAATGTCAGGACAGTCGGTAGAGCAAGGGCTAACGGAGGATCAGATTTTGGAGCAGGAGGTCCGCCGGCATGTGCTGGTGACCCCGTGGGACCAGCTTCTTAAACTGGTCGACCCGATCTACAACTGGGGCCGGAGGAACTCCCTCTGGCCGCTCCAGTTCGGGCTGGCCTGCTGCGCGATCGAGATGATCTGCACCGCCGCCTCACGCTTCGACATCGCCCGGTTCGGGGCGGAGCTGTTCCGGGCCTCCCCCCGCCAGGCCGATCTGATGATCGTCTCCGGAACCGTGACGAAGAAGATGGTCCCGATGATCGTCCGGCTGTACGACCAGATGCCGGAGCCGAAGTATGTGATCTCGATGGGGGCCTGCGCCACCGCCGGCGGGCCGTTCAAGGAGGGGTACAACGTCGTCTCCGGGATCGACAAGTTCCTTCCGGTCGATGTCTACATCCCCGGCTGCCCCCCCACTCCCCAGGCGCTGCTTCACGCCCTGATCACGCTGCAGAAGAAGATCGACGGGCAGTCGATCGGCCAGGTTCGCTGGTACGCCAAGGAGGCGCCGCCGGAGATTCCGGTGCCGGAGCTGGGCCCGGATCTGGTGGATGTCCGACGGGCGGAGGAGATCAAGCAAAAGTGCGCCGGGCCAGGCGTCGAGCAGAAACCGGCGGCCCTTCCGACGATGATCCCGGCCCCGACGAAGACGGATGAGCGGACCCGGATCGTCGAGCCGAGCCGGCTTCTGGAGACGGCCCGGGAGATGAGGAACAACCCCGATTCGGCGTTGGATTACCTGGCCAATCTCACCTGCGTCGATTACCAGGACTGTTACGAACTGGTCTACCACCTTTACTCCATCAAACATTACCGTCCGCCGCTGGCTCTCAAGGTGCGGGCGAAGAAGGAGGACCCGAGGATTCCATCGGTCGTTTCCATCTGGCCCGGGGCCGATCTGCAGGAGCGGGAGGTCTGGGACCTGTACGGGGTCCGGTTCGAGGGTCACCCGAACCTGAAACGGATCCTGATGTGGGAAGGGTTCGAGGGCCACCCGATGCGGAAAGATTACCTGGAGCCGTATTACGAAGCGCCGGGGAAGATCTTCCCCAGCCGGTGGAAGGAGGGGCGCCATCAGCGGGCGGAAGAACGGGTTGCTTTTTCCGATAACGTTAGATACCCACCTGGATTTGATCCGACACAGGGACAGTCCCCTTTGGAAAAGGGACAGTCCCCTTTAGATCGCCTCCCAGAGGGCGCTACTTCGGGGACAGTCCCTGCGGGGACAATCCTTGGGGGGACTGTCCCTTATGAAGAATTGACTCCGGTCACCTCCCAGTCGCTCGAGTCCCTCAAGACCGACACCCTGGTGATCAACCTCGGCCCCCAGCACCCTTCCACCCCTGGGGTCTTCCGGATGAAGGTGGTGGTGGACGGCGAACGGATTGTGAAGCTGGAGCCGGTGATGGGCTACATGCACCGGAACCACGAGAAGATCGGGGAGCGGAACACCTATCTCATGAACTTCCCCTACACCGACCGGCTGGATTACATCTGCTCGATGTCGAACAACCTGGGCTACGCCCTGACGGTCGAAAAGATGCTGGGGTTGAAGCCCCCGGAGCGGGCCGAGTATATCCGGGTGATCATGGCGGAGCTGACCCGGATCGTCAACCATTTCTGGGCGATCGGGTTTCTCCTGAACGATCTGGGGGCCTTCTTCACCCCGGCCCTGTACGCCATCGAGGAGCGGGAGCTGATCCTGGACCTGTTCGAGATGGCCTCCGGCTCCCGGATGATGTGCAACTACATGCGCTTCGGCGGAGTGGCGGCCGATCTGCCGGACGAATTCTTCCCGATCTTCACCTCCCTGATCCATGACCGGCTGCCGAAGGGGATCGAGCAGATCGACCGGTATCTGACCCGCAACGAAATTCTGCTCAGCCGCTGCCGGGGGGTGGGGGTGCTTCCCCGGGACGCGGCGGTCGCCTATTCCGCGGCCGGGCCGGTTCTGCGGGGTTCCGGCGTCCCGTACGACGTCCGGAAAGCGGAGCCCTACTCGATCTACGACCGGTTCGATTTCGAGATCCCCACCTTCCCGGAGGGGGATGTCTACGCCCGGTACCGGGTCCGGATCGCGGAGATGTGGCAGTCTTTGAAGATCCTCCGCCAGGCCTTCCGGGACCTTCCGAAGGGGGAGATCCTGGCCGGCAAGAAGCTCTGGAACATCCGGGTGCTGGCCGGGGAGGCGTACGGGCGGGTGGAGAATCCGAAGGGGGAGCTGGGTTTCTATATCGTGAGCGATGGGACCGACCACCCGTACCGGTACCATGTGCGGGCCCCTTCCTTTATCAACCTAACCGCATTGGGGCTGATGTGCCAGGGGCATCTGGTGGCCGACGTGGTGGCGATCCTGGGCTCGATCGACATCGTTCTCGGCGAGACGGATCGATAATGGGGTCTGGCTCTTTTTTACTGGGGATCAGGAGGGTTGGTGAAAAAGTGCCTGGCCCCTTTTCACAATGAAGATTTATGGCTTAGAGCTTTTACGGGGCCTCGGAATAACGCTGAAGCACTTCATCTTCAGCTACACGGCCGGGATCCGGCGGGGTTTCCGCAATCGGCTGCGGGGGCATGTTCGCCAACACCCGGGGGAGAAGGGGATCTTCACCGTCCAGTACCCGGAGGAACGGCTGAAGGTTCCGGAGCGGTTCCGGGTGCTGCCGGTCCTGATCTTTGACGGCAAGCAGGGGGAGAGTTGGGCGACCGAGACGGAACGGTGCACCGCCTGCGGAATCTGCGCCAAGGTCTGCCCTCCGCAGTGCATCTGGATCGTGCAGGGAAAGGATCCGACGGGGAAGCCGATCGCCAAGGCCTCCGAGTTTACCATCGATGTGGATGTCTGCATGAACTGCGGCTTCTGCGCCGAGTACTGCCCCTTCGACGCGATCAAGATGGATCACAAGTTCGAATGGGGCTCCGGTGAGCGGCAGAATTCCCACATCTTCGACATCGACAAGCTTCATGTCTCGACCGAATATTACGCCAAGACCCACCCGAAGGCCTGGGCCGAAGAAGAAGCCCATCGCAAGGCGGAGCAAGCGAAGAAGGCGGCCGCCGCGGCCGCCAAACCGGCGGGAGGGCAGGGGTGAGCTACAATCTGAATTACCTGTTCCTGGGGTTGTTCTTCATCGGGGCGATGGTGGTGCCGCTTCTGCCGATCGTTCTGGCCCGATTCGTCGCTCCCAAGAGGCCGGGGCCGAACAAACTGGATTCTTATGAGTGCGGGATGGAGACCGAGGGGGACACCTGGGTCCAGTTCCGGATCCAGTATTACCTGTTCGCGATCCTGTTCGTGATCTTCGATGTGGAGGCCCTCTTCCTCTTCCCCTGGGCGGTGATCTTCCGGGAGGCCGGGATCTCCGGGTTGATCGCCATGGGGGTTTTCCTGGGGGTGCTGGCGTTGGGGCTGGTCTACGCCTGGCAGGAGGGGGCGTTGGAATGGGACTGACGCTGCCGGCTTGGCTCCTCACGCTGATTCAACTGATTGTGCCGATGGCGGTGATCCTGGCGGCGGCGCCGGTCGGGATGATGTACCTGACTTGGGCAGAGCGGAAGGTGATCGCCCGGATGCAGGACCGGTTCGGCCCGAACCGGGTCGGACCCTATGGATTGCTCCAGCCGGTCGCCGATATGATCAAGATGTTGACGAAGGAGGATATCGTTCCCTCCGGAGCCGATCGGTTGTGCCATTTCCTGGCCCCGGTGCTGATCGTGGTGCCGGCCCTGTTCCTCTTCACGGTGCTTCCGTTCGGGGAGGAGTTGGTCGCAGCGCCGCTGACGACGGGGCTGCTTTTCTTTGTGGCGATCGGATCGGCCGAGACGCTGACGATCTTCATGGCCGGCTGGGGATCCCGGAACAAGTTCTCCTTGCTTGGTGCCGTCCGGACCGCTGCGCAGCTGGTGGCCTACGAGGTGCCGTTTGTTCTGGCCCTGGTGGTGGTGCCGATGGTGACGGGGTCTCTCAACCTGGTGGAGATTGTCCGGCAACAGCAGGGGCATTGGTTCTTCTTCACCCCGTGGGGGTTCGTCGCCTTCTTCCTGGTTCTGACGGCCGGCCTGGCGGAGGTGAACCGGACCCCGTTCGACCTGCCGGAGGCGGAGTCGGAGATCGTGGCCGGGTTCCACACCGAGTACAGCGGGATGAAGTTCGCCCTCTTCTACATGGCGGAGTTCTTGAGCGCCTTGGCGCTGGGGGCCCTGTTGAGCGTCCTGTTCCTCGGAGGGTGGGACGGTCCGGCCCCGGTCGCCGGTTGGATCTGGATGGTTTTCAAGACCTTGGGGATGGTTTTCGTGATGATCTGGATCCGGGGGACCTTCCCCCGCTTCCGGATCGATCAGCTGATGCGGATGGCCTGGGTGGTGATGATCCCGATGACCCTGGCGAACCTGGTGGGAGCGGCGATCTGGTGTCTGGCAGAGGGAATGGGTCGGATTTTCTGGTCGGCCTCGGCGCCGGCGGTCACCTTCCTGGTGACGACCCAACTGTGGCTCCGCCCGAAGCCGCATCTGACGGCGAAATGGGTCGAACCGGTTCTAGAGGGCTTGACGGAACCGCCGCGGGAATGAGATACTGAGTATAAAAGGGAGGAGAGGATGGAGACAACTGGAAAGTTTGTTAGGGTAGCGGCCACGTCCGAGATTCCGCCGGGGGAAGGGCGGTGCTTCGAGACGGAGGGGCGGGAAATCGCCGTTTTCAATCTGGGCGGCAGTTTCTATTGTATCGACAACACCTGCACCCACGCCGGCGGCCCTCTGGGAGAGGGAACGGTGCAGGGGGAGCAGGTGGAGTGTCCGTGGCATGGCGCCAACTTTAACGTGAAAACGGGTCAGGTCTTGAGCGCCCCGGCCGCCGAGGGGGTGGCCTGCCACAAGGTTCGAGTCAACGGCTCGGACATCGAGGTCGAGTTTTAGTTTCCAGCTTTGCCAGGTTTCTAACTTTGCCAAACCTATCCTGGCGAGCTCAACAGGGAGGACTGAGGGAACGATGTCTTACGTGATTACCGGCAAGTGCTTAGGGGAACAGTACGCTTCCTGTGTGGAGGTTTGTCCCGTGGATTGCATCTATCCCGGGGATCACCAGGGGGAAAAATTCATGGTGATTGACCCGGAGATCTGCATCACCTGCGGGGCCTGCCTGCCCGTCTGTCCGATCGGGGCGATCGTCGAGTCGGAGGATTACGATCCGGAGTTCGCCAAGGTGAACGCGGAGTTGTCCCCGAAGTTCAAGGTGAACCCCAAGGTGACCCCGCGGCCTTCGAACGATCCTCCTCGAAAGCCGACCAACAAACTCGTCTAGCCGCTTCATTTGCCCAACTCCCAGGAGCAGATTAAGGAGAGGATCGGCAATCCTTTCCTGGTCCGCGAACGAATCGAGGCCGCGGCGAAGGAGGGGTTCACCACCTTAACCGAAGACGACAAGTTTCTGGCCAAGTGGTACGGGCTGTACACGCACCGCAAGGAGCCCGGCTTTTTTATGCTCCGGCTCAAGATCCCCAACGGCTTCCTGACCTCGGCTCAATTAAAGACGATCGCCCGGATCGCGACGGAGCAGAATAAAGATTTCGGGGACATCACCACCCGCCAGGATATCCAGCTCCACTGGATCAAGACGGAGGAGGCCCCGGCGATTCTGGAAGAACTCAAAGGGGTCGGGATCTCCACGCTGGGGGCCTGCGGGGACATCATGCGCAACCTGGTCGGCTGCCCGGTGGCCGGGGTGGACGCTCAGGAGTATTTCGACGCTTCCCCGGTCTTGATGGAGGCGAACCGCTTCTTCCTGGGCAACACGGAGTTCGCCAACCTTCCGCGGAAATACAAGATCTCCATCGCGGGCTGCCGGGACCAGTGCCAGCAGCCGGAGATCCAGTGCGTCAGCTTTGTCGGGATGGAGCGGCGAAGAAACGGGACGGCGGAACTCGGCTTCGATCTGCGCGCCGGCGGGGGGCTCTCCACCAAATGGTACTACGGACAGCGGCTGAACGCCTTCGTCAGACCGGAGCAGGTCCTCCCGGTCTTGAAGGTAATCACCGAGATCTACCGGGACGCGCCGGACTACCGGAAGAGTCGGGCCCGGGCTCGGCTGAAGTATCTGGTGGCCGACTGGGGGGTGGAGAAGTTCCGGGCGGCGATCCAGGCGAGGATGGAGTTCCCCCTGGAGGAGACCGGCCCTTATGAGGAGCCGCTCGACACCTACAAGGATCATGTGGGGGTGCATGAGCAGAAGCAGCCGGGGCTGTTCTACGTCGGAGTCCCGGTGCCGGTGGGGCGGATCACCGGGGGGCAGATGAGGAAGGTGGCGGAGCTGGCGGAGCGGCACGGGAATGGGACGGTCCGGCTCACCGTCCGTCAGAATCTCCTAATCCTGAATATCCCGAGGGACCGAGTGGCGGCCGTTCTGGAGGGGTTGGAGTCGGTGGAGCTCAAAGTCAACGCCTCCCCGATTCTTCGGGGGGTGCTGGCCTGCACCGGGATCGAGTTCTGCCGCCTAGCCGTCACCGAGACCAAGGCCCGGGCGATGGAGATTGTTCGGTACCTGGAGTCCCGCGTTGCTCTGGAGGAGCCGCTTCGGATCCATGTGACCGGGTGTCCCAACACCTGCGCCCAATCCCCGATCGCCCATATCGGGCTGCAGGGCTCCCAAACCAAGGTGGGGGATCAGACGGTGGAGTCGTACGATGTCGCGGTGGGAGGGCAGCTGGGCCGCGACCGGGCGTTCAACCATTTCGTTCTTCGGAAGATCCCCGCCACGGAGGTCAAGGTTCGGCTGGAGCGGCTGCTGCTGGGATACAAGAGGAACCGCAATCCGGGAGAGCTGTTCAACGACTTCTGCAAGCGGGTGGGGGATCAGACGGTGGTGAAACTCCTTTCCGCGGAAGAGTGAGAGTCCTCCTCGTCGGGGCGGGAATCATCGGCCTGAGCATCGCGGAGGAGCTGACCCGCCGGGGCGTGGAGGTGGAGCTGTTCGAGAAAGGGGCCAGGCCGGGGTGTGAGGCCTCCTCCGCCGCGGCGGGGATCCTCTCCCCACAAGGTGAGGCCGACGGGCCCGGTCCATTCCTTAACCTGCTGCTGGCCGGCTACCCACTGATCCCGGAGGCGGTGGCCCGCCTGAGCGCTTTGACCCAGGTCGACTTAAGATACCGGGCCAGCGGAATGATCTTGGTCGCTCTGACCGAGCGGGATGAGGAGGAGCTGGACCGGCAGATCGCCTGGCAGCAGAGGGCCGGCCTGCGGTTGGAGCGGTTGACCGCCGGACAGATCAAGGAGATGGAGCCGGCCATCGACGGCCCGGTCCGATCCGGCGTCTGGTGGCCCCAGACGGCCCAGATCGACAATACCCGGCTGGTGGAGGCGATCGCGGAGGTGGTTCAGGCCCAGGGAGGGACAATCCATACCGACGCTCCGGTCAGCCGCTTCCTTCTCGAGGGAAACCGGGTGACCGGAGTGGAGACGGCCCATGGAGAGGTCCGGGCCGATTGGGTGGTCAACAGCTCCGGTTCCTGGGCCGGGTTTGATGAGAGCTTGTCGCTGACGATCCCCGCCGTTCCGGTCAAAGGGCAGATCCTCCAGTATCGGACCGACGGTCCCGTGGTTGAGCGGATCATCAAGTCCCCCCGGGCCTATCTCGTCCAACGCTCCGACCGGGAGTTGATCGTCGGAACCACCGTCGAGCATGCCGGGTACGATAAGCGGGTAACCGATGAAGGTCGCCGCCAGATCCAGGCCGGAGCGCGGGAGATCAGTTCCCGGTTAGACACGTTGACCCTGGAAAGTTCCTGGGCCGGCTTAAGGCCGGGGACCCCGGATCGGCTTCCGATTCTGGGACCCACTCCTCTGGATCGGCTCCTGGTGGCCGCCGGCCATTATCGCAACGGGATCCTCCTGGCTCCCTTGACCGGACGGCTGATCGCCGATTGGATCACCCGGGGCGACTGTTCCGTCGACTTGTCCCCCTTCGGGTTGGCCCGGTTTTTATGATATCCTATTAACCATGGAGTCATGGGATGCCTAAGCCAACCGGTTTTTCCTGGATGATCGGAGGGGCGCAGGGAAGCGGGGTCGATTCATCCGCCACCACCTTTGCCCGGGCCTGCGCCAGCGGGGGGCTCTTTATCTTCGGAAAGAGGGAGTACCACTCCAACATCAAGGGGGCCCACTCCTATTTCCAGATCCGGGTTTCGGAGCGGAACATCCGCTCCCACATCGATGAGGTCCACCTGCTGGCCACTTTCGACAAGGAGACGGTGGAGATCCACAAGCAGGAGGTGGTTCCCGGAGGCGCCATCCTGTACGATCCCACCCTGATCAAGCCGGAGGAGATCGGCCGGCCCGACCTGCTGCTGGTTCCGGTCCCCTACAGCGAGGTGATCCACGCCACCGCCAAACAGTTCAACCGGGAGAAGGACCTGATGAAGCTCCAGATCATGAAGAATGTGATCAGCGTCGCCGTCTCCCTCGGGATGGTGGGCCTGGAGTTCGATCTCCTGAAGAGAACCTTGGAAGAGATCTTCAAAGGACGGCGGGCCTCCCTGGCCCCGATGAACGTTTGGGCGGCTCAGCGGGCCTACGATTTGGCCCTCCGGGAACACCAGTCGGAGTTTCCGTACCGCCTGCATAAGGCAACGGTTCCACCGGGGGAGCGGAGGATCATGATCACCGGGACCACCGCCACCGCTCTGGGCAAGATCGTCGGTGGCTGCCGGTTTCAGACCTATTACCCGATCACCCCGGCCAGCGATGAGAGCGAGTATCTGGAATCCCATCCGGAGTTCGGCGTGATGGTGGTTCAGAGTGAGGATGAAATCGCCGCCATCACGATGGCGATCGGCGCTGCGGTGACCGGGGCCCGGACCTCCACCTCCACCTCCGGGCCGGGCTTTTCCCTGATGGCGGAGGGGATGGGCTGGGCCGGGATGAACGAGGTGCCGGTGGTGATCTTCAACTATCAGAGGGCCGGGCCTTCCACCGGGCTGCCGACCCGGCATGAGCAGGGGGATCTGAAGTTCGCCCTCTCGGCGTCCCATGGGGAGTTTCCGCGCCTCGTGATCGCTCCCGGCGACTTGGAGGAGTATTTCTACGATGCGATCGACGCCTTCAACTACGCGGAGCGGTACCAGACCCCGGTGATCGTTCTGGGGGACAAGGCGGTGGCCAACTCGACCCAGACCGTGCCCTGGTACGATCTTGGCGGTGTCCACATCGATCGGGGTCTTCTCCTTTCCGATGAGGAGCTGGCGGTGCTGGTGGCCAGCGAAGGAACCTACAAGCGGTTCAAATTCACCGAGTCCGGGATCTCTCCCCGCAGCCGGCCGGGCCAGAAGGGGGGCATCTTCTGGAAAACGGGGGATGAGCATGACGAGCTGGGCCACATCACCGAGGATCCGGACAACCGAACCCGGATGATGACGAAACGGATGCGCAAGCTGGAGGTGGCGGCCCGGGAGATCCCGATCGAGAAGAAGGTGAACCTGTTCGGAGATCGGGATGCCGACGTCACCCTGGTTTCCTGGGGGTCCCCCAAAGGGGCGATCCTGGACGGGATGGAGATTCTGAAGGAGGAGGGGATCGGGGTCAATTTCCTCCAGGTCCATATGATCTGGCCGTTCCCCACCGAGTTCGTCGCGCAGGTTCTGGCCCGGGCCCGGCGGAGGGTCAACGTGGAGATGAATTTCTCCGGGCAATTGGCCCAGGTGATCCGGGAGAGAACCGGGATGGCGATGGATGCCTCGATCCTGAAATGGAACGGCCGGGCCATCTCCCAGAACGAGGTGGTCGAGGGGGTCCGGAAAATCGTCAAGTCCCACGAGTCAAAGGTGGTGCTCACCCATGGCGTATAAGGCCCAGGATTATAAGACGGAGGTTCACAACGACTGGTGCCCGGGCTGCGGCGACTTCGGGATCTTAAACTCAATCCAGCAGGCCCTGGCCGAGATGGAGCTTGCGCCCGAGCGGGTGCTCCTCTTCTCCGGAGTCGGCTGTTTCGCCAAGACCCCCCATTTCGTCCGGACCTACGGCTGCCACACCATGCACGGCCGGTCGTTGCCGTTCGCCGTCGGCGCCAAGCTGGCCAACCCGGAGCTGACGGTGATCTCTCTGGGTGGCGATGGGGACGGCTACGGGATCGGGGCGGGCCATTTCCTTAACACCGGCCGGCGCAACGTGGACCTGCTGTACCTGGTCTTCAACAACGGGGTTTACGGGCTCACCAAGGGGCAGGCCTCCCCGACCTTGAAGCGGGACGTCCAGACCAAATCCCTTCCCAGCCCAAACATCAACGATGCCATCAACCCGCTGGCGGTGGCCCTGTCCGCCGGCTATACCTTCATTGCCCGTGGCTACGCCTATGACGGCAAGGGCTTAAGGGAGCTGATCCAGCAGGGGATCCGTCACCGGGGCCTGGCCCTCCTGGATGTGCTTCAACCCTGCCCCACCTACAACACGGTCAACACAAAGGAGTGGTACGAGGGGCTGGAGGTGGACGAGGCGACCGGAACGAGGAAACAGGTGAACCCTCGGATCTACCAACTGGCAGAGTCCGGGTTCGACCCGGTTGTGCATGATCCAAACAACCCGGAAGAAGTCGCACAGAAGATGCTCCAGGCCTTCCAGAAGTCCCAGGAGTGGGGCGAGAAGATTCCGATCGGAGTTTTCTACAAGATCGACCTGCCGACCTACGAGGATCGGTTGAAGGAGCGGGTTCCGGCCTTGAAAGAGGCGACCGCCGCCGGCATGCCGATCTACGACCCGGTGACCGGCACCCCTGCCGTCGATATCGCTCAGGCCCTGACCGAGCTGCGTGTCTGCTAAAGGAGAAATCAAGATCCTTCTGGTGGATGACGATCCGGACATTCGGTCCGCCATGGAGCTCTCCTTGAGCCAGGCCAAGCCGATCCCGTTCCAGGTGGAATCGACCGACCGGCTGAGTTTCGCCATCCAGCGACTTTCCCAGGGTGGAATCCAACTGGTCCTCCTGGACCTGATGCTCCCCGACAGCGAGGGGTTGGACACCTTCCTTAAGGTTCGCGCCCAGGCCGCCGTGCCGGTGGTGGTTTTGACCGGTGTGGCGGATGAGGGGATGGCGGTCAAGGCGGTCCATTCCGGGGCCCAGGATTATCTGGTCAAGGGGCAGGTGACCCAGGAGCTGCTGGTTCGGGCGCTTCGTTACGCCGTTGAGCGGCATGGGCTGCAGGAGGAGCTTCGCTCCCTCTCGCTCGTCGATGATCTGACCGGTCTGAACAACCGACGGGGCTTCCTCACGCTGGCCAAGCAACAGATCAAGCTGGCCGACCGGACCAAGCGGGCCCTGCTGGTTCTCTTCGCCGACCTGGACAGGATGAAATGGATCAACGACACCTTCGGACACCTGGAGGGGGACTCGGCCCTGATCGAGGTGGGCACCATCTTCAAGGAGACGTTTCGCTATTCCGACATCGTGGCCCGTTACGGGGGGGATGAGTTCGCAACGATGGCGATCGAGTACACCGCCGAGACGGATGAGCTTCTGATCTCTCGGCTGAAGAGAAACCTGGATATCCATAATGCCCGGCCCAACCGCCGGTATAAGCTTTCCCTTAGCGTGGGAACGGCCCGTTACGACCCGAATCAGCCCATCTCCATGGAGGATCTGTTGGCGAAGGCCGATGCCGCGATGTACGAGCAGAAACGGAAGTCGACTTAAAAACCGTCCCACAGGGACTTCACTCTACTGGCCGCTGGCGCGGCCAAAAACGTAGATGATGTTGCGACGGGCGTCCTACTGGGTGACGGGGTGGGTTCTGGCGATGCTCTTGACGGCGCCGATCCTGCTGTTTCAGGGCCGCGCCGCCTCCCACCGGGTTTCCTTCTCCTCTTCAGAGATGGCCCGGACCCAGGGACCTTTGGCCGCGCCGGTCCGGCTGGTGGAATACAGCAACTTCCGGTGTCCCGCCTGCCATGAGGTTCAGCCGACCCTGGCTCATCTTCTCGGCCGATACCCCGGCAAGATCCGGTATGAGTTCCGGCATTTCCCGGCGGCGAACGACCGCCGCTCGGTGATGGCCCATCTGGCGGCCGAGGCGGCGGCCGCCCAAGGCCGATTCTGGCCTTACCACCATCGGTTGTTTCAAGACCGGGCCCGACGGATGAACGCCTCGAACCCGTTGGAGTCGTTCCTCCAGTTCGCCGTGGAGTTGGGTTTGGATGAAGATCGTTTCTCGATGGCGTTCGTCGATCCGGAGACATTGAAGCGTGTGGAGCAGGATCTGAACGCCGGTCGGGCGCTGGGGGTACGGGCCACTCCGGCCTTTTTCATCCAGGGCCATGTCCTGGTCGGGCCCCGTCAGTTCGAGCAGGAGGCGGAGAAATGGATCCAGGAAGCCCTTCAACCACCGGCAGCCTAGTGGTCCGCCTCTGCGCCCGGGCGCTTGTGGGGGCCGTCTTCGCCTACGCCGGGTTTTTGAAGCTGATGGAGCCCCCCGCCAACTTCCAGGCGGTTCTGGAGCATTATCCGCTCCTGCCGGCGGCTCTAGCGCCGTTCCTGGCCCGGACGGTTCCTTGGGCGGAATGGCTGGGCGGGATGTTCCTGCTCATCGGCTACATGACGCGGGCCGGCGCGCTGCTGCTGACGCTGCTGTCCCTGGGCTTCGTGGCGGTGTTGACCGGTTCGGTTTTCGGCCCCAAGGCGGCCGAATCGTGCGGCTGCTTCGGCTCCGGGCTGGCCTTGACCGTCCGCCAGGCCTATCTGCTCGACTGGGCCACCCTCCTTCTTGGGATTTTTCTTTTTCGGTTGGAGAGCCATCCTTTCGCGCTGGAGAATCGGTTATGAAGAGACGCGCACCCGCGCGCCAAATCAAGAAGGTCTGGAAGAGCATACCCACGATCGAAGGGGCCGGGGTCCGGCTGCGGCGTGTCTTCGGCTTCCATCAGGTGCCGCAGCTGGATCCGTTCCTGCTGCTGGACTGCTTTGATTCCGACAACCGGGATGACTACGTCAGGGGCTTCCCCTGGCACCCGCACCGGGGGATTGAGACGATCACCTACGTCTTGGACGGCGATGTAGAGCACCAGGACAGTCTGGGCAACAAAGGCGTCATCCGGCCGGGCGACGCGCAGTGGATGACGGCGGGCATCGGCATCATCCACCAGGAGATGCCGCAGGGATCTCCCACCGGTCGGATGTGGGGATTCCAGCTCTGGGCGAACCTGCCCCGGAAGCAGAAGATGATGGATCCCAGGTACCGGGAGGTGACCGCCCAGCAGATCCCGGCGGTCAAGACCCCCGAGGGAGCGACGGTGCGGATCATCTGCGGGGCGGTAGGCGGCGTGCAAGGGCCGGTCCGGGAGATCGTGACCGATCCGGAGTACCTGGATGTCTCACTGCCGGCGGGGAAAACCTTTACGCATTCGGTCAAGCCGGGCTACAGGTTTTCGCCTACGTCGTTGAGGGGGAGGGCTACTTTGATCCGGGGCGCAATCCGTTCGACCGGCAAGTTATCGGGGAGAGCTATTTCGACATGAAGCCGTCGTGCGTCTGCAAGGAGGGGGAGATCGCCCTTTATGAGTCGGACGGAGACACCGTGCTGGTCGCGGCCGACAAGAAGCCCGTTCGCTTCCTGCTGGTATCCGGCAAGCCGCTCAAAGAGCCGGTCGCCTGGTACTGCCCGATCGTCATGAACAGCCAGGAGGAGCTGGAAACCGCCTTCCGGGAGTACCGAGCCGGAACCTTCGTCAAAGAGGTCGGCGCGCCGAGAGAAAAAACAAAGGAAAGGAGGAGCTAGCCGATGGGATTCCCTGAAGAGGCCATGCTGGCGGCGTGCGCCGCCATGGAACAGGCGGCGGAGCGGGTTGTCATCACCGATCGGAAAGGGACCATTCTCTACGTCAACCCGGCTTTTGAAAGAACGACCGGCTACAGCAAGACCGAGGCGATCGGGAAGAACCCGCGCATCGTGAAATCGGGCCAGCACGACCAGCGGTTCTATCAGGGGTTATGGAAGGCCTTGCTCAGCGGGCGGTCGTTCCATGCGCGCTTCTTGAACCGGAGGAAGAACGGCGAGCTGTACTACGAGGAGCAGACCATCTCTCCCCTCCGGGACGGGCGGGGGGAGGTGGCCTATTTTATCTCCACCGCGATCGATCTGACGCCTCGGGTCGAGCGGGAGCAGGGGCGCAAGCTCGCGGAGGAGAGCCTGCGGCGTCTCGAAGAAATCAGTGTGAGCCGGGAGGGCCGCGTCGTGGAGTTGAAGCTGGAGGTCAACGCCCTGTTGAAGGAGCTGGGAAGGGCGCCCAAATACCATCTGGGGTAGCGGAGTCACCTGTGGTCAGCGACCATACCGGGAGCTAGCATAGTGGTACCCGGTACCGAGGAGACAGGTTGAAAAGATTATTTCTCCAAACCTACGGCTGACCATAGTGGTGGAATACCTGGACTTTCTGAACCACCCCGACAAGCGCCAGGGGAGGACGCCAGTCAGGTGCTCCAGGCGCTGGCGGAGGGGTTGCAGGTGGCGCTGGCTACCCTAGACTCATGAGGGGTATGATTGTTCGGATTGGAGCGAGATCGAGTCATCGGGTGATGGCCGCGTGCCGTTGGTAGACATGCTGGAGGTGGATGATGTCGGTTGAGCGCATTGGGGGGGGGGGGCATGCAAGCACTTCTTGAACTGTTGCCGGATGCGGCCATTCTTACCGATCACGAAGGTCGGATCGTGCAGGCCAGCCGGCAAGCCGAGGTCATGTTCGGTTACGGCTCTGGCGAACTGCTGAACCAGCCCGTTGAGATGTTGATGCCGGAGCGCCTGCGTCGGCACCACGTCAAGCAGCGCCAGGGGTACGTCCGGCAGCCGACCAAGCGCCTCATGGGCCAGCGGGGGGTGGAGTTGTGGGGTCGGCGCAAGGACGGCAGCGAGTTCCCGGTGGACATCGCCATCGGCCCGTTCGAGGCAGCGGGCAACGGCCCGTTGGTGCTGGCGCTTGTCCGTGATATGACACTCCGAAGGAAGATGGAATCACAGTTAAGCGAGCACCGGGAGCGCCTGCGCGCCATCGTGGAGACCTCCCGCGATGCCATCGTGGCCGCTGACCAGCAGGGGCGCGTGACCTACTGGAATCCGACAGCCGAGTCCATGTTCGGGTACAGCGCAGAGGAGATGCACGGCCAGCCCCTCACACGGATTATGCCGGAGCGGTTCAAAGAGGCCCATACCGCAGGCATGAGCCGCTTCCTGACGACCGGAAAGTCGCGGGTCATCGGCCAGACGGTCGAGTTGGCAGGTCTGCGGAAAGACGGCACGGAGTTTCCGCTAGAGCTGTCGTTGGCAAGCTGGAAGCGAGACAGCGAGGCGATGTTCGCCGCCATCATCCGGGACATCACCGAGCGCAAACGAATCGAAGAGACGCTCAGGAAAGACAAAGACGCCCTGGAACGGGACATGAAGATCATGATGGATCGAGAGGGGCGCGTCGTGGAACTCAAACAAGAAATCAACGCCCTACTCAAAGAACTGGGCCGCCCGCCGCAGTACGGGGCGTAAACCGCATGGCACAACATATCTACCTACGGTCATTCGGGTGACCGTTGTTCCGAGAACATAGAACTTTCTGAGCCAGGTGGGGACGTGGTATCGGCGGACACACTGCTGGTCTTTCAGGCGCTGGCGGAGGGGTTGCAGGTGGCGCTGGCGAACACAACAGAGGGCCGTCTCAACAATGACAACGCGTAGCAGGAGGGTGTGGTGGCTGTTGTGGGCAGCCGTAGGGGGGGCAGTGGCTGGTGCATGGCTTCTGCTCCAACCTGGATATGCGGGGGAACCCGTGACCGATGAGGAAATCACGGAAATGTTCAAGCGGTCGCATAATGTCATGAAAGGGCAGAGCCAGCGCATCCATGCGATACTGGATGGTTTCTTCGCAGGCGATCTTGGGGCTGTCCAACGCCACGCTGAGGAACTTGCGCAAAGCGTAGATGCGGCGTCTCGCTTGTTTCCTCCCCAGGTGGGGAAGGAGGCTGATCAATGGGAGGCGATGGCGGAACTTGTTCGTCATGCAGCTCAGATGAAACAGGAAGCTGGGCGCGGGAACTACGGAGCAGCCTATCAGCACTTTTCGGCCATGACCTATCAGTGTCTCAAATGTCATCAGGTACGGAGAGACTGGGGCACTTTCCCTGAACCGAAGCTGCCTGACGAGAAGGAAGCCGACGCCAAGCAACAGGATCGACAGACCAATTGATCTGTGAGATGAAACGTATCTGGTTGCAGACTTTTGGCTGGCCGTTGTTCCGGAATACCAGGATTATCCCAGTCCCCTCAGCCGGCTATGGCGGATCTAAACAGGGTCCTTCAAGTGGTTGCTGAGGGTTTACAGGTCGCCTTTGGCCGTGAATTAGAAATGGTATAATCTCAGACGGAGTTCGTCATGACGCCACTGTGGGCTATAACGCCGGAGAAGATCGAGGAAGCTGTTCAGAAGATCATCGCTTTCGAACAGCCGAAGAGGATCATTCTGTTCGGTTCCGTTGCTCGGGGAGATACGAACATTCACAGCGATGTGGATTTCCTTGTTGTGACAAAGGATGAGGTCGAAAGTCCGCGCAAAGAAAGTGTTCGGATCCGCCAAGCGCTGGACAGCGTTTCGATGCCAATGGATATCCTGGTGATCTCGGAAAAGCGGCTGAAAGAGTTGGGAGAGCAGCCGGGTTTGGTCTATCGAGAGGCATTACGTGCCGGAAAAGTAGTTTATGAATCCGCCGCTTAGACGCGACCCTCCCGGTTCTCCCAAGGATTGGCTGGTTCACGCCGAGAGCGATCTTAAATTGGCACGTGTCGCCGGAGAGCGGAACGATATTCTTCCTGAGCAAGCGTGCTTCCATGCTCAACAATCAGCTGAGAAAGCTCTCAAGGCCGTCCTTCTCTTTAAGCGCATAGAGTTCCCTCTCGTTCACGACATTAAAACGCTTGTTGGCCTCCTGCAAGGGAATGCCATCCCTTTCCCTCCGGAGATCCGCGAGGCCGGCTCGCTTACTCCTTACGCCGTGGAAGCCCGTTATCCGGGGCATCTTGAACCTGAAAACGCCGCGAAGCGGCCCATTTTTTGAGCCCGCCCGTCGGAAGG
>CAZRTR010000004.1:0-54788 GCA_964603095.1 uncultured Planctomycetia bacterium
GCGCGGCGGGGGCGGGGGCGGCGGGGGCGCGGGGGGGGGCGCGGGGGGGGGCCCCCCCCCCCGCGCCCCCGCCCGCCCCCCCCCGCCCCCGCCGCGCCGCCCCCCCCCCCCCCCCCCCCCCCCCCCCCCCCCCCCCCCCCCCCCCACGGCACCGATTGCTTTTGCCGGAGAGGGGGAACCCAGGGGGAGAACCAGGCAGTGGTGCTTCCCCTGGAATGAGCCACGACCGATGAGCGTACAGCAAAGGCCTAGAGTTGGAAGAATCCATTCAGCCATGGAGATATTCCAAGAATAGGCATCCTCAGTGGCTCATCTGGAGGTCGTTTTGCAGATCCAGACGCGGCAGGGGGCGTTGCGGACGACGTAGTCGGTCGTCGCCCCCAAACCGCCGGCGGGACTTAAGGGAGCAGGACTCCGTTTATAAGGAGTCCCCATGACGATCAGGTCGCAGCCCGTCTCCTTGGCCAGGTCCACGATCGCTTGGCCTGCCGAGCGGGCTTGAATGAGTTGAGTGGAAACCTGGAGTCCAAACTCCCGACCGATCGCCATGGCCCGTTTCAAGGCGGCGTCGGCCACCGCCAGTTTCTCCGGCAGGAAGGTGTCCAGGGGCAAGGTGGCTGGAATCTCGATGACATACAAGGCGGTCAGCTCCGCTCCCTGGTCCCGGGCGAACTGGCAGGCGACCTGAAGGTTCTCAGTCATGGGGCCTCCCAACGTGGGGACAAGGATCGATTTGAGGGCCAACGCCTGGTACTCCGGGACGCGGACCTTCTCGATCTCGACCGTCTCCATGACCGGCAGGTGGGACTGTTTCCGGTACCAGATGTACAGGACCGTTCCCAGGCCCATCCAGACAAAGCCCAAGTTTCGGCCGTGAACGTGAGTGAAGACGACGATCAACCAGACGGTGAAGGTGGCGCAGAACCCTAATACCGCGGAGATCGGAATCTCCCGGCCGGCGATTCGCAAGTTCAGCGGAAGCTTGAAAGGCCGTTCTAGTTCCGGCTCCTTGACGCGCAGGCCCATCAGGGACAGATGGGCCATCGAGAAGGCGAGCATCGCCCCAAAGTTGTACAGGTCGGCCAGAACCTTCAGTTCCCGGGCGACCAGGATCACCAGGATGGAGACGGCGGTGAAAACTCCCAGGGCGAGGTAGGGGGTTTTTAGACGCGGGTGCAGCCGATTGAAGAAGAGGGGAAGCTGATAATTGTTGGCCATCGAGTAGGCCAGCCGGGAGGCGCCGATCACTCCGGCGTTGGCCGCGATCATCAGGATCGTGGCCCCCAGAACAGCAATCCAGGGAGAGAGATAGGGGCCGACTCCTGGCATGTGGGCAGCAATCCCCGCCATCGGATCGTTGACCCACTTCTGACCCAGCTCCTGGGGGGTCATGACCGATAGAGCGATGACCGAGATTCCCAGGTACATGCTTAAGACCGTTACGAGGGTAAGCAGCATAGCGCGGGGAACCTTCCGACCCGGATCTAGGGTTTCTCCGGACAGTTGGGAAACAGCCTCAATCCCGGTGTAGGCCACCATGGCGATGGAGACACCGTAGATCAAGTTCTGCCAGGTGGGGGCGACTCCCCATTCGATCTGGCCGAGAAGATGAGGAAGGTTGAAGGCCAGTACAAATCCCAGAACGACGATGGCTCCCTGCGTTAAGATCCCCAGGGCGGCTAGTACCAGACTGACGCGGGTCGATTCCTTGATTCCTGCGACGTTGAGTCCTCCCAAGACGAGGAGCAGCAGGACGGTAAATGCCAAATGGCCTGGTAGAGGTCTTAAGGCCGGCCAGAAGTGACTTAGGTAAGGGGCCACCGCGTAGGCGGAGATCGCGGCCGTCAAGACGTAGTCTAAGAGCAACGCCCATCCGGCGAGGAAAGAGGCGACATCCCCAAAGGCCCGACGGGCGAAAACCTGAGCTCCCCCCGACTCCGGGATCGCTGCCGACAGCTCCGCGTAGGTGAGAACCGTAAAGATGAAGAAGATCCCTGCGATGGCGATCGCCAGAGGTGTCGCGCCCAGGGCGAAGGCAGCGGTAACGCCCAAAGCATAGTAGATGGAGGAGCCGACATCCCCGTAGCCGATGGCGAAGAGAGAGGCGGTCCCGATCAGGCGCCTTAAGGCCCCCTTGTCCATCGCCACCACGTGCCGCCGGGTTAAACGCTCATCCGATAGGTTAAATTCCCGTTCCGGATCCATAGGGGATATTTTACATCCCTTCGATGCTTTCGGCGACGTCCCGGAGGAGGGCCTCGTCGATCCGGGTGGCCTGTTGACCGAAACCGGCGAAGAGGGCCAGGTCACACAACTGGTTGATCCGGCGAGGAATTCCCCCCGACTTGGTGTGGATTACCTGCAGCACCTCCGGGGCGAAGAGCCCCGGCTCCGGATGACCAGCCACCTTCAGCCGATGGAGGATGTAGGCGGCCGTCTCCTCCGGTTGAAATCCGGTTAAATGACAGCCCAGCGCGATTCTCTGGGCCAGCGGCTTGTCGGCCTGGACGAGGGAGCGCAGTTCCGGCTGGCCCAGCAGCAGCAGGGTCAGCAGGAACCGGTCCTCCCACTGGGCGTTCAGGAGCAGGCGAAGGTGCTCCCAGACGGAGCGGTCATGAATCACATGGGCCTCGTCGATGATCACCACGGTGCGCCGCCCTTCCCGGGCGTTGTTCTCCAGGACGGCGGTGAGAGCCGCCAGGACCGTGTTGAGCAGGAGATCCGCCCGGGTGGAAGGCAGCCCCTGGGCCCCCAACTGGGCGGCGATGGCCAGGAGCAGCTCTTCCGGTTTGAGCAGGGGGTTGACGATCAGGGCTACCCGGTAGACATCCTTCTCCAGCTCCCGCATCAGAACCCGGCTCAAAAGGGTTTTTCCGCAGCCGAAGACCCCGGTCAACATTCCCGCCCCCTTCGACTCCCGGACGCAGTAGAGCAGGCGGGAGAGCCCCTCCTCGTGCTGGGCGGAGGGGAAGAGGAAACGGGGATCCGGGGTGTTCTCAAACGGCTTCTCTTTCAATCCCCAGTAAGATTCGACCATCAGACCGTCAGGCCCTTGACCTCTTCCATCACAATGGAGCCGTCGATGGCCAGCAGCTGCTTTTCCATTCCAGCCAGGAGGCAGATGTCGCACAGCCGGTTGATCCGCCGGGGGATCCCTCCGGTCGATTCCTGGATCAGCCGGACCGCTTCGACGGTAAAGAGGGTCTCCGGACGGGAATGGCCCGCCACCTGGAGCCGATGGCGGATGTAATCCTCCGCCTCCCGAACGTCCAAAGGACCCAGAGCGCTTTTGATGCCGATCCGCTGCTCCAGCGGCTTGTTCTGCTCCACCCGGGTAGCCAGTTCCGGCTGTCCGAACAGAAGCAGGGTCACCAGAAAACCGGCCGGGGTCTGGAAGTTCAGCAGCAGCCGAAGCTCCTCGAACAGGCCCGGATCCTCCAGGGCATGGGCCTCGTCCACGACGATCACGGTGTCGCGGCCCTCCTTGGCGTTGTCCTGGATCCGCTGCTCCAGCCCGATCAGGACATCTGCTTTTCCGGCCGGAGGATCCATGGTCCCTAAGCGATAGAGGATCATCCGCAGAAGATCCACGGCGCTCAGGCGGGGGTTGGTGATGAAGGCGAGCCGGTACCGCTCCCGATTCAGTTCCTGGAAAAGGGTGTAGCCCACGACCGTCTTTCCGCAGCCGAAGGCGCCGGTCAGCAGCCCCGCCCCTTTTCGTTCCCGGATGCAGTAGAGCATCCGGGCCAGGGCCTCCTGGTGCTGCCGGGAGCCAAAGAAGAAGCGAGGGTCCGGGGTGTTCTCGAACGGCTTTTCCTTGAATCCCCAGTACGATTCGTACACCCGGCCCTACGCCTGGGCCGGCTCGCCGGGCAGGGTTTCTTCCGACGAGCCGGGCTGCCCGTAGTAGCGGTACCGATGGTAGTAGGTATAGCCGATATCCATCTCCGCCTCCGGCCGGACGTCGTTCAAGATCGCCCCGAGCAGCTTTCCCCCGGCCTCCTCCAACTGGTCCTTGGACCGGGCCAGGGCAACCCGGGCGGTCCGCCCAGACTGGTAGACCAGGACGATTCCATCCACGTACGGGGCGATCAGCAGGGCGTCGGTGATCGGCAGCACCGGTGGGGAGTCGATCAGGACCAGGTCGAATCGGCCCCGGAGATCCGACAGTACCTGCGCCAGGCGGGGGGAGCTCAGCAGCTCCGCCGGATTGCTGGGGATTTGCCCCGCCGGCAGGAACGACAGGTTGTCCAGACCCGGGGTCTTCAGGACGTCGTCCATGCTCAAGCCCCCGGCGATCACCACGTCGGACAATCGCTTGATCGCCGACTCCACCGGGACCGCGCCGGCCAGGACCTCGCTGATCCCGAAGGCCCGCTTCACCCCGAAGGTTCGGGCGATCTGCGGCTTGCGAAGATCCAGGGAAACCAAGAGCACCCGGTCCCCCGCCTGGGCGCAGACCACCGCCAGGTTGATCAGAATCGTGGTCTTCCCCTCGCGGGGAATGGTGCTGGTCAGCAGGATGATCCGCCGATTCGGGTCTCTGCGCAGGAAGGTTCGCACGGTCCGGAAGGCCTCCGTGATCGGGGACTTCGGATAGAAGTGGCTGTACAGCCGGGTGTGGATTTCATCCAGCGTCTGCCGCCGGAGATGTTTCAAGGTGAAGCGCCGGTATTTCCCTTTGCGCGCCCTGGCGCTTTCCTCGAAGACGATGAAGTGGGGGATGACCCCGATCACCGGCACCTTGATGATGGAGGTGACATCCTCGATCGTTCCGATGGAGGTATCGAGCTGCTCCACCAGGAGGGCGGAGATTCCGCCGGCGAAGGTTCCCAGAATAAGCCCAAGCGCCAGCGAGAATCCGACGTTGGGAGCCACGGGAGCCATGTTGGGCAGGGCCGAGTCGATCACGACCACCCCCCCCACATGCTCCGCCTCGGCGATCCGAGCTCCGGCCAGGCGCTGTTCCAGGTCCCGGTAAAGGGCGGTGTTGATCTCCACCGCGCGGCCCAGCCGGGCGAACTCCAGCTCTCCTGCGGACAGCTTCGACAGCTCCTTCCGGGTGCGATCGATCTGCTCCTCCAGCCGCTGCATATCCGGATGCTGCGGAGTGTAGATCTGGTTCAGTTGAGCCCTCTGCGCCTGAAGATCCTGGAGTTTGCGCAGCAGATCCGTCGAGGATCCGGCCGGGGCCTCCTTCTCTTTAAATCGGGCCATCGCCTCCTCGACGCGGCGCAGGCGATCTCGGGCTTCGGACAACTGCTGCTCGACAAAGACCCGGACCTGCTTCGCCTTGCGCTTCTTCTCGTTCAAGTCCTCCTCAATGGCGACCTGAGCGACCTTGTTGGCGATGTCGGCGGCCCGCTGGGGGTTGGTGTCGCTGACCTTGATCTCAATCAGGTTCGTCAAGGAGTGACCCGCCTCCACGATCCGGGTGGAAACCTGTCCCTGGAGGGATCGGGTGTAGAACTCCACCCGGTCCTCCGGAGCCCCTGGTTCCACCAAGGGCAGCTCCCGGACGACCCGCTCCAGGATTCCCTGGCTCTCAATCACCCGGGCGAAGGAGGAGATCTCGGTTTCCGCGGAGCCCTCCAGGAATCCCATGTACCCCCTTCCCATCGACTCCTGCTCCAGGAGGCGGATCACCGCCTTGGCTTCGTAGACACGGGTCTGGGAGCGGGCCGAACCGTAGATCATCCCCAACACGAGGAAACCGACCCCGAGGGCGATCCAGCGGCGTTTCCGAAAGATCCGCCAGTAGTCCCGGAGGTTGAGCTCCACGTAATGCATCATCGGACCGCGGGACTCGGGAGCGGAAGTTTCCTCAGGCATCAGAGGGTTTTAAGAATCTCCTGGCGTTTACGGGTGGCTCTATCGGGAAGGGAACCCATGCTAGCACATTAAAACAGCTTGGACAAGAGAGAGACCTTCAGATGCTCGAAGTCGACCGGCTTGGTCAGATACTCAAAGGCCCCCGCTTCGAAGCAGCGTTTTCCCTCCTCGTCGCTCCAGACGGCGGTCACCATCGCCACCGGCGTCTCCGGGGCGATCGCCTTGATCCGCTTGAGGACCTCCAGCCCTCCCATCCCCGGCATCATGATGTCCAACAGCACCAGGTCCGGCTTCTGTTTCTTGACCATTTCCAAGCCCGTTTCTCCGTTGTTGGCGGCGACGCAGTCATACTCCTGGGTCAATTCGATGTTCCACTTCATCAGCTTGCAGAAATGCTCCTCATCGTCGATGACCAGAATCAATCTCTTAGCGCGCATTCGGTTCTTCCCCTTTCGTTGGATCCTTAGCTACGGCCAAGGTCACGGTGACCCTCGTGCCGCGCCCCGGCTCGCTCTCAATGGATAACAAGCCCCGGTGGCTTTCCACGATCGCCCGCGTGACCGACAGCCCCAAGCCGGTTCCTTGCCCAGGCGGCTTGGTGGTGAAGAACGGATCGAACACCTTTCCGAGGATCTCCTTCGGAATGCCGCAGCCGGCGTCTTCCACTTGGACGACAAGCGCCGTCTCTCCCACCCGGAAGAAATCGTCGGCCCGATTCCCGACCCGGTGCCCCGACCGATCGAGGAGTTTTGAGGCGCAGCGGATGACCAGATCTCCTCCATCGGGCATCGCCTGATAGGCGTTTAAGAACAGGTTCAGGAAAACCTGTCTCATCGGGTCCGGATCGATCAGGGCCAGGGGGAGGTCAGGGGCGATCTCCTTTTTTAAACGGGCGGTGTCCCCGCCCACCTGCCTCTGCGCGAGGACCAGCGCCTCATCGATCACCGACTCGATCGGGTGGGCCCGGAGGGTGGGTGTGGTCGGCCTGGAGAAATCGAACAGCCCCCGGATGATCCGGTCGGCCCGAAGGACCGACTCCTTCATCATTCGGAGGGCCTCCTTCGATTTCTCCGAGGGATTTTCAACGTCCCGTTCAAGGAAATTCACCCCCTGCAGGAGGATCGTCAGCGGGTTCTTCACCTCGTGGGCGATCCCGCTGGCCAGCTTTCCGGTCGCGGCCAGCTTCTCCGCCTGAACCAGTTGGAGCTGGGTCGCCTTCAGCCGTTCGTTCGCCTCCTGAAGATCAGAGAGCAGGCTCAACAGGGTGTCGTGGCGAAGCGACAACTCCCGGTGGGCCCGACGGAGCTGCTCTTCGGCATCCCTGTGCATATGGTCGATCCGATTCAGCCGATGGGCCACAGGGAGAATGAAGGTGACGTAGAGCACGATCACCGCTAAAACCAGGAGGGCAACTCCAAACTCGGTGCCATACCATCCGGCCTGCTGGCCGACCAATCGCAGCCAACCCAGGATCGGCGGGATGATCAAAGCCGCAGGGAGCAAGATGACGGACATCAGACTCCCCAGGCCTTCGCTCATGGCCACCGCCATCAGCCCTTGGGTAGGCCGGGCGAGCAGGACGCCGAAGAAGGCCAGGAGGAACAGGACGGAGGAGGGCCCGGACATCATCGCGTAAGGAACGATTCCGTAGAGTGGGCGCACCCCGTACAGGTGGCCGATCAGCGCCAGGAGGGCAATCAGCCCTTCCACCAGGATCAGGAGCTGGGCCGGTCGAATCCGGCGCCCGATCTGGACATCCAGGAGAAGGAGGGCCAGCCCGATCAAGAGAAAATTGAGGGAGCTGTTCGGAGCCATTCGGACTGAGCTCCCGAAGAGGTGCGGGTCGATCCGGGGATCTACGCCCAGGAGATACTCGCTGATGGTGAATACCCCGATGAGCAGGAGAATGCTCGCGCACCCAAGGGAGAGCCGGGATTGAGCTCCCCGGATCGCCGAGGCGGGAGGAAGCTCTTGCGGGTAACAGCCCAGGGATAGCCCGGTCAAGAGGAAGGCGAGCGCGGAGAACGTTTTCATGGGGGCGAGGATTTCCCTGAAAAGCGGCAGGTCCAGCATCCGGCCCACCAGGACGGCGGCCCCCCCCAAGGCGACGGCGAAGCCAGCCCAGTGGGATGCGGTCTTACACCGGGCGACTCTCCGGGCATTGAAGAGGGGAAAGGCCTGTGAGTTCATCGGGCCCCGATCCGTTCGTAAAGGGCGATCGTCTGCCGGGCGGTTTCCTCCCAGGAGAATCTCCGGGCTTGGGCCAACCCCTTTTCGATCAGGGTTCGACGTAGGTCTTGATCCAGGGTGAGACGGCGCATCCCCTCCGTCAGCGCCTCGATGTCGAGAGGATTGACCGAGAGGGCGCTGCCGTTGGCCACCTCCTTCAGCGAGGAGTTTCTCGAACAGATCACCGGAGTCCCGCAGGCCATCGCCTCCAGGGGGGGGAATCCGAATCCTTCATACAGGGAAGGGTAAACCAGCATCGATGCGGCGCTGTACAGGGTGACCAGATCCTTTTCCGGAACGTAGCCCAGCAGGCGCAGGCGATGGGCGATTCCTAAAGCGGCCGCCTGCCGGCGCAGCCGCTTTCCCCTCGATTCGGAAACCCTACCTGCCAGAACCAGTTGAACATCCTTCGGCCCTCCTTGTCGGCAGAATCGGGAAAAGCTCTTCAGCAGGCCAGGAAGGTTCTTGCGCCAATCGCAAGATCCCACGTACAGGATGTACCGGTCTTCGAGCCGATAGCGGGCCCGTACCGACTGCAGGAGGGCTGGGTCCGACAAGGGACGGAAGGTTGGGGCGATGCCGGGATAGATGACCGCGATCCGGTCCTCTGGAATCCTCAGGAGCCGAATCAGATCCTGGCGTGTCTGTTGGGAAATGGCGATGATCTTTCCCGCTTTTTTCAGGGACCGAAAGTAACTCCGGAGGTTCCAGTTGTGGATCCGGTGCCAGGCCAGATAGACCTTTGGAAAGATCAGCGGGATCAAGTCATAGGCAGTCACCACCGTTCGGTCGGTCACGGCGATCGTGGGAAGGATCTCCAGGATGTGGCACAGGTCCAGCCGATGGCGGGCCCACTGGCGTTGGAAGGAGCCGAGCCCATCAATCCAGAAGCCGCCTTGGGACAACTCCTGTTGGAGGAAAGGGTTCTTTCCGTTGGAATGGATCGGGTCAATCTGGGCGAAAGGGATCAACGAGTGAGAGCCCTTGGCTTGGTGGAGGGATCCCAACAGATGCCGGGTGTAGGTCCCGATCCCCATGAATCGGCTGGGGCACTGGAGGGCCCGCAGATCGATGCCGATCCGCATCACGAGTGGACGAGAAGCCCAGCGGACAAAAGCTTCTCTGCCGCCGCCAGGACCTCCTCGACGGTTACCGCCTGGAGACAGCGGTATTCGGGGAAAGGGCATTCGCAGCCATCCGGGCGCTCCCGATTCATGCACGGCAGCCGATGGGTCATTGCCACCCCGGGAGTGTGATACGGCGCGTAAAAGTGGGAGGGATGACGGCTCAGAACCACGACGGGGATTTTCAACGCCGAGGCGATATGGGTGAAGACGCTGTCATTACAGATCATGAGATGACAGCGCTGGACCAAGGCGGCTGCCTGGAGAAGAGAGGTTTGCCCGACAGCGCAAATCGGGGGAGTTTCCACTTGGCGGCGGAGTTCCTCGGCGACGTCCCGTTCCGCGGAGCCCCCTAGCAGAAGAAATCGGGCGCCCCACCGTTGCTGGAGGGCATGGGCCACTTCTGCGAAACGAGACACAGGCCAGCGTTTCTTCTCCGAGCTGGCCCCCGGCTGAAGCCCGATCAGAAGATCATCGGCCTTCACCCCGGCGCTTTGGAGAAGCTGTTGCGCCCATTGCTGGGTGGAAGGGGGGATGGGAAGAACGAGGGATCGATCGGAAGGGGCCGCTTCTAGAGCCGATACGACGCGCAGGTTGAAATCAACCCGGTGCCAGTCGGACCAACGGTCCCACGGGTAAGGGACCGGATGGGTCAGCAGAGGGCTCAACTCCTTTGCCGTCGGTCCGTGGATGGCGGACCAGAGGGCGTATCCGACCCGGAGGGAAGCGCCACTGAGGTAAGCCAAGAGAATATGCCAGGCCTCTCCGCGGGTGTCGACCGTCAGGTCAAACCGATCGCGCCAAAGCCGCCAGAGACACTGGAAGAAATCCCGCATAGGCCGAAATGGGGGGTAGGACAGATGGGACACATAGCGCCTGAACCAGGGAGCGGAGTAAATAATCCGCCGGCTGACCGCCGGATGGGTCGCAACCAGTGATTCACTCCACGGACCTGCGAGTACGGTGATCTGAGCCGAAGGGAACCGTTCTTTCAGAGCGGTCAGACAGGGGGCGGCCAGCAGGACGTCACCTGGGTTGTCCAGTGCGATAAAGAGGATCCGCCGAACTTCCAAGAGGCCCCGCCGGCCCGCCAGCCAGAAGATCGGCTCCAGGATCCCCTTCAGAACTCGGGCCAGCCCCCAGGTGAGCAACACCTTGAGTTTTGGGTTCACGCCCCTTATTATAAGAGCAGTGGCGCCCTTTCCTTCCATCGATATTGTGGTCCCGGTCCTTAACGAAGAGTATCGCCTCCGATCCGGGATCGAAACCCTCCGAACCTTCCTCTGTCAGCGCCTGCCCCTGAAGACTTGGAGGGTTCTGATTGCCGAGAATGGTTCCACCGATCGAACCCGACAGATCGCTGAGGAGCTGGTGCAGATCTATCCCGAAGTCCAAGCCCTCCACCTGGCTCAGTCGGGCCGCGGAAGGGCGTTGAGATTCGCTTGGAGCCAGAGCCAGGCCGAGATTGTCGCTTATATGGATCTGGATCTTGCCACCGATTTGGAAGCGTTCCCCCTCCTTTTGGAGCGGCTGAACGAAGGCTCCGATTTGGCGATCGGATCTCGCCGTATTCCCGGCGCACAGGTCATCCGTAGCCGGAAGCGGGAATTTCTCTCTCGGGCCTATCACCGATTCCTCCGATGGCTTTTTCACCCCCCCTTTATCGATGCGCAGTGCGGCTTCAAAGCGATGCGCCGGGCAGCCATCCTACCCTTGTTGCAGGAGGTACGGAGTCGGGGATGGTTTTTCGATACGGAGTTGCTCCTGCGCGCCCACTGGAAGCGCCTGCGGATCCAGGAGATTCCGGTCCGGTGGGTGGAGAGTCCGGACAGCCGGGTACGATTGCCCTCGACGATCCTCCAGATGGGATGGGGGCTGATCCGGATGAAGTGGCAATGGGCTGCCAACGGGCACGCGCAATGAAGGCGCTGCTCCTGAAGCCCTGCTGGCCGTATCCGATCAGTCGCGAAGAGTCGACCTACAACCGGATCTGGCCTCCGCTCTCGTTGGCCTACAGCGCCTCGCTCTTGGAAGAGGCGAGGATCGGTGCGCAGATTCTGGATGCTCATGCCGAGCGCCTCTCAGGAGAGAGGATGGCTGGCCGTCTTCGCGGCTTCGATAAAATCTTCATCACCTCCTCCGATTTGGATCGGTGGCTCTGCCCGAATCTGAACCTCACCCCGGTCGTCGAAGCGGCCCGGCTGGCCAAAGAGGTCTGCCCAGAAGTTTACCTGATGGGGCAGCACGGGACCGTGAATCCGGAGGCGATGCTGCGGCTGACCGGAGTCCGGGCAGTCATTCAGGGGGAACCGGAGTTTGCCGTCCGAGATCTGTGCCTGACCGACCGGATCGAGACAGTTAAGGGGGTGACCTTTTTGTCGAACGGGGAAACGGTCTCCACTCCCGCGAGGCCCTTGACGGCGCTGGATCAGCTTCCGCTGCCGGCGTGGCATCGGCTTCCGCTGGACCGATACCGGTATGAACTGCTGGGGGATCGATTTATGTTGGTGGAAACGGCCCGGGGGTGTCCCTTTCGGTGCACCTTCTGCGCGAAGGATGTCATGTATGGCCCTGGGTTACGACGGCGCTCTCTGGATCGTGTCCTTGTTGAGATCGATGCCGCCGTGAGGGACCATGGGGTTCGGGCGATCCACTTCTACGACCTGGAGTTTCTGGTCAACAGACGATACGTGGAGCAACTTTGCGACGCCCTCATCGAACGGCCGTACCGGTTGCACTGGTGCTGCCAGACTCGGGTCACCGATGTGGATGAGAAGATTCTGGCTAAGATGAAGAGGGCCGGATGCCGGTTGATCCACTTCGGGGCAGAGAGCGGCTCCCAGCGAATTCTGGATCAGACCCTGAAGAAGGCCACCCTGGCCGATGCCCAGCGGGCGATCCAGTTAACGAAACGGGCGGGGATCGAAACGCTCTGTTTCTTCATGCTGGGCTTTGAGGGGGAGACCTCCGAGGAGATGCGGGCGACGATCCGTTTCGCTAAGGAACTCAATCCAACCTATGTCTCCTTCCACGTCGCCTCTCCTCATGACGAAATCGACCCGCATCCTGCCGGATCCCAACGATTTCTGGCCTTGCCGCCAGCCGACCAGAGCTTCGATCCGTCCCTCAAGCGGCAGGTCCGACGATACATCCGAAAGTTCTACTTTAGCCCTTCGGTTCTCCTGACCCACCTTCGTCAGTTGCTCCGCGGAGGATGGCGGCTGCTGCCCGCGCGGCTTCGTCTCCTCGGAGGGTATCTGGTATCCTAAAGATTTGGGCCGGCTGCGCGGTGGCTGGCCTTGTCTTCACCTGGCCGATCTGGCAACATCCGACTTGGTGGGGGATCCATGATTGGCCGCAGTTCTACGCCTGGTACGAGATTCCGCGGATCACGCTGCTGAAGTTCCATCAGTTTCCCCTCTGGAATCCTTATCTTGCCGGGGGTGTCCCTGAGCTTGGCTACCCACAGTCCGGCTTCCTTTCCCCATTCTTCCTGCCGGTCCTTTTGTTTGGTTCCGTGGTCGGTTTAAAACTATGCGTCGTCCTATATATGGTTGTCGGAATGGTTGGGATGGTGGCCTTGACTCGCTTCCTCCGGTGTCACCCGTGGACGCAACTGCTTGCCGCGGGTCTGTGGGGTTTAAACGGACACATGGCCGCCCATCTGGCGGTAGGGCACATCGATCATCTGACCTTCTTTCTCTTGCCTTGGGTTGTCCTTTGTTTTCTGCAACGCAAGATCTTGCTGACCAGCGGGCTGACGGCCTTGCTGCTGTTTTCGGGGGGCCCCTATCCGTTTCTCCTGTGCATCGGGTTCCTTATCCTCTTAGGATTCAGCCTGGCTTGTCTGAAGCGTACCGCAAAGCCGATTCAGGAACTGTTCATTATCGGGGGACTGGTTTTGGGGCTTGGCGCAATGAAGCTCCTACCGTTAGCGGAATTTTTTCTTCAGGCAATCCCAGTCCCACCCGATTTTTCCAGTTGCGGCCTTCGTACCCTTCGAGATGCGCTTTTATCGCCGCACTTCCAGATGCAGCCTTTCTTCCGCGACCGACTGGGTTCTTGGGAGTACAACGCTTACGTCGGCAAACTTGCCTTAGGACTGTGGGCGTTAAGTCTCTTTCGACTCAACCGCCAAGGTTTGATCTTCCTCATCCCGGGGATACTCAGTCTCGGCCTGGCCTTCGGACAGAACGATCCTCTGGGGCTCTTCCCCTTCTTCCAAAGACTCCCCGTCCTGGGATCGTTCCACGTCCCCTTTCGCTTTATCATCCTCTGCCTGCTGAGCCTAGCGGTTGTTACCGCCATCGGACTTACCCGATGGTTGGAACGATGTCCACGGTTCAGCCCCCTCTTGGGCCTGCTGGCGCTCGGCGTCCTAGGGGAGCTGCTCCTGGTCAATCAAGCCAAATTCAACGGTTTGTTCAGCGAACCACCTGTCGCCGATACCTCCTCAGGGAAGTTTGAGCAACTTCGAACCGCATGGACCCTAGAAGGGTTATCCCCGCAGGATTACGTCGAGGAACCGTTTCATCGACAGATGTTCCTGGAATTTCTTCGAGGGCGCGGCACCGTGAATGCCATTCTTCCGATGCGCTTGCGTGATAGGACCAAGGTGGTTGGGGATCCGGGATATCGGGGAGAGGTGTACCTGGAGGAGGGGCCGGGCCGGGCGGCGCTTCAGTTCTGGAGCCCGAACCGGCTCCGAGTTTCGGTTCAGACCGATCGGCTCGACTTTCTGGTGATCAATCAGAATTTCGCTCTTGGGTGGAGGGTCGTTCATGGGCCGATTCAGAAGGTCAAATGGATGAAAGGGGTCCTTGGCGTTCCGGTTCCACCGGGCGAATGGGAGATCGGCTTAAGTTATTTCCCGACGGCGGTAGGAGTGGGGGGAGTCATTACCGGATTGACGTTGCTGCTGGTCCTGTGGCGCAGATTCAGGAGGACCCGGCTGACGGAATCGATCACCCGGTCCAAGTCCCCCTGGGTTAGGTCCGGGCCGTTGGGAAGCTCCAGCCCGGTTCGAGTCAGGTAGGCCGCGACAGGGAAGTTCGATCCCCCGCAATTCGTCATGTCGTCCCGCTTCGTGTCGATTCCTAAACGCAGCAGCATCCGTCGAAACGTTTCCCGTTCGGGGACCAGCATGCGGCAGTAGAGGGCCGTTGACTCGGTTTCCGGCAGGGCCCTTTGGAATCGGAGCCCCAGCGGCTCCAGATGCCCTTTGAGATACTGCGCATTCTGCCGACGTCGTCGATTCTGTTCCTCGAGTTGAGGAAGTTGAGCTAACCCGGCCGCCGCTTGAAGATTCGCCAGCCCAAGCCGTTCGCCCTGAGCTCGCCAGAGGGACTGTCCCCGCCCCAGGGACTGTCCCCGCCCCGCTCCCAGCAGGCAGCTCCCAAGGGGACTGTCCCTCCTGCCAAGGGGACTGTCCCCGCCTTGTCGAAAGGCGAACGGGCCATGTTCTTCCATCCACCGATCGATCAGACCGGGGAACAGAGCGTCGCTGATCCTTAAAGCCGGGTAGCCCACCCAGCGAAACCCAATCGGCCCTGTTCCCTGCGCCAGGGCCGTGGTCTTGGCGATTTCGATCAAGAGCCGCGCCCCGGAAGGGGCCTTCCCTTGATCGACCCGATCCCGGAGCCGATGGTAAAGCCCCTCATCGTTCGTTGTTACCAGCCCCCCACCGAAACAGGGAAGGTTCTTTCCGGCCCCGAAACTGAAGAAGCCGGCGGTTCCAAAAGAGCCGACCTTTTTCCCGCGGTATGCAGCCCCTAATGCATGGGCGCAGTCCTCCAGAAGAATCAGTCCGTGCCGCCGGGTGAAATCCAGGATCGGCTCCATGTCGCAGGGCTGCCCGAACAGGTGGGTGATCAGCACCGCCCGGGTGCGCGGCGAGAGGGCCCCAGAGAGCAGATCCGGGTTCAAGGTGAAGGTTTCCGGATCGGCATCGACGAAGATCGGGACCAGCCCCGCGGCCCGGAGAGTTTCCGGGATGACGTGGAAGTTGTAGGATGAGCAGAGGATCTCATCCGCCGGTCGTAAACCCAGCGCCTGGGCTGTCAGCCAGAGCCCCATCCGGGCGGAGCTGACCCCGACGGCGTGATCCACACCCAGGATTCCGGCCATCCGAGTTTCAAATGAAGCCACGGCCCGATCACCCTGGGGAGATTCACCGAGCATCGAAAGGGTTTTCCCCAATGGCAGGGGAAGCAAGACCCGGCGGCGCGGCAGGGGGGTCACGTTTCTGGCTGGCCGATCCGGCCGCTCTCCCTCAGGACTTGAAAGATCACCTTGGCCAGCACCTCGTTGCCGTAGGGCGTCAAGTGGATGAAATCGTCGAACATCCGAAGCCGCTCCTCCTTTCCCACGGACGAGAAGATCCGGGCCGCGTCCACCAGAAGGACGTCCGGATGGGAAACGGCAAAGCTGCGCTGGGCCTCCAGATATCGGTCATACCAGGCCAGCAGATCCGGGCCGATCAGCGGGAAATGGAGGTACAAACTGGCCATTTTCCGATGAATCTCCTCGTCTTCCAGCAGGTCTGGGGTTAAAACGATCGGCGCCGTAATCAAACCCATCCGGCTCCCTTTTTTGGCGGCCGATCGATACATCCGCTCCAGGTCTCTCTCGTATCGAAGGAGGGCCTCCTCGTTGAACGGAATCCGGCTGGGGTGGGTCGGCGGCCCTGTAGAGAATCGGTTTCGTACGAAGAAACGGGTGCGGAGCAAAAGCTGACGGATCAGCTGAGTGGTGTAGAGACGTTCAGGCAAGGCGGTCCGGGCCGCCCTTTTCGCCGCCTCGAAGAAGCTCATCCGCGGCTTCCAAGAATCCAGCGAAGAGGCCAACATGTTGTTCCAGCCCACCATCACCAGAACCCAATCCGGCTGGTATTTCAACCCACGGTCCCTGAGCCGCAGCAGCGTTTGCCAGGAAAAGTAGCCGCCCACTCCGGCGTTGATCACCTCCACTTCGGTGTAATGGCCGGAGCGGAAGAAGGATTTAAGCTTCCTCTTGAGCCCCTGCTGCCAGGTTGAGAGGTAAGGAGTCCCTCCTTGCACCACAGAATTTCCAACGGTCAGGATCCGAAGCATCTTCTCCGGTTTGGGGATCGCGTATTCACGTCCCCGGAACCCGTCGCTGTTAAGCCGTTCCCAAACCGGCTTCCCCTGTTCATCTTCCAACTCAATCCGGGCGAAGGGCCGAAGCTCGTACCCGATCCCTTGCTTCTCGATGAAGATCGGCTCCGCCTGCAGAGAAGGAGGCGCCAAGTCGGGGGCGACCAGGTGAAGGGTTCCCTCCGTGACCAGCAGGGCAGCCAGCAGGGAAGCAGCGGTCAACAGAAATCTCCTCAATCTCTTCATGTGAGGAAGATCCTCCGGTCGTTGAAAAGTTTCCACAGGGCCTGGGGATTCGCCACGTAGAAGCCGGCGTATCGCTTCAGGTGTCGGATCACCCAACGGGGGCGTCCGTAGAAGCGGCGGTAGAAAGTCGTCCGCAACTCGGCCAGCCGTCGGGTGGGAATCCCTGAGAAATGGACCAAAGGGGTGCGGTAATGATGCTGCTCCGCCAGAACCGCCGGTGGGATTTGTTCCCGGAAGGTTTCATAGGCGCCCGATCCGATGTAGGGGGTAAAGAAATGGACCTGGGCGAAATCCAGGGGTAGCTCCAGGGCGAACCGGGACGTCTCCAGAACCTCCGCCTCCGTCTCGGTGGGGTTGCCGATGATGAATAACCCTAAGGTCGGGATTCCCTCGAAGTGAGCCGCCCGGATGGCCTGTTCCGTGATGGATCGCCAAGAGGACGAGATGCCCCCCTTCCTCAGTTTCCGGATGATCCGTGGGGAGGCCGACTCGATGCCGAACCGCAGCAGGGCGCACCCGGCCCGTTTCATGAAGGGAGCCAACTCCGGGATGGGATTGTCCACCCGGGCATGGGCGATCCAAGGCAGGGAAATCTTTCGCCGAATGATCTCGCGGCACAGCGCCTTGACGAAGCCGGCGTCTGTGGTCAGATTGTCGTCGTCGAAAGCGATCACCGTAGCGCCGAGCCCTTTCAAATATTCCATCTCATCAACCACTTTGACCGGGTCCCGCAGGCGAGGGCGGGCCCCGTAACTCTCCCGGGTCATCTGGGTGCAGAAGGAGCAGGGGTAGGGGCACCCTCGGCTGGCCAGGATGTGTCCCCAGACGGCTCGACGCCACATCGGCACCGGATAGGCATGAGGGTAGCGGGCCAGCTCACTCTCCTCGTAGATCGGGAACGGCAGATGGTCCGGTCGATCCACCAGGATCGATTCGCGACGCTCCAGTCGTTCCTGAAAGGCGGCCTCTATCTTTTGAAGGGATTCTCCCCGGCGCAATCGGTCGACGGCCTCGGCGCAGGCAACCTCCGCTTCTCCCGGGACGGCCAGATCCACAGGTGAAGAGCCGTTGAAATAATGGGCCGGGTCCAGAGAGACATCTTGGCCCACGGCAATGGCGACTCCCTGGCATTGCTGTCGCACCACCGCGGCAACGGCAGCAAGCTCCTCGCGTTCCATCGGAGCGGAAGAGACGACCGCTAGATCAGGACGCCACCGGATGATTCGGGAGATCAACCTCTCCAAAGAGCAATCCGCGGCTTGGCAATCCACAAACCGGACAGAGTAGCCTCGCCGAACGAGGAGGGCCTGGAGGTATTTCAGGGTGAATGGCAGATGGACCCCTTGGGGATGCTTTAGACGGTGCCGCCGGTTACACCCCAGCCGCACGAGAAGGATCCGTTGAGTGGGCATCCTCTCACCAATCTCCGGAAGGGTGGAGCCCCAAAAGATCGCCGCCGGAAGACGCGATCCGCCCCACGTTGTGGAGGATGACAGTCCCGACTAAACCGAGGAGAGCCCACCGACGCGCTCCTCTCTGGTGGGCGGTGAAGATCATCACCGACACGACGAGAGCCGGGGTGATATGAAACAGATGTTTTGTCTGCCGCCAGTCGATGAGGGAAAAGCAGACGGATCCGACAATGGCCCAGAGGGGGATGACCCCCTGATCGCAACGCCGCCGCCATGAGTGGATCAACAGCCAGCCGATGCTTGCGGCTGCTAAGGGAAGAAAGGGAAATCCCTGCGCCTGATGGTACTGCCACCAGAGCCGAAGGACGGAGGGATAACTGCCCACCGTGTCGATGTGGAGCAGACGATTCCAGAAGTGCCCACGCACGAAGTCGATCCAAAAGGCCTGAGGATGAATCCACAGGCCATATCCGACGAAGCCGAGCGTCCCCATCAGGTATCCGACGCAAGCCGGGTGAATGGCCAGCGCTTTAAGACGCGCACGAAGAGGACCCAAGGCCTTCCGGCTTCCCACCCACAGGACGATAGCCAGCGGGAGGATCCCCACCTGCTTGTTCCTCGCCAGGGCTGCCAAGAAACTCCCCCACAGAAGGAGCTTCCGATCACCCTGGTAAAAGCCATGGGCCATGATCAGCAGAAGGAAGGCCGCCATCGCTTGGGACCCACCGTTTGAAGATCGAACCAGAACCTCCGGAAAGGTGAAGTACAACAGACACCCCAGGGCGCTTAAGCCGGGTGATTGAGTCAGTTCTTGGAGAAGGGAAAACAGAAGAGGGAGTGTCGCCGTAGCGAAAAAGACGGTGGGGGCCCTCGTCTCAAGGAGATGGGGATCCTCTAAAAAAAGCCGCTGGCTTCTGTGAACGGCTTCCCGCATCGCCGGCTCCGCAGGAAAAACGCCCTGCTTTTCTTTCAGGGCCTTGGCACTCTCGTAGTGGTACGAAAACGAATCCAGGGTTCCCCGGGCCAACGCCACCAGACCGATCTGGAAACTGAGGAAGGGAGGGTCGCTGAAATAATAGAGCAGCCCCCGATCGGTGACCGTGAGGGGGGTCAGGGTGTGGAGGAGTCCGTAGGCCGTACTCTGGTTTTCCCAATCATGTTCCATTGACGCAGGGACAAGAACCAGGGCACACGCGAAGAGGAGGGCGTAGAGGAGCAGACAGGCCGATCCGAGGAGAAGCCATCGAGGGGATGCCCGCTTCCAGCGCTGCCAGAGGAGATTCCCGTTTGCGTTCGTTGTCTTGCGCAGCAGTCCCCCATTAACCACGAGGAGACTTAAGATCAGCCAGCTCTGGAGGGTCGGGGTCATCCCCAGGAGCTTGAGGAGGACGATCACCCCCGCCATCGCGCCGACCGATCCGGCGAAGACCCGGATCAGAACAGAGGCCATCGATTCTTCCGACCGAACGGTCACCCATGCCAGGCCGGGAAGGATGAAGAGGCATAACGAAACGATCGGAGCGAACCCTTCGGGAGGCAAACGCAAGGGTGTCGGCAGGAGGAGCAGGAGGAAGGGGAGATTGACCACTGCCATCCAGAATATGCGCCACGGCATCTTTCTTAGTATAGCAGCATCACCACAAAAACGCAGATGCGGGGACGCTGCTAACCGAGATCCCTAAGCCACCCACGCCTTGGTCGCGGCCGGGGATTCCATGCCTTTAAGGCATCCGCCGCCTCTTTCGTGGCGGCGAAGAAGAAGCTGCCATTATGAGCGGCCAGTAAGATGGCTCCCTCGACCGGTTGCTCCGGCCGGTCCGATACATAGTAGAGGAAGGGCTGCGTCGGATGGGGATGGACCGTCGAATAATGGACCCAGGCCGAGTAGTCGATGTGCCATCCCATGCGGCCCTGTTCAAAGAGGATCTGTGCGATCCGGGCGTGTTTCATCGCTTCTTCATAGTTTGGGAAAAGCATACACGTATTTCTACCCAGCTGACGATTGGCGGTATTGACCGCAGCCGGTCTGGGGAACGCCATCAGGATAAGACCGATGAGTATTCCGGAAGCACCCGCCTTCAGAAGGGTCGAGTGACGCCGCTCGACCTGTTGAAGGGCAACTCCTCCCGTAGCCGTCGTCAGGAGGCCCAAAATCGTCTGTTCATAGAACGTCGGCCTGTTCGGAGAGACAAGGCCAAGGAATCCGCCATAGGCCAAGGTTGTTAAGGCCAACAGTTGCCCGGCGGGAGGAAGCCGATGGAAAAGAACCAGAACCCCCAACGGCCAGATTCCTCCCAGCAGCGCCCATTGAAACAGATAGGAAAGCAGTTCTACCGGATGTTGCCACGGCAACCAAAACGCCTGGCCGTAGATATTCCAGAGCTCCTTCCCCCATGCCTGAAGGTGACCGCGCCCCCCCCCGATTCCGATGACCCCCAGGGAGATCGTCCCTAAGGCAACCGTTAACAGGAGAAAGACACGAGCAAGCCGGTGCCTCTGCGAGGGTATTCTCCACCAGGCAGCCGCCAGCATCGCCAGGGAGAGGAAGAGAGCCCAGTATCGGGTGCCGATCGCCAGCAGAGCGAATAAGATCCAGAGTCCGGTGTGGCCCTCTTGTAGGCAGTACAGTTGGATCACCACCAGCAAGGCGAGGAAGAGATAGGTCGCTCCCACCGCCACGTCGGCGACATAGGAATCGTACCCCCCATAGTAACCCACCAGTAGGGTTGTAAAGAGAAGGGCCAGAGCCACGTAGCCCAAGAGGAATCCAGAAGGTTTCTCTCTTTTCCTATCGAGAAGTCTGGCCAGGGCAAGAAAAAGCAGAAACAGGTATCCCAACAGAGGCCACCGGACAGCGGCTTCGGTGGGGCCAAGCGCCAGCAACCAGGGAAGCATCCCGTAGTGGTAGACCCAGAGGGGCACAATGATGGGCAGCCCAAATTGGGAGTCGGCCTCCAGGTCCCAATGAGGAATCCAATGGGTCCGGAGACTTTCGGCCGGGGCAAAGATTTCCGTGGCATCTCCATTGAAGTTCTCAACGACAAACTTGGGATAGCCCACGGTTCCCGCCACAACACACAGGAGCATGGCCAAGCAGAGCCGCCATCCGTGCTGGCTGGCCGGCCAGCGATGGGAGAGAGTCTCCGCCAGGAAGCGACGGCGCCAGATCACAAGGATTACTCCCAGCAGGAAACAGAGTGTCCAGCCGAATAGGAATTGACTCCGGCCCAAAGGGATCCAGCCGACCGCTTTGAAGAGGGCTGCCGCAATCGCCCACAACCCATAGTTGATCAGTCCTGCCATCAGCAGGAGGGAGAGGCGGCTCCATCGTGCAGGGGCGAAGGCCAGCGACAAGGGGAGCCCGGGAACCAGTCCCGTCATCCCTACGGTTCCCAGGAGGACCAATCCTTGACCGAGGAGGGTAAGCAGCCCGTGGCTGCCTATCGATTCCGGAGGGAAAACCAGCAGGTCCTTCCAGGGCTCTGCCCACAGTCGCGCCAGTAGAAGCAGCCCCGTCAGATAACTCCCTAGGAATAGGCCAGGCAGGCCGATCCCTATCCCGGTTATCCCGAGGAAGGAGCGCCGCTCTCTCGCAGTCATTTGGTAGCCAAGAGAGTGACGTGCGGGGTGTAGAGGTACGGTTGCGGGATCGAGCGCTTTAACTGAAAGCCGGTCTTCTGCATCAACCCTTCCAGGGTGGCCATCCTTTGCAGAAAAGGGGGATGCCCCTGAAGAAGATCGTGCAGGAACGTGGCCCACACCCTCCAGCGGGGCTCCTCGCCGATCTCTTTCAAAAGGAGAAGCCCTCCAGGCTTGACGGCTCTGAAGGCCCGTCGCAGGATCTGGGCATGAGTCGCGGGTCTTGCGTGATGAAGGAGATCCACCAGCGCCACGGCGTCGTACCGGTCGGCCTCCTCCCATTGGGTGGCTGACAGATGGCGGAACGTGATATTGCACCTTTTCCCTACCGTCTTCTGGGCGACGGCGATCCGCGCAGGATTGGCATCTAAGCCGGTGACTCGACGGGCAGGACTTTCGATAGCCAGCCAGTTGGCGAAGAGCCCGATCCCGCACCCGACGTCGGCGATCTCCCCTTCTGAGGGGACCAGCTTGGAAAACTCTGTGAAAGGGCAGACGAGCCAGCGGGCCCGGACGAGTGCGCGGACAAGGAAACGCTGACCCCGATAAAGTTCAAGGAGTGCCGGAGGAGGAGTTACTGTGTGGCTCACGCCTCGCTCCTTAGAAGGAGCCCCTTTTCGACGAGAACCCGGTAGATCTCCTGGGCGATGGCCCGATGGCCGGGAGCGTCCCAATGAGGGTCGATTGGAAAACAGAGCTGCTCCCCCCTTGCTGCAGCGGCGCGTAAGGCTGACGTCGTGTCGATGAAGGGCATCCCGTTCACTGCGCAGAAGGAGCCAAGGACCTGTGCATCCGCGTCCACATTTTGCAAAGCCGCCCCCAGGGCTTCATCGGGGGGAAGCTGTTTTGCAACGAGGGGCAGGTACAACGGCAGAGGGTCCGGGATCAGAAGGAGGACAAGATCCGCTCCCTGCCGAGATGCCCTGTCTCGGAGGTGAAGGAAAATCTCTTGGAACCGAGGCCAGTCCGGTTGTTGACGGAGAAACTCGGGAGACCGTTGAGCCGTTGTCTTAAGGAATGCAGGCAGCTCCTCCGTGGCTAGCCGAACGATCCGGCCGTTGAGGTGAAACTCTCCTGAAAAGCGCGCGATCGTCTCCGCATCGCGGGCCTTCTGACCCGCGATCACCCACGGAAGTTGACGTCGAAGTTCCTTCCCGACGAACCTAAGCAGAGAGTACGTTACCGAATGGGAACGGATCCACTCCCAGGGATGAGCGAACGAGATGGGAGCCGGAACGTCGAGGGGCATCTCTGTCAATTCTTTCCTCCGCACCTCGATCATCCGTTGCATCCATCCGGCAGGCAGGGATCCTTCGGTGGGGCGCCCGGATGGATCTGGGAAGCCCAGATCATCCAGATACTGAAACAGGGCAATCCGAGGCCGTTTCGGCAGTCCATAGACCTCCAGGGTGGCCAGCTTGAGCGGTAGGTTATGCCCCCGGATCCCCAGGTTAGCTACGGGCAGCCCGTTCAGCTGTTCCAACTGTCGAACCCAGGTCGCTTCGTCAGGAACCCCGACCCCTTCCGTCATCGAATCCCCGATGGCGACGATATCGGCCTGAGGGTCATCCCTTGGGTTTCGGAATCCTTGAGAATCGGTCACCAGCCAATACGGCCGGTGGTCCACCGAGGGCCGGATTCTGACCCGTTGGTTTACCTTGAGCCGTACCCCCACCTTCGGGTCGAAGGTGAAGACCCGTTGCCATTCGGTATGGATCGAGGCGAACAGCTCAGGCGAGCAGCGGATCAACTGGCGGCGCGCGCCGGGCCCCAGCGTCAGCAGCACCTCGGTAGGGAGCCCATCCGGAGTGAGCCGGGCCGCACTCTCGATCGCTCCTATCCCTAAGAGGGCGCCGAACGCAACGAGCCCGATTCGCCTTAACCCGGGAACCATTGTCTAATGGAATCTCGGATGTTTCGAACAACTTCACCGGCAGGAGCGATGAAGCGTCCGTCGAAGGCCAGCGTCGGCTGGGTCACGGAGAAGACCGCACACCAGAGAAGCCACCCCCCCAACGCGGCGGCGATTCCCCATCGCCAGAGTCGATTCCGTGTCACTCGTTCCAGGAAAATCCCCCCGAAGAGAATCCCAGGGAGGAAGGAAAGGTCTGCCCACCAGAACTCGCTTACGAGAGAGTCTACAAAGAAAGTGAATAAGCCAAAAATAGAGAAGAAGATCGCCAGGAGGTATCTCAGGATAGGAAGACGGCGACGCATTCTCCAAGCGTAACAGGCACCCACCAGGAGGATACCTCCGGAGAGGTGGTCCATCATAGGGGTATCTTCAAACGGCGGGCTGTCCGCTGGCTTCTGAAATCGGAAGTACAAGGACGGGTGGTACAGACTTGCCGGTTTGATGTTGAAGGTTAAAGGAGATAGGAACTCCAGCCGCCTTTGGAGCGGGATATGTCCCTCCAGGCCCCATTGGGGGCCTGGGAAAAGATTGTACATGACGTTGTCGTAGAATAAGAGAAGGAGAGGAAGGGAAACCAGCCCAAGGGCAAGCAGGGTACTTTTGCGCATGAGCCATCGGCGCAGATTCCTTGTCCAATAAAGGTATCCTGCGGATATGGGAATGAGGAGCGAAGCCACCTCCTTAATCCAACAGCCCAAGCCAAGCGCCAGGCCTGCCCCAACCATCCACATCCTTCTGTCCAGGGTGACGGCCTTCCAGAATAGGATCATCGCCAGGAAGGCGAGGCAGAGGTACTGTTCTAACAAGGCGGTCCTGGATATCCCGATATGGAATGGATTCAGCGACAGGAGGAGTAAGCTCCAGAGGCCGGCCCGGCTTCCAAACTGGGTGCAGGCAAACCGATAGACCATCCTCAAGGTGGCTGTGCCTAGCAGAACGTTGGCCAAACGCGCCCCCAAGCGATTCCATCCGAAAAACAGCGTCCCCGCCCTGGCCAGATAAAGTGCTCCCGAGGAGTGATCCACCAAGGGAGTTGGGGGCGAGAATTTCCCTGGGGCAGGGGAGATTCCTTGAGCGCAGGAAACGACGCACTGTTCGTCTACATTGAAGGGCATCGTTGCTGCGCCATAGAGCCGGAGTCCGAATCCAAAAACTATCAAGAGGGTAGCTAAGAAAGCGGATCCTCTTTGAAGGGGTCTCTCGGTGGTCATGGCCGGATCTTCTGGCGATAGGCCAGGGTAAAGGCCTCTTTGAGCCAATCCTTCAAGGGGCCGTTGTTCGGATCCAGCTTGGAGGCCCAGAGGAAGTCGTCATAGGCCCAGCCGTACTGTTGGTGAGCCATGGCTTCCAGGCCGCTTTCCACCAGGAGGGTGGTCGATTCTTCTGGGGAGCGGATCGGTTCGTTCAATCCTCCCGAGTAGTCGGAGAGGAGAGAATGGAGGGCCAGGTAGATACAGAGGAGCAGAACCCCGAGACGGCCCCAACGGGATCTTTGCCACAGGGAGGTCAAGCCATCGGCGGCAAGGACAATCACTGGGATCAATCCCAGAGCGACCCATCGGAACTGATTCACCCATCCCTCGGTATGGAGAAAGAAAAAGGGGACGCTGGCCGTGAAAAAGCAGATCAGCATCCAGGCGATGAACGGATCCCTCCTTCTGCGCAGCCAGGCCCAGCCCACTCCGGCCAGGTAGATGACCCCGGCTACCCAGTGGACCCAGTAGGTATGCCAACTCCGGCAGTCCTCCAGCGATTGCGGCCAGAACCGGTGGAACAGCTCCCCCAGATACAATCCCAAGGGAGTGAAACTGAGCCGGACTCCAGGTTCCAGTGCGGTGAGCCGGGTGCTTAAATAATGGCTGTCCATCGGATGGAAGGTTTCCCAGACGACCGCAGGAAGGATGAGAAGAAGGAGCATCGAGACGGTTAGGAGAAGTTTGGATTTAGGCGGGAGCTTGGCCTGCGGCAGAGGGCCGGTGATGAGAAGATAGAGGGCGCTGCCCAGGAGGGTGAGGAGGAACAACTTTTTGGTGTGGTAACCGATGCCGCCCAACAGACCTAGCAGGAGGAACCAAGGAAGAGGAGACGCAGGATGGCAGAGGATCTTCCAGAGGAGAGTGAGGAAAGCGGCCTGGGCGGTGATCACCAGGATTTCGGGATAGAAAGTCCGGGTCCAAGTCAGATGAAACTGGTCAACCGCCAGAAGGAAAGTGGCGAGAATGGCCTGGGGGTGGCCAAGGGCCTGGTCAACGAGGCGATAGAGGATGAACAGGGTGAGGACCCCAGCTAGGATCCAAGGTAGACGCAGCAGAAGGACGGAGTCCCCAAACAGCAGATGAGAGAGCTTGAGCAGATACACCCCTACCAGGGGAAGCCCGTGGGCCCAGTAGGGAAGATAAAGATGCTGGGGATCAAAGGAGATCATCTGTACCATGGTCAGGCGCAGACTGTCATCCGGATTCAGTCCCACGATGGAGCTGAAATACAAGCGCAGGAGAGAGCCCAGGAGCAGTAATAACCCTAGCGGCGCAGGCATGCGTCAGGGGATCTGGTACAGGACGTATTCACCGTGACGGATCACCTCCGGAAGCTGCAGCTTCCAGCCGGAGGTGGTGATCACCTGGGTGACACCGAACTCGCTCCGTATCTGCCGCCATTGCGCCGGCGTCCTGCTTTCCCAAAGGACCTTTGTCGGCCCTGCCAGCACGCCGGCGTCCGGCGGGGTATTTCGCACCGCTTCCGATGGATCCAGAAGATCCTCCCCATAGACCTGCTGTAAGATTCGATTCATCTCAGGACCCGCCTCCAAGACGTAGGGCAAGCAGTCCAACTCACTCGGATCCAACAGAATCGGTCGCCGTGTCCGCAGTTGCAGGAGATGCGTGTCAGGGCAGGTCAAGAGGAGCCCTTCCCCCCTGGCGGCTTCGGAGAAGAGTGGGTCGTCGCGCCAATCCCGGAGCGGTTGATGGCGTAGGTCCGATCTTACGTACGACTTCACACCGACGAAGGCCGTGATCAGGACAACCACCCACAGGGTCCAAGGGTGTCGTCCTGCCGAGAAACGGATACCGTATCGGGCCAGGAGTCCTAAGGCGAGGGCCGGGAATGCCAAGACGTTAAGATTGGTTAGCCGCGCCGGCATCGAGATTAGAAGCAACGATGGAACCTTCTCTGGAGGGAGCCAATGCACCCCGGCCAAGGCCCCTCCCACCAGCGCTGAGGCGCAGAGGGTTCGCAGAAGGAAAGAGGCCTCCTTTGGAAGATCCCTGCGGAGGGAGGTTAGCCACAACAAGCTCAAAAACAGACTCAGGCCGATAGCCAGTAGACTGGGGGAGTGCAAGGGGAATGCGTGACGGTGCGGATCCCAGTGTCGGACGAAGGCGACCAGATATGCGGTCGCTTCTGGACTACCGATCTTCGGGACGTCGTAGGTCAGCCAGAGATGGGTGACCCAACTGAGGGCCGCGACTCCGTACCCAACGCAGAGGGTTCTCCAACTCTTCCGGAGAGACTGGCGAAGTTCACGGTCTGCTCCAACCCAGGCCAGGCCAGCGACCAAGTTCCCCCACGCTCCAAGAACAGGATGCAGTGCAGGGGAGACTCCCAGGAGCAGTCCGCCGAGGCGGTATGACCCCGACGCCAGCAGGGCTAGGGCTAAGAGGATCCAGCCAAGTCCCAATGCCCCGGGTGTCGTTGGGGTTCCCATGAGAGAGATCCCGTAGATGAGCCCTCCTTCGGCGGTTTTCGAGTAGAAGATCAACGCTGGAGCCAGGGCAGCACCCGGGACGTTGTCACTCAGTGCAAAGACAACCATCCCCAGGGCTTGAAAGGAGACCATGCCGAGCAAGCCACTCAAAAAGATGGAGAGAATCCTTTCCGAGGTCCCCAGCCCCAGCCCCAGGGCGCAGATTTGGTGGAGCAATGTCCATGCCTTTGTGTGGTAGATGTAAAATGGATTCTCCGTGGGGTAATGGACAATTCCAGCAACCACCTGGGCGCTTTCCACCGCGGCCTGCCAAGTCGGATATCCAAAGGCTCCGAGAGCAAACCCGATGGTTCCGGTCAGTCCGAGGACCCACAGAACGCGGCTAGGGTTTTTCTTCAAACCCGACGGTGCTCTCAACGATGTAACGAGGCCGGTTTCGGACTTCGTTGTAGATCTTCCCCACATACAGTCCCAGGGTTCCTATCCCTGTCAGCTGGATCCCTGCCATGAGAGTCACCAGACAAATGAACCCAAGGTATTTGGGCAGGGGCAGCCGGAAGTGGCTGGCGATCGGGATGGCGCCCAGCCCTCCCAGCGATCCCACGCAGAGGAAGAGGCCCAGGCCCAGGAAGAGGGTCATGGGCAGGGCAGAAAAGGAGGTCAGGCCGGAGAGGAAGGTACCGATGGGCCCTCGACTGTACAGGGGGAAATGGGATCGACCCGCGAACCGCTTCCTTCGCTGATAATAGATCGGGACTTGCTTGAAGCCGACCCAGTGGATCAAACCATGGAGGTACGGCTCCTTTTCGTTCAGCCGGATCAACTCGTTGACAAGACGTCTGGACATCAACTTGAAATAACCTGCATCTACGGTCAGATCGATGTCGGATACCCGCCGGATGAGGCGATACCCCCAACGGGTCAGTAAAGTCTTAATCGCCGATTCTCCCTCCCTTCCGGTGCGGACGGTATAGGCCAGATCCGCTCCCTCCCGCCACTTTTCGATCAGTTGCGGGATCACCTCCGGAGGATCCTGCAGGTCGGCGTCCAGCAGGATCACCGCGTCCCCTTTTGCGTGTCGGATGCCGGCGGACGCGCATTCGTAGACGCCGAATCTCCGCGACATGTTGATGATCTTTATCCGGGAGTCCTGCAGCGCCTTCTCCATCAACAGGGGAAGGGAGCCGTCGGTAGAAGCGTCGTTCACAAAGATCCATTCCGCCTCGACCGGAAGGGAGAGGAAAGTCTCTCCCAACCGCCGGGTCAGCTCCGGCAAAACGTTCTCCTCATTCCGGAAGGAGAAGACTACCGAAATGAGGGGTTTGCGTTCCATGTCTGTCGAACCGCCCGCGTGAAGGCCTCCTCCACCCACTCTTTTAAGGGGCCGTTTTTCGGATCCAGTTTGGAAGCCCAGAGAAGATCGTCATAGGCCGAGCCGTACCGTCGATGGGCCATCGCCTGAAGGCCGCTTTCCACCTGAAGGGCGGCCCATTCTTGCGGAGAGCGGATCGGCTCGTTCAGTCCCCCCGAGTAGTCGACGATGGCCAGACGGAGGGTCAGGTAGGAACCAAGGAGCAAGACGATAATTCGCCCGGAGGTGGACCGTCGCCATAAGGCGGTCAGCCGATCCGCCGCCAGGGCGATCGCCGGGATCAGACTGAGAGACCCCCACCAAAAGTGGTTCCCCAAGGAATCGGTCCGAAGGAAGAGGAAAAAGATGCTCACGGTTGCGAACTGGGTCAGCATCAGGGCGATGAACGGATTTTGTCTTCGATGCAGGAAGGCCAACCCCACTCCGCTTAAGTAGGCGCCACCGGCTACCCAATGGACAGGATAGGTATGCCAGTTCCAGTAATCCTCCAGCATCCCTGGCCGGAGGCGATTCAGTGGCTCCCCCAGATACAGACTGAACGGAGTTAAATCGATCCCTATCCCGGAACGCAAAGCGGTCATCCGCATGTTCAGGAAATGGTTTTCCATCGGATGGAAGATCTCCCAGGTGATGGAAGGCAGGATTAGGATAGCCAGCAACCCGAGGGTTAACCAGAGCTTCGCCCTGGGGTGCGGATGGGATCTGGGAAGGGGCCCGGTGGTCAGGTAGATTACGGTAGCCAAAAGAGCCAGGAGAAAAGTCTTCTTGGAATGGTAGCCCACTCCTCCGATGAGACCCAGCAGGAGGAAGAGTCGCACAGGGGCGGTGGGGTCGCAGAGGATCTTCCAGAGGAGGGTGAGGAAAGCGATCTGGGCGGCGATCACCAGGATGTCTGGGTAGAAGGTTCGGGTCCAGGTGAGGTGGAACTGGTCGATCGCCAGGAGGAAGGTGGCGAGGATCGCCTGAGGTTTCCCGAGGGCTTGATGGACGAGGCGATAGAGGAGACCTAAGGTGAGGGCACTGGCCAGGATCCAGGGCAGCCGAAGGAGGAGGATTTGATTTCCGAAGAGAGAATGGGCGAGCTTCAAGAGATAGAGGCCGACCAAAGGCAGGCCCTGGGCCCAGTAAAGGAGGTAGGGCTGCTCTGGATTGAAGGAGATGACTTCAGCGAAGGTCACGCGGATGCTGTCCTCCGGATTAAGCCCTACGATGGCGCTAAAGAAGAAACGGAGCAGCCCCCCCAGCAGGATCAGAAGCGTTGGGATCATCCGCGAAAGGATTGTGTCGTCAGGGCGAGGCCCTTTTCCAACGTCGTTTCTGCCCTCCAGCCGGTGAGTTGGGAGAAGGCGCTCGAGTCGGCGACGAAGTTCCTTCTCTCAATTGGAGAAAGAGGATGAGGGGCAGGAACGTGTCGGACCTCAACCGTGCGGCCTGTTGTGAGGCGGACTTGCTCCGCTACCTGACGGAAGGCCTCCACCAGGGCTGTTCCACGCCCACTGCCGATCACGAAGTGCCGGCCGTTCAGTCGGGCCTGTTGGGTCCCGGCCGCCAAGAAGGCGCGGGCTGCATCCTCGACGTAGAGAAAGTCACGCAGCCATGCTCCTTTCCCGTACACCGTCAGGGGTTCTCCCCGGAGAGCTTTTTGGATCATCCGGTTTAAGATCCCTCGGTCCGGGGCGGAGCTCTCTGGTCCGGGGCCATAAACGTTGGACAGCCGGAGAGAGACTCCCCGGAGGATTCCTTCCTCCGAGAAACGTTTCAGATACTGTTCCGCCAGCCACTTGTGGAGGTCGTAGAAGGTGACCGGACGGTCTGCGTGGGTTTCATCCACAGGCATCCGACTAGGAATCCCGACTTGAGTCACGGTGCCGGCGAACACCACGAAGGGACGGGAATTTTCCTCTCGGCAGGCCCGAGCCAGATGGATCAAGGGAAGGACGTTGATCTGATAGTCGGCCCACGGGTCTTTCTCGGCAACGCTCACGCTGGTCTGTGCGGCCAGATGGAAGACGATATCCGCTCCCCTCAGGGCCTGTTGCCAGGTGGCGTATCGGCGGATATCCCCCTCCGGTCCCCGCTGAAGGCACAAGACGTGAGCGTTGACCGATGAGAGGAAGCGCAGGAGGTGACTTCCCACAAAGCCGGCGCCACCGGTGATGAGGATCCGCTTGCCGGCGTAGCAACGGAGGGAATCTCCGCTGGCGTCTTTATCGGATCTTCGGGCCGGCGAGCCAGTTGAAACCGATCTCCGGATCGTCGTGGGGGATGCGAAATTCATCGTCATGATTGTAGGTATGCGAAGTCAAGTAAAACAGGTGAACCGGCCCCTGGATCGTTTTGCATCCGTGGGCTACCCCTGGAGGGACTTTGACGAGGACCGACGGCTGCCCCTCTCCCATGAGGAAGCTCATGATCTTCTTATAGGTAGGAGAATCTCGGCGCAGATCGTACAGGCCGATTCGGAGGACTCCACTGGCGACGTAGAAGTAGTCGGTCTGAACCTTGTGTAGGTGCCAGGCCTTGATCACCCCGTCGAAGAGGAGCGAATGGCTGCACTGGCCGAATCCTTCCTGAAAGAAGGGGTCGTCCTTCCGGAGGATCTCCCGGAAGAAGCCCCGCTCATCCGGGTGGGTGATCAGCTCCTTTAAAACGACGCCGTCGATTAAGACAACGCCGTCACGTTCGGCACGTAAAGTATCCATCGGCCTCCCTGTTCTTGGAATCGTTTCTCTTTTTCTAAGATCTCCTCTCGGTGGTTCCAGGCGAAAAGGAGGGCGTCATCCGGCGGATTCTTGAGGAACTCTTCGTAGGGCCTGACCGGGATGTGCATCCCAGGGCTGAAGGTCCCTTGTTTCAAGGGGGTTGTATCGGAGATGAACTCGATCATCCGGGGGGTGATCTTGCAGTAATTGATCACGGTGGTACTTTTGGAAGTGGCCCCGTAGCCAACCACCCGTCGGCCCTGTTTGCACGCGTCTTCCAGCAACGCTCTCAGTTGATCCCGGGATGCCTCACACCGCTGACGGAACTTATCGTAAGTCTCGGGGCGATGGAATTCCAGCCTTTTCTCGTTTTGAAGGAGCAGGCCAACGGAGCCGGAGATTGGATGAGTCCCTGGGTGGGCCACGGTGTAGCGCATGGAGCCGCCGTGGGTCGGCTGAGGTTGGACGTTGACCACCTCCATTCCATGGAGGCGGAAGAGATGACGAACCGAAGAGGCGGAGAATAGGAAGACGTGTTCGTCGTAGAACTGATCATACGAGGTTTGGAGGAGGACATCCCCCAGGTAGGGGTCTTCGAACAGGAGCGCTCCCTGGGGTTTCAGGAGGATTCGGATCCCCTCGATGACGGAGTGAATGTCCTGGATATGACACAGGACGTTGGCCGCCACGATCAGATCCGCCGGCCCATCCTCTTGGACGATCCGCCGAGCGAGGCGCTCATCGAAGAAATCGCACAGGATTCGAACGCCGCGGCCCAAGGCCGCGCGAGCCACGTTGGAAGAAGGTTCCACCCCGAGATGCCGGATGCCGGCTCCGGCCAGATTTTCCAGAAGGGTCCCATCGTTGCACCCGATCTCTACAACGAAGGGATCCGACAAACGGTTCAGCCCCGTGAGGGCCTGCTCCGCCAGTCCGCGAAAGTGAGAGGCCATTCGCCGGGAACTCCCCGTGAAGAAGGGATAGCGGTCGTTGAACATCCGATCCGGCTCCGGTTGTTCCGTCAGATGAACCATCGTGCAGGTGGGGCAGAAGGCGGCTTCCAGAGGAAAGAAATACTCCTGCGCGAACTGTTCGGGCCGGAGGAAGCCGTTTCCTCGGGGCATCTTTCCGAAGGAAAGGAAGGGCGCCGTCGGCGCGTCGCAGATCCGGCACCGGTTCATGGAAATTGAATCAACACGCTTGGACGAGAGGCATGGATGGAAAGGGCCTCCCGGATGATCGTGGCGTTCAACCTCATGCGGCGGATCAGGCCCTGGATTTGGTCCGCGGAAAAGAACAAGCTGGGATTTTCTTCGCAGAAGGATCGGTACTCGGACAGGCGGGGCCATTCAAGCAACACGGCTTTCAGAATGGATGGGGTGTAGCCTTCCCGGAGGCTCAGCAGAAGGGAAGAAGAGAAATCCAGAAAACAGCCGGACAAGCTCCGCCGTAAAGGCAGGTCGGCGATCAACATCCTGGCTCCGGGTAAGGCAGTCGCTTGGGCGGAGCGGATGAGGGCCTCCATCTCGTCCGGGTTTCGGTAATACTGGACCACGCTCACGCAAAGGAAAAGGGAGAACCGTTCGCCGTAGTCGGACAGGTCCGTGTAGTCTTCGCCCAGTCGAGAAACCTGTACGTTAGGGAGATGGCGGCAGTTCTTTACGAATCGTTCCACCTGTGACGGAGCGACATCGAACCCATGGATCGCCTTGACGTGGGGGGCCAGTTGCATCGCAAGAAAACCAGGCCCACAGCCGATGTCGGCCACGACATCCGTCGGCTCCCACTGGATGAACCGACGGGCTCGATGGAAGAAAATCCGGGCTTGAATCTTCCAGAGATCCGATGAGGACCAAAATCGGTCCTGATCCCAGTACGCGGCCCAACCGGCTCTAGGCGTCGAGCAGCTGATCGGCGAGGTCAAAGGCCCTCCGAATGCATTGGTCGGCATCCCCGTACATAAATTCTCCGCTGCGCCCCAGCGTTGTCAATCCCGGACATTGCTCCAGGTAGTTCAACACCTGTCGTAGATGTTGGGCGTATCCTTTTCGATAGATCGGATAGGCGTAAGGGGCCTTGACCAACAGAAGGCGGCCGACCTCGCTGGCGGAAAGTACCCGATCCGCCTCTAGATGGCCGATGCATCGGTCGAACAGTTCTTCCTTAGATGCCCGCCACGTCGGGCTGTCCCTCTGGCAGGGAATCTCCACTGCGACGATGTTTTCTCCGGGTGGACTGGTGGCCGGGCTGAACTTGTTCATCTCGGTGATTCGATTATAAGGGCGGTCGAGCAGGTAGAGGTAGCTGGAAGTCAAGACATCCTGTCTTTCTGTTACCATCCCGAGCATCACCAGAGGGCGGTAATCAATATCCTGAGCCGCTTGGAGGACCTCTTGAGGTGGAGTCGGCTCCAACATCCGGATCAACAGGGGAAGGGGAAGGGTGGAAATGATGTGGGAACCTTCCCGTTCCTCGAGTAGCCCATCGCGCACCGCAGTGATCCGAAACCCTCCCCCAGGCCATCGGCTCACTCGAGTGACCCGGCGGTTCAGATGGATCCTGCCTCCCAATCCCCGAACGATCTGGGCGATCCGCTCACAGATTTCTCCATAGCCGGTTTCGGGGTAATAGGTGGGGAGCCGCTCCCGATCCAAAAGGGATAGCCCCTCTGTCTCCGGGCGACGGGCCCACAGGTGGCGCAGGGCCTTCGTGAAACTCATCCGCGTATGCGTCGGAATGGAACGGGCCGAAAGCTCCGGGCAGGGGATTTTCCAAAACTGCTCGGTGTACGGCTTAAAGAAGGTCCGGTACAGATGTTCACCGAAGTTTGCCCTAGCCCAGTCTTCCACGCTCTGCTCTTCAAGGGGGATGGATCCATTTCCCCGGGCTGCCCAACGACCCTTTAAGAAGCTGAGGACAGCCCGAGCTCCGGAACCCGGGCCCATCCGGAGCAGGACATTGGCCGCCGTCAGAGGGTAGTCGAGGTAACGGCCGTTATAGAGGAACTTAACCGATCGATACCGAAGGGTAAGCGGAGGGTTGAAAAGATCCAGCACGGCCTGGCGTACCTTGGGATCTTCCGAGAAGAAGGAGTGGGGTCCGAAGTCGAGGCAATAGCCGTCTTCCCGGATCGTTCCGGCCAGTCCTCCCACCTGGGAGGAGGCCTCCAGAAGGTCGACCGGCATACCGGCGGCGCTCAACCGCCAACCCACGGCCAATCCCGAGACGCCCGCTCCCAAGACAATCACGTTCCGGGCGACTTCCGCCCTATCCTTTGGGAGAGATTCCATACCAGGATTCGTACGCCTGGAACCCGTTCCAAGCCGGAGATCGAATCGCCTCTGGAAGCCGATGGAGCCAATCGATGGCGCGAGTCCGATCCTCCGGCAGCTCCATCTGAGCCCGGAGCCCGAAGCCGATTCCCCAAGCGAATTCATCCTGAGCTTCGGATGGCAACTTCTTCCAGACAGGGGTGGGATTTCGTGGGCGAAAGGTGATCGAGGTGATCCAATGGAGAGCGGCCTCCTCCCCCATCCCGCGATAGACCGCCCTCCTATCCTGGATTTCTGGAATCGACAGCCGAGCCAGGATTCCGTCCGGTTGCCCTTTGGATTCGAGCGTCCCATAGAGAGATCTTCCCAGGTCGGCGTAAAACGGCGCGGGATCCGCCGGCCCCAGTCTCCGAATCAGGCGCAGCGTTTCTTCGAGGGTTCGATCCGGGGCGGCCATGGAGGATTTTGTGGCCAGACCGCGGAGGAGATAGCGCCTTCCTTCTTCCGACAGGCGCTTGCTCAGCGCATCGATCCTATCGATTTGAGATGGGAGGCGGCCTCTTAAGGCCCTACCCCAGTTCTCCCAGAAGTAAGATTGGTAAGACGCAGGGATCTGGCGGATCGGGGCGGACAGATTTTCCATAGAGCCATACCGGTTCCAAGGGATCGTGTTGGATAGTCCCCAATAAAGAGTCCGGCGCTCTGACTCCCTGAACCGGCCGGCGATCCTCTGAAACGATTCTAAACCCTGAGGGAAGGGGTATCGGCTCGTTCCCCAGAGTTCTCCCAGCGATACAAAGGAGTAGCCACGATAAGCCAGGGCCCTTCCCACCGGCTCCTGGAACAACAAGGAGGCCTGCCCGAGCAGACCCAGGCCCAGAAGGGCCCCCCCTGTCAGGACAGGGGCGCGACGCTTGGAGAGGGCCACCGCCAGCAGAAGGAACACGACATAATAGAAGGTGGAGAAGTATCGGAAGTCGCTCAGGGTTGGCAAAGAGGGGATCGCTGGATCATAGGTGCTTAGGCTAAAGCCGAGGATGAAGAAAATCGGATAGAGCAGCAAGGGGATGATCCGCCGATCACGGCTTCTGAGCAGCGGAGCGATTCCCACCGCTGCCAAGGCGGCGTACGCCACCGAGAAGAACTCACCGGGGATGCCGAAAAGGGGTCGGAAACGGAAACAGAAAGGTAGCGTCTGTGTCACCAAGACAGTTCCTTTCAGAGGAATGGACATCAGTTTCCCCTCCGGCGAAAGCCCGCCGGTTGTCAAGAAAACCTCCGCCAGATATCGGAGCCCTTGGAATTGGTGCGTTGCGTTATAAAGAAACCAGGGGAATGCCCCGAGCATGAAGGATCCCAAGAAGATCCCGCTCCTCCAGCCGAAGAATCCCCGGCGGTCCTCCAAAGCCCACGCAGCCACTTGAGCCAGGAGGATGGGTGCGGAGGTGGGGGTAAACCAGATCCCTAAGCCGCCGGCCAGTCCCCAGAGGATGAGCCAGCGTATCCGGTATGGACTTGTTCCGTAGAGATATTGAAAGAAGAAGAAGAACTCAGCGGCGCTAAAAAGGATGGATTCCGTGTAGGAACCAATAGCGCACAGAGAGAGTCCAGCGAAGACGGGTGGAGACAAGACAAACAGGGCGCCTCCGATGACAGCCGCCTTCTGGCCGAAGAATCGCTTGAGGAACAGAAGGGTAAGGATCAACCCTCCGAGGGAGAATCCCAGCGGAACAAGCTTCAAGGCGAGGAGGTTGGGTCCCAAGAGAAGGAAGAGTGGAACGGTCAGGGCGCCAACGGCCAGAGAACCGCCATCGTACGGATCGGCCTGATACTCCCAGAGGGGAAGCTTCAGGCCATCGATCCATTCCTGGGCGATGGTTCCCCGATACAGCTCCTCGTCCCAGGAGACGGCCTCTATCCCGGTCAGCAGAGCAGTCAGCCGCAGTGCCAGGAATGCGGCGATGAGCATCAGAAGGCTAATCGGCAATCTGGTGGAAGAAGGAGGTGTCGATCTCGGCGGAGGTGACCCCGACCCGGTAGGCGGGGCCGGCCACGTCGTCCACGAACTGGTTGATCGTCCCGATGAAGCTGCGGGGGACGTAAATCAAGCTCCCCGCCGAGACGATGGGGTTCTGATCCATGGTCCGATGCTTCAGGAAGGCGTGGAAGTTGACCCTCCGGATATCGACCGGTTTGGAGGCGCCTAAGGGCACCACCATGATGCTCTTCAGATGGGCCCGGCTGTTGGCGCCCCTGGCCAGGGCCAGGACCTCCGCCAGCGGCATCTCCCTGCCGGGGAAGGTATAGACGCCTGGGGCGTTGACCTCTCCCAGCACAATGATCTTCTGCTGGCTTAGAGAGACGACGTTGACCTCGATCTCCGGGTTGCGCAGGTACTTGGACAGCGGAGCCCGGAGCATCTCCCTTAATTCCACAAGGGTTTTCCCAGAGACATACAGCTCTCCTGCCAGGGGGAATGAGATTCGCCCGTCTGGACGGACGAGAACATTCCGGGTCAGGTCCGGAACCCGGTAGACGAGCACCTGAAGCTGGTCCCCCGGCTGGATCCGGTAGATGAAGTCCCCCTCAGCGGGAGGAATCTCCTGAGGGGGGGCGGACGGTTGCGCGGGCGGCTGCGGTGGGCCGGCTCCGTTGCGTCTCTGAATCTCCTGGGCGAGCGTCTTCTCCGCATCCTCCTTCGAGCGGCGGGCCTTGGCCAGAACCGTCGCCGCCTCCCGGTTCTGAGGGTCCAGCTCCAGAACCTGCTCGAATTCCAGGATCGCCTGCCGGTAACGGCCCATCAGCATGTACCGTTTGCCCCGGTTGAGGCGCTCCTGGATTTCTTCGGAGCGGTCCGGCGTCTGTGGGGGAGCTGGCTCTTCCGCTGCGAAAGCGGGGAAACAGGGGAAGGGGGGGAAAGAGGCAAAAGAGGGAAGAAAGAAACTGACGACGATAACAAAAATGGTTCCCTGCAACCCCTCTTGCCCTTCTTTCCCCTTACTCCCCTCTTTCCCTTTCATTTGGCGGGCCGCTCCAGTCCGAAGGTTCGGATGATATAGAGGGTCGGCTGATCCTTGAGGTCCAGCCGCTTCGGCTGGGGGTACGCCTGTCCGTACAGGTCGGCCAGGATCTCCACCGTCGGCCGCAGAGGAAACTCCGGATGACACTGAGCGACCCGTCCCCGTTCCCCGGTCGACAGCTCCACCCAGGATCCCCGGGGGTAGAAGCCGACCTGCTCGATCAGGAGCTTGATGAAGTGGGGGTCGTAGGACCCCCGGAGATCCCCCGTGAGCCGCTTCATCGCGTCCAAAGTGGTCAGCCCCGGCCGGTGGGCTCTGGGGTGCGTCAGTCCCTCGAAAGCGCAGGCGAGACCCACCAGCCGGCTTTCCTCTGAGATCTCCCCCGCCCTTAATCCGCCGGGGTACCCGGATCCGTCCAGCCGCTCATGGACTTGGGTCGCCACCGCCAGGATCAGCCGAGGAAGATCGGGGACCTCCTTTAAGATCTCTTCCGCCCAAAGAGGGTGCTTCCGAACCTCCTTCAATTCTCCGGCCGACAGCCGACGGGATTGATCGATCAGCGGGAAAACCTTCCAGATCCCGACCTCGTGAAGAAGGGCGGCCAGGGTGACCTGTTCGATCCGTTCCGGCGTGTATCGGGCGCCGTGGGCGAGAACGGCGGTGAAGATGGCCGTGTTCACCGTATGGCGCAGCAGGTAGTCCTGCGATTCCAGCAAGAGGGCCGCCTCGATGGATTGCTGCTCGTTCTGGAAGACAGCGCGGACCAATGTCCCCGCGGCTTTCTGGATCTCGGGAAAGTCAAGAGAGGTTCCGTTGAAGATCGACTCCTTCAGGTGGCGCGCCGTCTCCAGGGTTTGGGCGTAAACCTCCAGGTGAGTCGTGGATTCTTCGACGCGCCGTTCATCCTGACCCTTCGACGCGTCGGCCGTTCGTCCTGAGCCCTTCGGCAAGCTCAGGGCAGGCTCTATCGAAGGAGAACGGCCGACTTGCTCAGGGTGAACGGGAGCGGGCGGAGCCGCCGGAGGAGACACCGGCGGTGTTGGAGCGGCGGTCCCCGGAGAAGGGGTCTGGTTTTCTGTTGGGGTCCGTTTGAAGATGTCAGCGAATCGCACTACCGGGTCACCTCCTGCCAGTAGTCGTAAGCTGCCTGAACCAGCCGCTGGATCGCCTTCGGGTTCACCTGGGTGAATTGGAACCCGGCCTGGTACGGCTGCTGGCCGACGACCCCCGCCTCCCGGATCCAAACGATCCTGCCCGTGGCGCCGACCTGCCGGTGATGCCCCACGATGCTGATTCGGACCGCCAGTTCAGCGCCGACCGGGATCCACTCCGACAACCGGAAACCGATCCCCGTTTGGCTGATGTCCTGGCCCTGGGTCACCTGCCGACCCTGTGGATTATCGATGGGGGAGTACTCCACAATGAGAGGGACATTGACCCGCTTGGCCCCGCGCTCCTCCGTCATCCGATACGAACGGCCTCCTCAAGGAGGAGTATATCACTCGACCCCCTCACGAGGAAAGTACGGCGGTGCAAAGGTCGTGAACCTGTTGGACCATCCGCTGGACGGTGAAATCGGTTTCGACGCGTCGACGGCCTTCCCATCCCATCCTATCCCGCAGGCCGGGGTCCTGCAGCAGGCGGTGGATCGCTTGGGCAAGGGCTTGCGGATCTTTGGGGGGAACCACCAAACCGGTGACCCCATCCTGATTGACCCAAGGGACGCCGGTTGGTAGCTGGGTGCTGATCACCGGTTTCCCCGCGGCCATCGCTTCCAGTTGCACTAACCCGAATGCTTCACTCTTTGCCGCGGAGGGCAAGACAAACAAGTCACAGGCGTGGTAACAGGCCGCCAGGGTTTCGTGATCGACCGATCCCAGGAAATGGACCCGATCCGTTAACTTCAGCTCCCGGGTCTGGCGCCGGAGGTTTCCCTCCTCGGAACCGGAACCGACCAGGAGTAAGGCCGCTTCGACTTGGGACATCGCCTCCAACAGATAGGAGAGTCCCTTGTAGTACGTCAGCCGACCCACAGTGAGAATCAAAGGGTTTCCATATTGCTGGCGCAAAGCCATCGCCCGAACCTTTCGCTCTGGGGTCAGAGCAAACTGGGCCGGATCAATCCCGTAGGGGATCAGATGGCATTTGGATTGGAAAGGGCTTAAGGACGGTGATCTCAGCAGCACGGGGCTGGAGACGGCGACGGCCTGCGCCTGGGTCAGGCATTGGCGCAGGATATCCTCGTACCAGAGGCGCATCAGATGCTGTCGGACAATGTCGCTGTGAAACCAAACGATCGATGGGACGGGCTGCCTTTCCCTCGCGTACCACCACATGGCAAAGGGATTCGGAACATGGAGCATCACCAGATCGGCCGAAAGGCGGTTCAGCCAGTAGGGAAAGGTCGGGCAGATGGGGAGAGACCAGGCCTGGCCCAGCCGCGTGGCTCGGACGACCCGAATTCCGCCCCGCCGCTCCAAAACGGTTCGAGGCGTCGTGTTGGACACCAGGACGGAAACGCGGGCCGACTTGCGCAACCCCTCGGCGAGCTGTTGGACGACCCGCTCCATCCCTCCGTTGGCGGGCGGGTAGAACTTCCCCACGTGCAAGATGCGCGTCATCCTGGATGTCAGTATACTACGACTCACCGGGAGGCGCCCATCCGGAAACGGGCGGGTTGATAGACGAAAGCGCAGACAATCAGGAGAATGACGAGGCGTTTGACGAGTATCCCATAGGTGACGGCAAGCTCCCGGTCGATCACGCTGACGTTGAAGAGAGCGAAGATGTAGACCAGGACAGCCAGGGAATGGGGGCGCCGCACCACCAGGTAGACGTAGAGGGTTCTATAGAGGGCGCCCAGGCAAAGCATCCCCAGGAGAACGCCCGGCAGCCCATAATTGATGTACAATTCCCCCAACTGGCTGACGGCGATGGCGGCCTTGAACTGGGGAGGCAACCCCCAGTAGTCTCTGCCGAAGGCATCCGAGAAATAGATCCGCGGCTTTTCCTTCCAGAGAAACCGAGGGATGAAGGTTCCGGCGAAAAACTTGGTGAGCGTCTCCCCCTTCCAGAAGGGAATGGTCGCGGGGGTCTTGTACAAGCCCAGCATCAGGGAATCCAGGCCGTGCAATCGGTTGGAGAACATAATGATGGAGTTGCGCAGATACTCGCCGGTGGATTCGCTCTCCCGCAGCTTCTCGAACGCCATCCGATAGGCGACTCCCAGCCCGGGACCTTCCAGTTGCTGGGAGCCGAAATAGACCCGTCGCCACTGTTCGCTCAAGGGGAACAGGAAGCAGGCGAACAAAAGGCCCGACAAGATGATTCGGCTGGCGGGAATGCGGCGCTTGAAGTAATGCCAGGTCATCAACAGAATGAGTATGAGCAACACGAGATTTTGGCGCTGGGTCCGGACGACCACAAAGATGAGCTCAAACAGCATCATCCCTAAGACGATGGGAGTCCACTGAGTCCGTTCCCTCCAGCCGGAGGTGAGATGCAGGATCAGGCCCAACCCCAGCCCATAAAGTCCAACGGCCGCCAATTGGCCGATGAGATCCCCGAGCGCCCCTTCGTAGACGGAAGGGGTCTGCCAGAATCCATGATAGAACTGCACACAAGCCCCTCCCAGGAAGACCAGCAGAACCCGATTCCAGGAAAGAGAAAGCCCCTCCATCCAACGAAACCGAGGCAGCAGGCTGGCCAACCTTGACCCGGCCCCCGAATAGTAGCCCACCAGCATCGCAGTCACGCCGGCGATGGAATACCGCAGCGCCAACGGGAGATACTCCGAGGCGTTCATCAGCGCCATGTTGGGGGAAATCAGGGTGGCTTGGGGCTCGGTCAAAAGGAGAATGGCCCGGAATCCGAAGAACAGGAAGTAAGAGAAGGAAATGGGATAGATCGCCTCAAACAAATCGATCCTTCCGCGGATGGCCCCCACGATGAACGGCAGCAGGCAGAGAAACAGCAGGACGCCCACGTAGAAGGTCGTGAGGGTCGAGGGATCCATCAGGGAGCCAGGGGAATCAACAGAGGCCTCCGTAGAGCTGTTCCATCGATCGGACGTGGCTTTCGATGGAATAACGGGCAGGAACAGATTCCTTTCCGGCCTGGCCCAGCCGCCGGCGCAAGCCGGAATCCTTGAGAATCCGGCAGATCCCTTCCGCCAGCGCCTCCGGGTCGCTTGGGCGGACCAACAGCCCCGTTACTCCATCCTGGACCAGCTCCGGAGTAGCCCCCAGGCGTGTCGCGACGACCGGCTTGCCTGCCGCCATCGCCTCCAGCAACACCCGCCCGAAGCCCTCCGGTTCGACCGCCGCGGAGACGATCAGGTCAAAGGCCTGGATCCACGGAAAGGGGTTGGGGACGAAGCCGGTGAACGTCACGCGGTCGGCGATCCCCAGGGCTTGCGCCAGCCGCTTCAGATTCTGCCGAAAACCGTGATGTCCCCAGGTTTCGTAGATCTCGTCCCCGACGATGAAAAACCGGGCGGAGGGGATCTCCCTCAGGACGTGTCGGGCCGCGCGGAGGAAGATGTCGTGTCCCTTTCGAGGGACCAATGGCCCGACGATCCCGACCCGGACTCCGTTGCCGAAGAGGGGAACCGAATGCCCCTCCTCCGATGGGATCGGCTCGATTCCGTTGGGGATGACCGTCACCGGGACAGGGGAGCCACCTGTCGTTCGCAGCGATTCCGCGACCGCCTCCGAAGGGACGACGATGTGGGTGGCCATCTTCCGGATCCAGCCCAGGAGCCGGCGCTCGATCCAGCGGCTACCCATCAGATCCCGAAGATGGCAGATCACCGGCCGTCCGGTCCAGTGCCCGATGATCCCTCCCAAAATGTGGGATTTAAGACCGTTGGTGTGGAGGAGAAGCACCTTCTCCCGGCGGATGAGCCGCACCAGCCGAATGGAGGTCAGCAGGAGCCCGGGAACAGCCAGCGCGACCGTGAAGAGGGACAGCAGGGGCCTTTTCCGACTCAGCCGAAGGGCCCATCGGCCGGGCGGGACACAGACCGTCCGGATTCCTCTTTGGAGCAATTCCTCGACGAGAGGACCTGAGTGCGGAACCGCCACCACCGGACGAAACCGCGTTTTGGGCAGATGTGTTACCAACCCCAAGAGGCTTCGTTCAGCGCCGCCCAGGGCGGCGGAAGGGTTCAGGTAGAGGACGGTTGTCATGGGACCAGCGCCTCCAGGTGGGTCTGAACCTGTTGGACGGTCCTTGCCCATGTGAACTGAGAAGCCGCTCTTGTGCACGCCTGGGTCCCTAACCGTTCGGCGCATCCAGGATCCGAGAGAAGCTGAAGGATACCGTCGGATACCGCGCAGATATCGGTCGGATCGACCAGAAGTCCGGTGACGCCATCCACCACGGCTTCCGGGACGCCACCCGACCGTCCGCCGATGGCCGGCCTTCGAGCAGCGGCCGCTTCCAAGAAGGCCATGCCGAACCCTTCCATCCTCATTCCATGCGACGCAATCTCGGTTCGGGTAGGCATGATGAACAAATCGCAGGCGGCATAATAATCGGGGAGGACGGGTTCCGGAACTTCCCCGGCGAAGCGGACGGCGTGCGCGACTCCCAAGGAAGAGGCCAGCCGCTGGAGATAGGCGGCGTCATCTTTCATCTGACCCACGATCAAATAATACGTCTTCGGCATCCGTTGTAGCACGGCCGGCAGGGCTCGAAGGGTGGTGTCGATCCCTTTGTAGCGCTGGAGCCGACTCAAGCGTCCCACCGTCAGCAAGACGGGATGCCCCATCAAGTTCCATTGCTGCAGGATCGAATGGGGGCGCCCTCCCCCAAAGCGGGCTGCGTCTACCCCGGGCCATACCGGTACCACTTGAGCATCGGGTAGGCCGAATCTCTGTTGAACCAACTCCTTCGTGTAATGGCTCGTCGTAAACAGAAGGGATGCCTGGCTGAAGATCCGCTGTTGGAGGAATCCCCAGCGACGATCGGCGACCTCCAAGCCATGAGCCCAGACGGTGTAGGGGATGCCGTACCGATGCTTCGCCCACCATCCCAAGATCCCCACCGTCCAGTGCCCGCACAAAAGCGCTCGGCAGCGACCCTGTCGGATCAGGTCTTCCAGTTGGTGCCAGGCAGACCAGAGGAAGGAGGGGTCCAGTCGGTGTCCTCGCGGGGCCAGCACCTTCAAGGGCTCCCTCGAGTTCCACCCTTGTGCTAACCGGCCCAACAGCACCTGGACTCCTCCTCGGAACTTAAGCGCCTCCGGCGTCACCAAAACAATGGGGACTCCGTTGCTTCCGCGGATCACTTTCCTGTGTGCCTTCCGGGCATTGGCATGGTAACCAGTTTTCGAACACCGCCCTTGAACCACCTTTTTACGGAGGATTCTTCTTCGGGTCGCAGTCGCTTGGAAGATGGCTCTGCATAAGCAAAGGCCTCCTTTTCAATCTGCCCTTCGGACAGATCGTGAATTTCAAACGGGATGGTTCCCTCCCAAGGGAATTGGATGACGAATCCTCCATGGCTCAGGACCCATAATCGATAGGTCGGATCTTTCCATTGAACCATCTGACGGGCAACGGTGACAAGGGTCTCATCGAAGATGGGACGCTGCTTGCGCGTGAAATGCAAGGCCCCGTTCTCCTGACGGATGAACCACTTGTGAGAGTGCTGGCTGGCCAGTTTCTCAAGAAACTCGGAAGGGAATTCCAGATATCCCCGACGGGCGATCCGCATCAACTCTAAGAGCGCTCCGCGAACGTCCACCACATGTTCCAGGACATGTGAGCAATTGACAAAGTCAAAGACCTGATCCCTGAACGGAAGATGCGCCACATCGGCAATCACCAGGGGTAGGCCATGGTGTTTCAAAGGCCCAATGCGGTCGGTGTCATCCCACAGGGCCAAATCACAGAGGACGTTGGCCCGGGGATGAGGATCGTTTCCGCTCCCGACGTCCAGCACGAGGCCCTTCGGACCAATCCTATGTTGAAAGCGCCGTTTGTAGAATTGGAATCGGGCGATCCAACAGAGGCCTTCCACGAGCCATCTAAACATAAGGTTCTCCCAGAGTTTCGAGGGTGAGACGCTCCACCATCCTTGCGGCCTGCCGGGCCAGGTGGGGGTAGTCAAAATGTTCTTTGGCGACCGCTACCAAAAACCGTCCCGCATTCAATCGGTTTCGCTGACGCAGCAGGGAACGAATCCGATCAGCCAGCCGCTTCGGATAGGTCTGATCGTAAGGCCCCTCGTAATCCACCAACATCTCCTCCGGAAGAACCAAGGTAGGGGTCCCCACCCGGCTGGCCAGGATGTATCGGCCGCAGGCCATGTAGCAGGGGAGCTTCCCCGTTGTCCGGACCCAACTGGTCGGCTCATTGGTTTGGGTGATGAGACAGATGTCGATCAGATTGAGAAGTGGGGGGAGTTCCTCATAGCGAACCCGGCCCATCCAAAGGATCCGATCCTCCAGACCCAGCGCTCGGGCCCGCTTCTTGAGCCGCCGGTAGCCCGGGCCCTCCCCAATCAAGATCCCTTTGATGGGAAGATCCCTTAAAAACGCCAGGGCCTCCAGGAGCTCATGGCCTAGCCCCCAGCGGAGTCGTCGGTTCCAAGTGAAATTCCCCTGAAGCCCCACCATCAGTGCTCCGTTGAGTCGGTACTTGGTTCGGAGATCGGATACGTCGCTGGGTCGAAAGCGCTCGGTATCCACCCCGTCGGGGATGACCTGGACGTTGCGAACCCCACCATCCTGAAGAAGCTTCTGATGGACAGGTCCCCTGACGACGATTTGATCGGCGGTTTTGAAGGCCCACCGTTCCAGCCATCGAGTGAGCGCACGGGCTGGCCAAGATCCACCGAGGAAAGAGGTCAGCCCCGCCACGGCGTCCCCCGTATCAACGATGAGCCGTACCGGCCGTAAACGCCGGTAGAGGGCTACCGAAATTCCTCCCGAAATCCCCAAGTCCATCAAGTAGCAGACCCGAGGGCGCCAGAACCAGAGGTGGACCAGAAAGAAGGTTACCCCCACCGGCCGAGGCATTCTCCGGTACAGGAATCGGACCTGGAAATCAGACCCCAGGGACCCCAACAGACGCTGAGCCCGCAGTCCCGCTGCGCTGGAGATTCCGCCGTTGACTAAGACAGCGATTCGGGTCATCGTTCGCTCGGCTTGGAATGGAGGAGGCGGAGGATCGCTTCCATCCGTTGACGATAGGTGTGATCCCGATGAGCCCTCCGTTGAGCCCCTTGCCCGATCTGGCGGCGTTCTTCCTCGTGGGCAAGGTAGTGGTCGATCAGCGATCTCAACTCGCGGTCGTCCTTGGCGACGATCACCTCGTGGCCCACTGAAAACAGACCGTGCAACCCTTCCGGAGCCGCTGTGCAGATCTGGAATCCCCCGCATCCGGCGATGTCGAAGGTCCGCCGATTCACTCCCTGCACCTCGAAGAAGTGGACCGTGTTGATGTTGATCTTGGTCGCGTTAAACACCTTGGCCTGCTCCACCCCGCGGACGCTCCTGCCCTGCCATAGGGAGGGTTGGTGCCCATTGAGGCGTTCCCGCCAGCCGGATCCCCAAAGTTTAACCTGGTACCCCTCCAGGAGAGGGAGGTGGATCTTTCGGAAGGGGTATCCCGATCCGACCAGAGAGAGGTCGCTCTCGTATCGCCGGCGATCCTCTTCGGATAATTCCCAAGTCCGATGGATCTCCGGATCACAGGCCAAGGGAAGGTGATGGGCGTTCACGCCGGCCGATCGGAGGCGGCTGCACAGGTAAAGGTCTTTGGTGAAGAAGAAGGTGTAATAGGGGAGGCACTCGATGATGAATTCCCGTTCCATCTCCCCGATTCCATCGGGGTACCAGTTGACCGTCGGGATGCCGCTCCTGCGGATCGCCTGCAGGGTGTCCGGGAGCAGGTAGCGCCCCTTGCAGATCAAGACCAGCTCCGGCCGAAGATTCCGGCACAGACGTTGCGTGCGCAGATTCATCCAACGGATGGCCCCTCGGTTAAGCCGGGGGATCTTCCATCGGGCACGGCTCCAGAGGGGATCCTCCGAGTCGGAGTGGACGAGATCCTCCAGCGTGACCTGGTGCCCCAGGGATCGCAGGGCCCGGGCGACATGCCAGGCCAGGTCTCCTTCTCGGGCAGGCCCTAAGATCAGGATGCGCATAAGAGTTGCTCCCTCGCCCGCCCGAAGATCTTGGAATCTCTTCGGAGGATTCGGGTCCCGGCTTCGTAGCTGTATTCCTCTTCCACCAGGGTGCGGGCGGCGGCCCCCAGCCGGGCTCGTTCGGCCGGATGGGAAAGCAGATGGACCACCGCCTCGGCGAAGTCGCAGGCCCTATCGGCGACCAGGAGGTGGGTCCCTGGCCGGGCCGAGATCCCGGCGATCGTCCGGGAGGTGGTGACGATCGCCTTGCCCTGTGCCATTGCCTCGATCAGTTTGTACGGCACCCCTCCCACCCCCCTGAGCGGGATCGCCACCACGGCCGCCTTTTCCATGTAAGGGTGGACGTCGGGGACCACCCCCGGAGTCTCCACCGATCCGATTCGGCGCGCCTGCTCCTTTAAACGGGCCGGCATCCCGGCTCCCACGAGCCACAGGCGGGCGTCGGCCAGACGCCGCTTGACCCTGGGAAAGATTTCCCGGATGAGGCGGGCGGCCGCCTCGGCGTTGGGAGAGAGCCCAAAGTTGGCCACCAGGAGGATATCCCGGGAAGAACCGGTGGAGAAAACGGGATAGCGCTGGAGATGGACCAGGTTGGGCAGAGCAACGACCCGGGCGCGGCCTTGGGCCAGACGGCGGAAGACCTTCGCCTCGGGCGGCGACGTTGCCCAGATCTCGTCGCAGCCCGGGGTGTACAGGGCTTCATACCGCAGCAGAGCCAGGGCCTGGGCCTTCAAGAGAATCTTAAAGGCGAGTCGGGGATCCGACCGGCTGTACTCCCAGATGATCCAGGCATGCACATCCGGGGCGTCGACAACGACCCTGCACTTAAGCCGGGTCAACAGGGGCAGGAGATGCAGCAGTCGGGAACGCAGGACCACCGCCTCCGGCCTCCAGCGTCGGATCCAGGAGGCGACCTGTTCCCCGCCATCGACGGCGTCGTAGGCCCAGCCAAACGGATAGCGTCCTTTCAGATAGCCGTACCGACGCATCCGTCCGGGATGCCACGGCCAGAGGGTGGCCAGGTGCCGCCATCCCTTGGCGATCCCTGAGGGATTTTCCACGCTGGTTCCCAGGGGAAGGAGGATTATCTCTTCTACCATACCCTTGAGCTGCTGAAGTTGTTCAGGATTGGGATGTCGGTGTGAGGGAACGAAGGAGATCAACTTCACCGAATGCCCCAGGGCCTTCAAAAGCTGAAGCTGCTGCCAATCCCTCAGGTGAGTCCCCGATCGAATCGGCAACGGAACATCCGGCAACACCACAGTGGTCGTCACCCCACCACCTCCAGCGAGAAGAGCCGGAGCATAAACCGCCCCCACCCGTAATTCTCGCCTCGCCACGGGATGGGGTTGGTGAAGAAGGTAGGATCCTTCACCCGATCGAGAAACTCCAACATCGACGGGTCCGAATTCACCAACGGCGCTCGTTCGATCCGCGCCACGAGTGTTTCCGGCTGCCGTTCCAAGAACCAGATTTGGGAAAGCCAGTGTTGGCTCCCCGCCTCGTCGCCGGCCCGATACGTGAGGTATGAGACATAGAAGAAACAGAGGATGTAGTCGGACAACTCTTTATTCATCATCTTCAAAAGGAACTCGACCCTTTGGCTATCCCCGCAGCTCTTCCAGGAGGGGGTCCTGTAGGCGGAGCCGATCGCATGGATCCACCCCCGCAGATCGTTCCCATCGGTGACCCACCGGCTGTCGGCCAATCGCAACCCCGGCAAAACATAGGAGAGCAGGAAGGGACCCGTTTGGATCGCCTGCTGAAACAGACCCAACGCTTTTTCATCCTGATGGCGCCCCAGCGCAAGGAGGGCCTCCTCAAACAGTTGGGCGAAGGGGTCGATGGAGCGCCCTTTGGAATCGGTGATCGATGCCTCCTTCAGGCGATAAACCCGGTCGCCCGGGATTTCCCCCTGGAGGGGAGGACGGTTGACGCGAATCTCCCGTGGGGAGCGGTCTCCCAGGGTTTCTCGCATGACGGTGCGAAAGGTCTCGTATCGGGCGGGGTCATCCGGAGAAAATTCGAAGCAGGCCATCGGCATGACATTGTTCACGGTGATGGGCCTTGAATCGGAAGGGGGGCCCTCGCCGCCGGAGCGGGAGATCTCCTGACGGATCAGATGGGCGGTTCGAACATAGTCGTACGTCAGATAGGTGTTTGCCAGGTTTCCCCTGAATAACGCCAGGCGGATGGCCACCAGGTTGGAGACGGCCAGGCCGGCCCAGATCCCGAGCAGGACCATCTCCTTCCAAAAGGCGCCAGGCCTGCCCCGAGCGAAGCCGAGGGGTCGACCCGACCCCTTTGGGGCCTTTGGGGTGAACCGATCGAATAGATAAGCCCCAACGGAACTGAAAACAATGGCGAAGATCGGCGAGATATAGATGAGATACCGAGAAGGAACCTGAGAGGGAAAGCTGGAAGGGGAATGCAGCAGATGGATCAGGCAAAACCCGTACCAGGCGCCCAAAAGAAGCAGGGACCTGTTCTTGAGGAGAAACACCCTCAAGAATATCCCAAGGGTTCCCAGAGACAACAGCAGGCCGAGGAAACTGATCTGTGGAGGAACCAGATAAAAGGGCTCGGTGGAACTCATCAGGAAAACGGTTCGGATCGGTTCCAAAAAGGATGCAAAGAGGGCATGGAAGGGAGCCCACCCGTTGTAGGCCAAAAGGAGCTGGCGGGGATCTTTCCAACACAAGGCCAGAAAGAGTATCGTCGCTGCGCCCAGGGCGAGGGCCAGGCCAGTCCTCCGGATTCGACGAGGGTAAGGGGCCCCCGCGAGAACTTGGCGGATCAGAAAAAGGCAGGCCAATCCTCCGAGGAACAACCCGGCCGCTTTCCAGACGGCGGGCAGGGGATAACGGACGACCCGATCGTTCACGATCACGTCCCCGGCGAAGGCGATCAGCCCGATCGGATAGATCATCGAAAGGAGGAACCCCGGAAGCCATCGGTCGAATCGGCCCAATCGTTCCTTGGCGTTCTTCGAATCGAACCCAAGGTGGGTCAGGAGGAGGGCCGGGAGCATCATAGGACCTCTCTGGAGAGAGGCGGCCGCCCAGACCCCCAGCGTTGCCAGGAAGCCCCGACGCCACCCGCGGCTGCCGGTCTGAATCTGGTTCTCCGTCCTCAGATAGAGGAGAAGAACCGCCAGGATCGACGTGACCGAGAGCAGGTGCTGGATCGCGACCGGCCAGAAGATGGCGTGGAAATGGGCGAACAGGGCCAGATAGGTCAAGCCGGAGAGGCGGGCCACCCTGCGGGTGAATCCCAGCCGCTGGGTCAGCCCGAACAGCAGTCCGGCATTGACGAAGTGGAGCAGCGCCGAGGCCAGCGCCAGATGTTTCGTTTCAAGGCCCAACCCATGAATGATCAGAACATGCTGGAGCCGCGAGAAGGGCTGCCCCAGGGTGTCCGGGGTAAAGGAAAAGAGAAACCGAACGACCTCCGGGATCGATTTTCCCTCCACGTAATGGGAAAAGACCGGGATGTGCCACGCCAGGTTGTACTCGGGAACCATCGACTGGATCGGCTTCCAGAGGATGAATAAAAAGAGCAGACAAAACGGAAGGAGCCCAATCATCGGAAGAATCGGTGGATCAGGGTACTCACCCAATCCAGCTGAGACGGGGTCAGGTCCGGATGGCAGCCCAAGCACAGCCCCCGTTCCACCAGACGCCAGGAGACGGGGAATCGGCTTCGGGGGAATGAGAATCCTGCCCGATACAGGGGCTGCGACACGATCGGCATCAGGTCCCTGGTTTCCACGCCATGGCGTTCCAGGAAGAGGGCCAGGGCGTTCTTGCCTCTGCGCCGCAGGACCAGAGGGAAGAACATGAAGGCGTGCTCAGATTCCGGCCGGACCGAGGCGAGCTGCAGCTCATCCTCCAGATCGGCCAGCGCTCGCTTTAAGATGGAGGCGTTGCGCTGCCTCCGGCGGATCGAATCGACCAGATCGGTCTCCAGAAGGGCCAGGCCGATCGCCCACTCCATCTCCGTCAGCCGGTAGCTGTAGCCGGGATAGAGGAACTGGAATCGGGAGCGAACGATCCGGGCGAAGCGGCGGCTCCGGAGGTTGTTATCGTCGTCGATCGAAAAATAGATCGGATTTCGGCCGTGGTTGCACAGGGATCGGATGAGACGGGCCAGGGACCGATCCTGGGTCACCGCGATCCCCCCCACCCCCGTCGAGAGCAGGTGGGCGGCGTAGGTCGAGAAGCAGGCGATGTCCCCCCAGGATCCGCAGGGGCGGTCCTTGTACTTGACGGCCATGCACTCGCACGAGTCCTCGATGACCCTGAGGTTGTGCCGGCGGGCCACCCGGCCGATTTCATCCATCGCACACGGCTGCCCCATCAGATGCACAGGTATCACGGCCCGAGTCCTTCGGGTCACTTTCGCGGCGACCTGTTCCGCCGTCATCTCGAAGTAGGTCGGATCCACATCCACGAAGACCGGCTTCAGCCGCTGGTGCAGGACCGTGTTCACCGTCGCCACAAAGGTGGTGGCGGGAACGATCACCTCATCTCCATCCCGCCACCGGTCCTTCATCCTCAAGGCCGCTAGGGCCACCTCCAGAGCGCATGTCCCGCTGGAGGTGACCACCGCCTCCCGGACGCGATGAAGCTCGGCGAACCGGCGTTCGAACGATTGCGCGAAACGCCCGTAGGTCAGCCGGCCATCCCGCAAGACTTGGGCCACGTAGGCCTTGGCGCGGGAAGGGATTCGCAGGGTCCCCAGCGGGACACGCTGGAGAGGGGCCTTCCTCACCCCTGTATTCCTCCGGCCGAGATCTCTTCCTGTTGGAGGAGGGCCTGCAGCCCTTGTCGAAGAGACCAGACCGGATGCCATCCGGTTGCCCGGCTCAGCTTGGTCGTATCGGCGCACAGGTAAGGGCGATCGATGGCCCGAAGGCGTTTGTCTTCCTGAAGGATGTCCAAGGACTTGCCCAAGAGCTGTTCCAGGGTCCGAACGACCTCTTGCACCGACACGGCTGAGCCGGTGCCGACGTTGAAGGTTTCAAAGCCGCAGGAAAGACCGGCCAGTTTCAGCAGGGCGGCTACGGCATCCTCCACATACATGAAATCCCGGCGGGCGGAGAGGTTCCCGAGGCGCAGAGTGCTTCCGGCTTTAAGCTCTTGAAGAATGTGAGGGATCAGGTGGGGGTTGGTGTGCTGGGGGCCGTAGGTATTGAAGAGCCGCGCGACGATCCAGGAGCATTTCGGAGTATCCTGGGAGGCGACCCGCCACAGTTGTTCCCCCATCCATTTGGAGATTCCGTAGATTCCGGTTCGCCCCACGGGGTCCTGTTCCGTGAGCGGCCGATCACAAGGAGTGTAGACCTCTCCCGAGGAGACGAAGATGGCCTGCTCCAGCTCGGGAGAGAGGATGGCGTCGAGAATCCGCTGTGTTCCCAGCACGTTCACCCGAACGGCTCGGGTCGGGTTCTCCTCGCACTCCGGGATATAAGGAATTGCAGCCAGATGATAAACGATCTGGGGCTTCAAGGGGAGGACCGAACGATTTAAGAAGGCAGAGTCGGTGATGTCACCCAAGAGGAAGTCAAAAGAGGGATTGGCTTCCAGCGGTTTGATGTATTCCGGGCGGCCATGGCTGAGGTTATCCACCACCGTGACGGCGTGCCCCTCTCTGAGCAGATGCTCCACCAGGTGGGACCCGATGAACCCGGCTCCTCCGGTGACGAGAACGTTCATGAAGCGTTCACCCGCTCATAAAGGTCCACCAATCGGTCCACCACGGCGCAGGGGCTGTGCTCCTCTTCCAGAAAGCGCCGTGCCGCGCGCCGCATCTGTTCCCGATGGTCCGGCCTCTTCAACAGTTCCACCACCGCATCGGCAAACCCCTCATCTTGATCGGTCACGAAGGCCTCCCTTCCGGAGCGGATCGCAAGCCCTTCCGCTCCATCGGTCGTCGTAACCACCGGCGCTCCGTAAGCCATCGCCTCCATCACCTTGACCTTCATGCCGCTGCCCAAGGGAGTGGGATAGGCCATCACGGCCAGTTGCTCAAAGAAATCCTTGGCGTCAGGAACATTCTCGAGCAGGGCCACGTCCGATCGGTTCGCGACATGAGGTTCCAGCCATCGACGAGCGGCCCATCCCCCCAGGAGAAGTTGAGCCTCCGGCACCTGTTGCTTGATTCGGGGCCAGACCCGATGAATCAGGCGAAGAGCCGCGGATCGAGTCGGCAGCCACCCCATGGTTCCCAACAGCCCCACCACGGGCCGGCTCGGGGCCGGTTCCAGGAATGGATACCGAGCCAGGTCCAACGCAATCGGAACGACCGCGACCGTCGCTTTTGGATTCAAGGCCTTGACCGCCTCGGCCAGCCGCGGGCTGGTGACCCGGATCCAGCGGTAGCGCTTCAACACCTTTTGCTCCGCCCTCCAGGATTGCCGTATCGATTTCCACAGCCGGAAGGAGCCGGTTCGGAAGCCCTGATGGTCGATCAACTGCAAGTGTTGCACATTGAGAATGGCTCTCGGGTGGCCGACGGCCACCCAGCCCATCGGAATCAGCTCCACGTGAAGGAGCGTCCCCTTCTCCTCCAAGAGCCGAGCCGCGTTTCGACGGAAGGCCTCCGGAATCGGGCCCGCTAAGGGCCGCAGCCATCCCTGCCATTGTCGCACAAACCAGGACCGTTTGGCCCCTGGATACCAAGACAGAGGGACATCCATCCTTTGGAGCAGGGATTGGGCCTGCCCCACATCCTCCGGCCTGGAGGCCAGGGTGAGGCAGCGGATCGGAACTCCTCGGGCCGCCAGTTCCTGGATCAGGGGGAAGACGGTCCGCGCCGCCGTGTCCCTTCCGAAGGGAAGGGGCGGCTCAGAGGTGGCGAAGGCGACCTTGAAGGAGCTCTTCATAAACGGCCCAGGTCTGTTCGGCGGTCCGTTCCCAGGAGAAGATTTGGGCTCGAATCCTGGCCCGCTGACCCAAGGTTTGGCGGAGGGCCCGGTTCTTCAGCAACCCTTCCAGCGCTTGCGCCGCCTGCCCCGGCTGGCGGGGATCGACGGCGATTCCGGCGTCGCCCATGATCTCAGGGATCGATCCGAAGGAGGAGGCCACGATCGGCAGCCCCGAGGCCATCGCCTCCGCCACCGGGAAGCAGAAGGTCTCGTACCAGCTGAGCGTCACGAAGATGCTGGCCCCTTGGTAGATGGCCGCCAGGTCGGTTCCGTGGATCGCCTGGAGGATCCGGCAGACCAGGGGATCTTCCAAGCCGTGCGCTTTCAGCCGGTTTTCCACCCGCTGCCGCTGGCCTCCCTCCGCGACGATGAGCAGGGGGATCTTCAAGCCCCGTTCTCGCAGTGCGGCGTAGGCCGGGATCAAGGCATCGGTGTTCTTGCGCCGATCGAACCCCCCGACGAAAAGAAGATATTCCGCGGGAAGCTGGTACCGGGCCTTGACCTGAGCCAAGGTTTCGGGGGGAAGCGTCTCAAAGAATTCCGGCGCCGGCGCCTCATACACCAGCCGGATCCTCTCTTCGGGGACGCCGTAAAGATTCCGCAGTTCCTTTTTGGCGAATTCGGAGATGGTGATGATCCGGTCGGCGGCGCGCAACGCCCCGAAGCGCAGGAGATGAAATCGGAGCTCCTCCAGGCGGCTCCTCCACCCGTTTTTCGGGAACCAATCGATGTAATCCCGCAGGGAGCCGGAGAGGGTTCCCTGTCGGATCAGGTGCGCGATGTTCTTGTCCGGGTACAGGTGGCAGGTCGACACGACCGGGCAGGGTTTCCACTGGGGGGTGCCGGCGTCGTCGGCCGGGACATGGAGCAGATCCAGCCGCTGGCGTTTGAGGTCCCGAGGCAGGCCCACCTGTTCCCAGAGGAGGTAGGAGGGGGCGTTCGACTCTGCGACCGGGCAGCCCAACTCTTTCACGAACCGGGGATGAACCGGCACAGACCGGTGGGTCAGCAGCACAAATTCCACTCCGTGCCGGGCCCGCAGGGCCTTGATCAGATTGACCGTATACCGGTTTAAGCCCCGATCCTCATCCGTATTGAGGTACCGGGCACTGATGCCTAC
>CAZRTR010000005.1:0-25749 GCA_964603095.1 uncultured Planctomycetia bacterium
TCATGATCTCGCTGCGGATGTCCTGGAAGATGTCGTGCGGCGGGACCGGGAAGTATCCCTCCTTGAACCGCGGCTTGTACCCCAGGTTCGGCTTCTCGTCCCGCCCCGAGTTCCACTCCCCCTCGACCGAGTCGATGAAGTAGTAGCTGGAGTTCTCGGTGGAATCGAACCGGATGTCGTCGAAGATGAAGAACTCCGGCTCCGGGCCCCAGTAGCTGACGTCGGCAATGCCGGTCTTCTTGAGGTACTGCTCCGCCTTCCGGGCGATGTACCGGGGATCCCGGCTGTACGGCTGCTTGGTGATCGGGTCGAAGATGTCGCAGACCAAGCTCAGGGTCGGCACCTCGCAGACCGGGTCGACCACCGCCGTGGCCGGATCGACGAACAGGTTCATGTCCGACTCCTGGATCTTCTGAAAGCCGCGGATCGAAGAGCCGTCGAAACCGATTCCGTCGACCCAGACCCCCTCCCGGGGATCCTCGCTCAACTCCGACACCGGGATGGAGAAGTGCTGCCACATGCCCGGCAGGTCGTTGAACTTTAAGTCCACCACCTCAATACGATTATCCTTGATCAGCTTAAAGAGTCGTCGCACCGCTTCCTCATCTATTTGGGGATGCCGGCCGGCGGAATTGCCGTCCCGGGAAATCTCGGCTCCACGGATCCGAACCTTTCCTGTTTCCCTCGCTGCCGCTCCTCCACGACCTCGTGCCATAGTCAAGACACCTCCGTTAGAACTGCGACTGTTGGTTTTGCGAGCCATTTGGAAATAACCTCCTTCGGAAGGGAGTGATGCTCCCAAAATCAGGTTAAAACCAGATTACGGGGATGTTAAATCCGGGTTAAGCTACAGGTTCAACTACAGGGCCGACTCCCCCGTCTCCCCGGTTCGGATCCGGATCACCTCCTCCACATCGGAGACGAAGATCTTGCCGTCCCCCACCGCCCCGGTCTTGGCCGTCTCCGTAATCGCCTTGACGATCTTGTTCACGTCCCGGTCGCTGACCACGATCTCTATTCTCACCTTCGGAAGAAGCTCCACCCGGTACTGCTCGCCCCGCCACTGCTGGACCACCCCCTTCTGCTTCCCGTGGCCCTCCACCTCCGTGAGGTTCAGGCCCGGAAAACCGACCTTCTCCAGGGCGTGCCGAACTTCATCCACCTTCTCCGGACGGATAATGGCTTCGATTCGCTTCATCGCTTGCTCCCTTCTGGCGCCATCTCGGCGCTGAAACCGCTGCTACGGGCCATGGCGGTGGCGTACGAATAGGCCGGCTTGCGGGTCACAAACTCCGGGTAAGCGGAGTTGCCATGCTCCCCGACGTCCAGCCCGGACATCTCCTCCTGTAGTCCTACGCGCAATCCCACCGTCACCTTCAGCAAGGCCCAGGTGATCACCGCGATCAAGAAGACGAAGACCCCCACGCCGAAGACGCCGGTTGCCTGGGCGCTCAAAAGCTTGGTTCCCCCGCCGTAGAAGAGTCCATTGCCGGCGGTTCCGGGATTGACGATATCCTGGGCGAAGAGCCCCACCGCCACGGTTCCCCAGATCCCGTTGACCAGATGGACGGAGATCGCCCCCACAGGATCGTCCACCCGCATCCGGTCAAAGGCGATCACCGAAACGACGACCAGCGCCCCGGCCACCAGCCCGATCACCCGAGAACTCTCGACACTGACGAAGGCGCAAGGGGCGGTGATCGCCACCAGCCCGGCCAGACACCCGTTCAACGTCATCCCCAGGTCCGGCTTTCCCAGCAGGAACCAGGAAGTGACGGTGGCGCTCAAGATCGCCGCCGCTGCGGCGGAGTTGGTCGTGACGCAGATCCGGGAGATCGCCCCCGGATCGGCCGCCATGGTGGAGCCGGGGTTGAAGCCGAACCAGCCCAGCCACAGGATGAAGGTTCCCAGCGTGGCCAACGACAGGTTATGCCCTGGAATCGGGGTGATGGAACCGTTGGGCCCGTATTTCCCGAACCGGGGTCCCAGCATCAGGGCCCCGGCCAAGGCCGCCCATCCTCCCACCGAGTGGACCACGGTGGAGCCGGCGAAATCCCACATCCCTTGCTTGGCCAGCCACCCTCCTCCCCAGATCCAGTGGCCCACCACCGGATAGATCACAATCCCCATCATAAAGGAGAAGAGGATGAACGACAGATACTTGATCCGCTCCGCCACCGCCCCGGAGACGATCGTCGCCGCGGTCCCGGCGAAGACCAGCTGGAAGAAGAACTTGGCCATGAGCGGAACGCCGGTCCAGTTCAGCGCCGAGTAGGCCCCTTTATAGGCCGATCCGGTGGCCGGGGAGTTATCCACCCCATGCAGGCCGAACAGCCCTTTTGAGCCAAACCAGGCGTTCCCGTCTCCGAACATCACCCCAAACCCCAAGAACCAGAAGGCGATGGAGGTGACCGCGAAGACGATGAAGTTCTTCGACAGGATATTCACGCAGTTCTTCTGCCGGGCGAATCCGGCCTCCACGCAGGCGAAGCCGGCGTTCATCCAGAAAACCAGCATCGCCGTGAGCAATGTCCAGATCGTATCCATTGCGACTTTCGGATCCATTTGCATACCTCCTTCAAGTCATTCCCGCGAAAGCGGGAATCCGATCCTCGCTTTCGCGAGGATGACACTCCGTGTCAGAATGGGTAAATCAGCTCTAACCCGATCGTGTCCTGCGTGTTGTCGGTGCTGCTGCCGGCGTTAAAGACGGCGTCGCTGGCATGGTCATGCCGGTACTCCAGCCGGGTGATCAGGTCCTTGTACATCCTGAACTCGTTGGTCAAGGTCAGCTCCCAGAGCCGCAGGTCCCCCACCCCGTTGTTCGTCCGGACGTTGGTCCGGTTGCCGTCGAAATCGGCGAAATATTCCCCCCGCAGCGCCAGGGCGTACCAGTCGTTCACCTGATACCTTCCATAGCCGGCGATCCCGTGCCAGGAGGCGCTCTCCAGACCGTCGGTCACCGCATCCTCATCGTGGCCGAAGTCGTAGTTCAGCTTCAGCGCCAACCGATCGGTCGGATTGTAACCCAGCACCACGTCGATCAAGTGCCGGTCGTCCCGATTATCGGAGTTCTGCTCCGCCCCGTGCATCCCGGTCACCGAAAGGAAGGTCTGCGGGGTGGGGGTCAGGACCGTCTGCCACTCCAGGGACTTGGCGGTGTTGTTGTCATCCACCACGTCCCAACCCTGGTTCACGCCAAACAGGGTGGTGAGCCAATCGGTCCAGGGGTAGCTGACCCGTAACCCGGTATGGGTGAACGGAATCGCATATCCAAACAGGTAGGACCGGGAGAAGTTCCAGTTGTCCTTGGACTCGATCACCTCGGCCCCATGGGAGGTGACGAACTTGCCGAACTTGACGTCCAGCCCCTTGCCCACCGGAAGCAGCGCCTCGGCGTAGGCCTGCTGGAGGTCGATCTCATCGGAACCCACCCCCAAACCGCTCGTGACGGCTCCCACCACCTCGGCGTCCTCCCCAAAGTCAAGGTCTGTCCGGAATCCAACGGGTGAACCTTCGGAAACCGGCTTTTGAACCACCAGCTCGAAGGCGTGGGGTTGAAAACCGTTGGCCTCGGTGTCGAAAACACGCAAGCTGTTCGCCCGGTTGTCCGGACGCTGGGTGTTATAGACGTAGGAAAGGTCGACAAAACCGCTGACATCGATCTTCTTGACCCAGGAAGGAATCTCCTCTCCTGCCACGGTGGACACAGCCGGCGCCGGCTTTTGCTCCTGCTTGGAGAGCCGCTCCTCCAAACCCTGCAGCCGTTTCTTGAGAGCAGCGACCTCCGCCTTCAAGTCTGCCGTTTCATCCGCCCAGCCGGGGGATGCGCCGACCCCCATATAGAGGAAGGCAAAAAGTAGAGCGACCGCGAAAGTTCGGCAACGTGGAAACGCAAACGCCATTGGGAGCCCCCTCCTTTAGGTTTTTTGGTTTAGGTGCCTGGCTCCGGCCGCAGGCCGGTGCCTGGCACCGTTTTTGTTTTTAGTTGGACAAGATTCTACGGCAGGACGTTACTGAAAAATAACGCTCACGTTAAATCTGTGTAAACAAACTCACTCACTGAATCTCCACCATCGCGTCGGCTTCCGCGTACTCGATCAGGTGGGGAAACGCCTGGAAGGCCTCTACCGCAGCGGGGATATCGGTCGAGTCATCGCAGGTCAGTTCGTAGGTTCGGTTCAGACCGGTCGAATCCCTTTCCAGCAACTTTGGATAAAGCCGCCTCCAGTGGGTAATCTCATGCTCCTGGCTGATCTGCCGCAGGGTGTCGATCGGAAGCTCATCGGTCCTCAACTCCTGGCGATCCCCTAGGGAACGCGCCACCGGCTCGGCCGCTTGCGGAGTCAGCTTGACGATCAACCGCCCGGGAGCATGCCGGGGCTGGGACGCCGGTTCCCCCTCCTCCGGCCCCACCACCGCGCAGGCGATCCCCACCCACACCAAGAAGAAAGACGCTCCAACAAGGGACACCCTCACGCAAGGAACGCTCAGATACCCATTGAATCCCGTGTCCAGAACCGCTTGGAAACGCCTGGGACCCTTCTGCAGGAGCAGCGTAATGGGAACCACCGGCTCGTCTTCCTTATTGACGAAGCCGCGGATGATCAAAGGCGACGACGGAACTTGTGAACCGCAGGATAGCCGATGCGGAAGAAATCGACGGGCCGGCCGCCAAACTGCTCCCTCGCTTTGAGAGCGGCTTCAAGGATGTCTTTCCCAAGCACATGCGCTCCCATCGAAGGCTCAATGGCAACCACCTTACCTCGGTGCTTTGCTCTCAGGCGGCGCTCAAGCTTCCGGAAGAGCAGCTTGCCCTTCCTATAGAACCTCTCCTCTTTTTTTCTTGTCCGCAAATTCACTGCACAAACCTCCACCCATAATTATAACACGCAAAAGCGAGAGGACTCCCAAAAGGGTTACGCCCGGACAGACTTCAGGATGAAGGCCTTGATCCCCCTCCCGGTCACCTCAACGGTTCTTCCCCTCCAATCGGTAAGAGGTGGACTCGGATGCGGGTCTCTTCCATAATGATAACGCTCCCTTGCCCTAAGGCGTCCGAAAGACGGGGCAGGTTGGACAAGAGGAGAGAAATCTGCACATGGGGGTGGCGCTGGGAAGCCCTTCGGAAAAGAAGCACAGAGGGGCTCCTTTCTTTTCGCAGGGCCAGGAGGGTGCCGAAATCGGTGTCCGCAGAAATGAGGACTCGTTGCTCCTGAGCAGCTCGCAGGAGGATCACCTCGTCGTCAGCCGCCTGCAAGCCATAATCACGAACGTGGACCGCATCGTGCCCGGCACGACGCAAACCCAACCCTCCGCCACCCATGGCGAGAGGGCATTGTCCACCAGAAATTTCATGCTGCCGGAAGAAGCGGAAGCTCCCGCTCCCGCACACTCTCAGCTGCGTAGCGTAGGGCCTCGTGGATGTCCTCCGGCTCAAGATCGGGATAGGCCTTCAAGATTTCTGCCTCCGTCAAACCGTCAGCCAACATCCCCACCACCGTCGCCACAGGGATGCGTAAACCCCGAATGCACGGAACCCCTCCCATCTGACGTTGATTCACGGTAATCCGCGTAAAGGTCATGGCGCTCTCCTCCCTCAAAATTGTTTCTTGACTCAAGACGAGTATAGCATAGGGTAGAAACCCTTTGACCTGCTGAACTCCATCCTCTGGTCGGCTCTCCTAGGAGAGATTCACCCGCGGACAGACTTCAGGATGAAGGCCTTGATCCGCTCCCGGTCGCGGGTGGAGACGGCGGTGAACTCGACCCCCAAAACCAACCGGATCTTCCCCGTCATTCCCCGTTCCCTTTTCGCCCAAGCGATCTTTCCGCCGCCCTGGATCTCCTTTTCGTCTGGAGTCAGTTGAATGGCGAACTCGATGTGGGAGTCCAGATCAAAGCCGGGAACCAGCCGGACATCCTCGATCTGAAGCCGGCAGCCCCGGGCCGAGAGGTTCCGGCAGGAGGCAGCGATGGTCGGGTCCAACCGCTCCAGCGTTCTCCAGACCTTGGCCGGCAAGAGGACGTCCAGCCGCTCGTACTTGCCGCGCGGAACTTTCAGCCCCATCAGGCCAACCCCAACTCCCGGAGCCGTTGGGCGAGGGCCCGTCGGGCCCGATGAAGGCGGGACATCACCGTTCCCTCCGCCAGCCCCAGCCGGCCACCGATCTCCTCGTAGGAGAGCTCCTCAAATTCCCGAAGGACCAGAATCTGGAAATCCTTGGCCGTGAGAGAGGTCAGGGCCTGCCGCACCATCCGGATCTCCTCCTCCTGCGCCACGGAATCCCGCGGAAGCGGGCGGCGGTCGGGCAGCTCCAGGGCCGCCCCTTCCTGATCCTCCCCGGACTTGCCCGGGCCCAGCGGCTGGTTTAAAGAAATCCCCCTGGCCCGGATCTTGGCTTGGCTGTCGGAGAGCCGACGGTAACAGAGGTTGAGCGCGGTCCGGTAGAGCCAGGTGTAGAAATGAGACCGCCCGTGAAAGGACTGAATCTTCCAAAAGGTCCGGAGGATCGCCTCCTGCGTCACCTCCGCCGCATCCTCGGAATTGCCCAACAGGCGGACCGCGGTGGCGTAGACCCGCTCGTGGTAGGGCTGGATCAGCTTGAGGAAGGCCTCCCGGTCCCCCTGCTGGGCCAGTCGGACGAGATCCGATTCATCACCAGCGGTCGGCGTCACGAAAGGTGACGAACTCCGGTTTGATGATCGGCCCATAGCCGCTGGTGGGATTGGGAATGGGAAAGCTGACCATCTCGAGAGCCCCCACCAACGTCCGGCCGATCCCGAGGGCCACCCCCCGGGTGAGCCCCACCGTCGTCCCCGCCCAGGCGCCGGACCGCTCGGTGCTCCGGGCCACCTGGAAAGGAAGCTCCAACCAGCCGGTCGCCAGGTTGGCGAAGCCCCTGCCCAGCTTGCGCAGCGCTCCACCCTCCACCTCTGCTTGAGCCGGCGCCGCGGCCATGACCAACCACCCCACCACGAGGATCAATGACCAACTTCGCGCGCTTCTCATGATGCTAAGCCCTCCCTGTTAAGCTCGCCAAAATAGGTTTTGGAAAAACTAAAGACCAAAACGGTGTTAGGCACCTACTCTCGAACTATGGTCGGATGAACAGCGACGCCCCCTCAAAATCGAGCCGGACTACCGTCAACACCGGATTCGCCCCGGTGACGCGGACCATGTCCTTGACCTCCTCATCGTCATCGTAGTCGTACAATCCGGATCGGTCCAGCGCCTGGATGCTGACAAATTCGTTGGCAGCGATCGTCTGCTCCAGAATCTCGGAGGTCAGGATCTTGCCCGGCGGAGACTCCATCCGGAACCGCTCCAGAATCAGATCCTCCTCCCTCTCCGCTTTCTTAAACTTGAGCCAGATCTTCCAGCCCTTGTGGCTCCGGGTCCGGATCAGCAGCTCCACGATCCCTTCCCGCTTGATCCCGTACAGATCACCGATGGAGAAGGCCTTGATCCCCTCGGGGCTGGGCATCGGCAGCTGAGCCCCTTCCGTGATGGTGGCGCCGATCGTCGTGACGTTTCGAACGTTGGTGAAGGAGGTGAGCTCCCGACGCTCCTGGCCTCGCTTCAAAACCAGGTACAGCTTGACGGCGGTCGCCCGGCGCAGGTTCAGCGAGGAGAGCCCCCCCTCGCTCCCCATGGGGAGAAGCCGGTTGAGGTTGTCGTAATACAGAAAGGCGCAGCGCTCCACCTTGACCGCCTGATCCTTCTGGAGCAGATCCTTGGTCTTTCCCCCGTACGATTCGTAGACCCGCTGGGTCGCCGGATCCCAGCGGAAAATCTTGATCACCTCCGGATCGCTTTCCCCATCGGGGGTGTAGATGATCTTCATCTCGGAAAGGAGGGGGATCGGGTCCACGAACTGTACCACGTCATCCGGGGCCTTCGGGCTGCGGCCGGAGCCGAAGGTAAACTTGATCGGCGCCGACAGAAAGTCGCTGGACTCCGGCTTCTTCATCTGCCCGATCGGCGTCGGGGCCCCCGGCTTGAACTGCTTTTCCAAGATAAACTTCTGATCCTTGTTGCGGACCGGATCCGGCTGGTGGGATCGGTCCGACCACAAAGGCACAAATCCGATGGCGGTGGTGCCCGCATCCCTCAGCTCGACCGCGTCCCGGATCCCCTCCCCGTCGTAGCCCCCTTCCAGCAGATTCTCCATCAGCTCGTCCGCCGCCCGCTGGAGCGACACCCTCGCGCTGGCGTAAGACCAGGCGTCCAACCCGGTTTGAAGGAGCGAGACATCCAGCCCGGCGATGATGGCCAGGACGACCATGCCGATCAACAGCTCGATGATCGTGAAGCCGGATCTTTTCATTTGGAGACGATGGTCACCACGCTGACCACCGGCCGGGTGGCCAGGGAATCCCGGAAAGCGAAGACGGTCACCTTGAGCGGCGAGACATCCGGATCGATGATCCGCACCAGGAACCAGACGGTCCGGTTCAGGAAGATGGGAGGGGAGACGACGTTGCCGAGAGACTTGATCTGGTCCTCCGTCAAGGCCAGGTTCTTGACCTTCTCCACCTCTTCCCGGACCAGGTCCAGGGCGTCCCGGAACTCGTCCACCGTGCCGCTCTGTTCCACCGCCGTGGCGAACAGCTGCATCATCGGCGCAGCGGCGACGGCGAGGATGAGCAGGGTGAGGAGGATCTCCACGAAGGTGAACCCGTTGCGCCTACTCATACTTGATGACCGTCACGCGGCGGACGTCCCGAACCACCCCGATGGAAGTCAAGGTGGTTGTCCGGGGGTCCTGATCCACCTTGTAGAAACCGGATCCCAGCGCCGTCACCGGAATCGACCCCCGCCCCCCTCCGAAGATATCGAGGCCGGTTTTGATCTCATACAGGGCCTGGGCCAATCCGGCCTCCGCCAGGTACTGGGCCTGGAGCCGGTCCACCTCCAGGGTGACGGCGGAGAGCCGGGCGTACACCATCCCCAAGAGGGCCGCCCCCAGCGCCCCCAGGTAAAGGAGGATGATGATCATGGTCAAGAGGGCAACGCCGCGACTTTCCCTCTCACCACTTGCTGGGCGCCTGCCCCGCATACTCGCCCCACGATTTGTCCAGCGGCTGATCCAGATTGATCACCACCTCCGCGGTGTCGGTCCGGTAGACCCATCCCCCTTCCCCGGTCAGCGGATCGTCCGACTTCTGCGCCCGCTCCTCACTGGACCCTTTCTTGCTGGAGACCAGCTCCGGCGGGATCTTCTGCAGATACGCCTTCTGGACCCCGGCGTCGAGGTAGGTCCGGTTGAGCAGATCCCCCAGCGAATTGGGATAGATCCCCTCCTTCGCCCGATACAGGGTGATCCGGGTCCGAAGGGTGTCCAGGTTGCTCTTCGTCGCCGCCACCCTCGCCTCGGTGTCGAACCCGATGAAATTCGGAATGATCGCCGCCGCCAGGATCGCAATGATGGAGATCACGATCAGCAGCTCGATCATGGTAAACCCGCGCTTTCGACTCACCACACACCTCCTTCTCATCGCCTGAAGACGCGCACCAGTTGGAAGATCGGCAAAAGGACCGAAAGGGCAATGAATCCGACGATCAGCCCCATGACCAACAGCAGAACCGGCTCCAGGGTGGAGGTCAAGGTCCGAAGATCCCGGTCCGCCTCCGAGTCGTAGAACTCGGCCAAGTGAAGCAGCAGCTCGTCCAGCGTCCCTGTCCGCTCCCCCACCGCCACCATCTGGACGAGGGTGGGAGGAAAGACCTGACTCATCCGGAAAGGATCGGCCAGGTTGGATCCGCCGACCACCGCCTCCCGGATATGGAGGATCGCCTGCCTCACCACCTGATTGCCCACCACCTCCTGAGTGATCGAAAGGGCGGCCACCGCCTGGATGCCGCTTTTCAAGAGGGACCCCATGATCCGGCTGAAACGGGCCAGGATCGTCTTGCGGGTTAAGGGGCCGATCACCGGAAGATTTAAAACCCACCCATGGAACCGATACTTCCCTCGGGGGGTCTTCAGGTAATTCCGGATGAAAAGAACGGCCGTGAAGATTCCCAAGGGAACGAGGAACCAGAACTGCTGCAACACCCGGCTGGCGGTCAAGAGAACCATCGTGGGCAAGGGCAATGTCGCGCCGGCCTCCTCGAAGATCCCCACAAACTTCGGCAGGATCGCCACCAGCAGGAAGGTGACGATCGACAACGACATCAGAACCAGCAAGACCGGGTAGGCCAGAGCCGACTGGATCCGTCCCCGAAGCTCCAGCTCCTCCTCGCCCACCGAGGCCAGCCGCTCCAGAACCTGATCCAAGATCCCGGCCGCCTCTCCCGCCCGGACCATGCTGACGAAGAAATCGGAGAAATATTTCGGATGGCGGGCCAGCGCCTCGGAAAAACTCAAGCCCCCCTTCAAGTCCTCCACGACCAGGATGAGGGTCTTCCGGAAGGAGACGGAGCTGATCTGGTAGGCCACCCCGTGGATCGCCTCCACCAGCGGCAGCCCCGCCCGGACCATCATCGCCAGCTGCCGGGTGAAGAAGACCGCCTCCTGCGGACGAAACCGCTGGATGCGCTGCTTCCATTTCTGGAGGGCATAGGCCAGCCCTCCAAACTCCTCCACGAAGACGATCTGGTAGCCCAGCTCCCGCAAACTCATGGAGACCGCCTTCTGGTTCTCGGCCTCCACAACGCCGGTCACCGACACTCCGGATCGATCCCTCGCCTTATACCGAAACTGTGGCATTTAGTGGAAACCGGGCGGAACGAAAACCGGATGGGACTCCTCCTCCGCCTTGGTCTTTCCCTTGGTCTGGCTCCGACCTTTGGACTTCCCGGAGGACTTTTTTGCTTGGGCGTTCTGAAGCCCCTTGATCCGTTGCCGGGCCGCTTTCGCATAAGGATGACTGGCATAGCTCGTCATCAGGCGGGTCCAGATCTCCTCCGCGCGGAAGGAGTCCCTCAAACGGCTGTGGCGCAGGTCTGCCGCCCTCCAGAGGGCCTCCGGGGCGAAGGGATGCCTGGGAAACCGATCGGCCAGATTCTCGTACAGCTCCGCCGCTCGGTGAGCGCGGATCAGGTCCGGCATCTGGCGGGCCTGAAGAGATCGGGTGTATTCAAAGTCCTCCGCCTGCCGGACCAATTCCATCGCCTCCAGACGGCCCCTGGCCTCCTCCACCTCGCTTCCGGCGGCGACCTGCGGAGGGATCACCGGCATCAGGTACGGTGTGATGACGATCACCAGCTCCTTCTGCTCGTAGGTCTTGGATCGGTTCTGAAACAGAATCCCAAGCCACGGGATGTGTCCCAGCACGGGAATACGGTCCCGGACCGCCGTCTCCTCCTCCTTGATGAGCCCGGCGATGACGACGCTCTCCCGTTCCTTGATGATCACGGTGGTGTCGGCCTCCCGGGTTGTAATCCGAGGGCCGGCATCGATGGTGGAGGCGACGGAGCTGACCTCCGGGTGGATCTGCATCTGGATGAAGCCGGCCCGGTTGATCTTGGGAGTCACCCGAAGCGTGATTCCGATATCGACAAACCGGGTCGTCTGAAGGGTTCCGGTGGTCGTCTGGGTCGTCTCCTTGATCGGGAACTTCTCCCCGATGGTGATCTTCGCCTCCACATTGTTCAGCGTCGCCACCGTTGGGCTGGCCAGGACCTTGACCCGCTTGTCCCGGATCAGGGCATCGAGGGTGACGGTCATCGTCTCGGACCCCTTGGCGATCGTGGCGGTGATCGTGTCGGTCGTCAGATCGGACGATGGACCGGAAATGTCAAGCGATCCGCTGGAGAGAGCCAAAAGGTTCTGCTGCAAATTGGCCCGCAGAGGGACGTCGAAGCTGACGCTGGAGAGCTTCAGCCCCAGGTTATCCAGGTCGGTGTGGGTGACGTCCAGAAGCCGCGCCTGGATCAGGACCTGCTGGGGAGGAACGTCGATGTTCTGGATGATCTTCTTCATCAGCTCCAGCTTGGAGATCCGGTCGGAGACGAGAATCCCGTTCTGGGTTTCGTCCACCTTCATCACCCCGGTTTCCGAGGCCTCGGTTTTGAGGAACTCCAGCGCCGTGTCCGGCTGGATGAAGTTGAGCGTCAACAGCTCGGTGACCATCCCCTCTTCCATGCTCACCACCTTCAAGATCGACCCCTCCAACAGAAAGGTGAAGCCGTTCAAGCGGAGGATCTGCTGCAGGGCCTCCTCCAGGGTGACCCCTTTGAGCGTCAGGTTGACCGTTCCCTTCACCTTGTCGTCGGCCACGAGGTTGAGCCCATACGTCTTGGCGAGCCCGTTTAAGACGTTGCGAAGATCGGCGTTGGTGAAGGAGAGGGAAACCACCGTCTTCAAGCGGGCCTTGACCTGCTCCTGCGTCGTCCGGGGCGAGGCCGCCGGAGCGGCCGCTGTCTCCGACGCCGAAGCGGCCGATCCCGATCCTTCCCCCGTGATCCCCATCGACTCCGGCTCCTGCGCCCAAAGATCCGCCGCGAGTAAAAATACGAGGAGAACAAGCCACCTTTTCACTGGCCCACCTCCACACCTTGTTCGGGGAGTAGAATGAACCGCCGATTCCCATGCTCCAGGAGAACGCGGGTGGGCTCGATCGCCACAATCCGCTTCTGCTCGATCAGGTCCCCCACCCGATAGATCTCGTTGTTGATCATGGCCGCCACCGGGCGGCCTCCCTCCGAGAAGATCCCGGTCAAGCGCAAGCCGACCGCCTGCGCCACCTCCTTCGGTTTCTCCGCCGTGAGGAAGGGATCCTTTTGCTCGCGCGAAACCATATCCTCGAGAAGGGCGAAGACCTCCCGCTTCCTGGCCTCCTTTTGCTCCAGCGTCTCTCCCATCAAGACGCTCACCAGCAGAACCGCGTGGGGGGTGGAAATCTCTTTCCCCTCCACCTTCACCTTGATCCCCTCTACCTCCTGGTAGGGGCGCATCTGCTCCAGGAAACCGACGTAATTCAACAGGCCCTGGAAAGAGGACAGCGCATCCACCTGGATCCGGAGCTTCCGGTACGGCTCCGGTCCGGCAGGGCCGCCGGACGGGCCCGCCTGAGTCGCCTCAACCGTCGTCGGCTCCTTCTGCTGAACGGGACGGATCGAGTTGAGCCGCATCTCAAAGCGGCTGCGGTCCTTCACGAACGATTCCAGGAGGGTGTCGACATCCTGGACGTCCAGGAGGTCCCGTTCGATCTCCAGGAGCCGATCGTACGCTGAAGCGATCTCCTTCTTCAGTGAGGTCAAGAACTCCTGGCGCCTCTTGATGTCCGGCTGGCCGACCAACAGCAATGTCTTCTGCCGATCCAAGGCGTTGATCTGGCGAACCGCCTCCCGGATCTTAGAGGTTCGAGGCCGGTGAATCCCCTGGAAGAAGAGAACGGTCAAGACGATCGCCACCCAGAGGACGATCCAGCTCTTCTCCCGGGCCCCCATCTTGAATCCTAAGAGACGAGAGAATCCCAGTCCCATCCGGGGCGCCCTAGCTCACCTGGCAAACGATCTCGAACTTCACGATTCCGACGTTTCCGATCGAATCCTTCTCCGTGTAGGTGAAGCCGACATTGGTGAAGTGGGGGGAGGACTTCAGATTCGCCATAAACTGCGTCACCAACCCCTCCTCCCTCGCGCCGCCGGCCAGCCGGAGGGATCTTGCCTTCCCCGTCTCCATCTCCGAAAGCCAGACCCCATGAGGGATATGCTGGCGCAGCTCCTTCAAGCGGGAGGCCCAGATCCGAGGGCGGGTCTTGGCCCCTTCCAGATAGGCGATCTTCCACTCCAGGATCTTCTTCTGGCGCGTCAGCTCCTGTTCCACCTGATCCAGTTGCTTGGCGAACGACTCCATGTTCTGGGTTTCCACCTGGAGGGTTTGGATCTCCCGGCGCAACGTCTCCAGCCGCTTCTGGCTCCCCCCTAAACTCAAGCCCTGCCCCACCGCCCAAATCAGACCTGCCACGACGATAAATCCGACCACCCCTCCCAGAACCCGCCAGAACTGCCGGTCGATGAAACGGACCAGCCGTTCGATGGGACCCAAACGGGCTTCATCCGGAAGGAGATTGACTCGGTCCATCCTACTTCAACTCTCCCGGCCGCAGAGCCAACCCGATGGCCACCGCCAGCCGCTGGCTCCATCCCGGCTGAATCAACTCCTTGACCGAAGGAGCCAGCTCCACCGCCTTCAAGGGGTCGGCCAGACTGGCCGGCACCGACAGGCGGCCCGACAGAAATTCCGACAGGGTCCTGAGCAGCCCCCCTCCCCCTGTGATAACGAGCCGATCCATCCGTTGCGTTTCGGAGCCCCCCAGCTCGAAGGCGAAATAGCGGTACGACTGCTCGATCTCCGCCACCAGCTGTTCCATGTGCAGCCCCAGGGCGTGAGAGACCCGGACCCGGGCCTCCTGCTCGTGGCCGGCCTCCTGGCGATCCTCCTCCAGCGCCATCTTGGAAATACCGACGGTGCGCTTGAGCTGCTCCGCCTCCTTGTAATCGATCTGGCAGTAGTCGGAGATCGACCGGGTGAACGAATCCCCGGCCACTTGGAAGGACCGGGCGAAGCGAACCGCGTGGCCCCGGATAAAACTCAAGTGGGAAACCTTCAAGCCCACCTCCAGAAGGCCCACCACCTCCATCGGCTTCCAAAGCTCCAGGCCGGAGAGGCCGTAGAAGGTGGCCAAGGAAACCGGTTCCACCGCCACCACCTTGACTCCCATGTCCGACAGGAAACGCCACTGGGACATCAGCTCCTGCTTGGGAGCCGCGATCACCAGGATTTCCAGCTGGGGCTGGCCGTCAACGGTCAATTCCCCCGTCACCAGGAAACGGATCACGGTCCGCTCGGCGCTTAAAGAAAACCTCTCTTTCGCTTCCCACAGGACCGCCTGTTCCATCTCGCTGGCCGGCATCTTGGGCAACCGGATCGACTCCACCAAACTGGTGAAGTGGTAGAACCCCAGGACCACCGGACCGCTGAGCATTCCCTGGGATTTCAACCTCTGCAGCGTCTCCTGGACCGCCCGGTCCCACTCCGGCCCCTCGGTGATTCCGTGCGGAAGCTCTTCCAGCGCCAGCCCCGTCACGCACCGCTTGCCGTTGACCGGCTCCACCCGAACGACCTTGACCGACCCCGATCCCAAATCGACTCCGATCACCTGCCCTTGGACCCGACGCGCCGTCAACCGCTGAAGGAAACTCCCCACACGCTCCAGCGGAATCCGGATCGGAACCTTGGCCTTCACCGATGCGGGAGCGGCCGCCGGCGACGGCTCGGGGTCCGTCCCGGTCTCCACCGATGGGGGCGGCTCGGAAGAGGAACGGAACAGCGCCTCCGGAGCGGTGCTCCGGGAGCCCCGGGACCGTTCAAACAGCTTCTTTAACAGACTCTGAGGGTCGACGGATCCCTGCGACACGATGAACAACCTCCTCTGCAAGACGCCAGTAATCGACCGCTCCCCTTGCTCCCGGGGCGTAGCGAGTGACCGGCTGACCCATCATCGGGCACTCCGCCAAGGCGGCGTTCAGGTGCACGACGGTTTCGAAGATCTGGCCCCGGAAATATTCCTGCAGCGCCCTGAGCATCGCCCGGTTAATCTTGGTCCTGCCGTCGAACAGGGTCGGCAGAATCCCGAGGATCGAAAGCTCCGGGTTGGAGTTCTCCTTCACCAGCTCCACCGTCCTGAACAGCTCCCGCATCCCGTCCAAGGAATAGTATTGGGTCTGAATCGGGATGATCAGCCGCCCGGCCGCCGTCAAGGCGTTGATCGTCAGGACGTTCAAGCTGGGGGGGCAGTCGATCAGGATGAAGTGAAACAGCCCCAACAGCTCCTGAAGCCGATTCTTTAAAATCCGGTCCCTCTGTGGGACCGCCAGCAGCTCGATCTGGGCGGAGCTCAAGAGCCCGTTGGCCGGCAGGAGCTTCAGGTTCCGATGATAGGTCGGCTGCAGGACCCGGGCAGTCGACAGGTCGGATCTCAGGAGCAGGTGATAGACGGTCCACTCCAGATCGTCACCCCGGATTCCCAGCCCCAAGGAGGCATGGGCCTGAGGATCCAGGTCGATCAACAGGACGGAGTAGCCCATCTCCGCCAGAGAGGCGGAGAGGTTGATCGCCGTGGTCGTCTTGCCGCATCCCCCCTTCTGATTGAGAACCGCCAAGGTGACCGCCTCCTCCAATCCGATCGAAGGCGGCATCGGACCGGGAGCCGCATCGACCCGCTGGCCCGATTTGGCCTGATAGGCCTTCAAGAATTCCTCTCGCAGTTCCATCTCTTTCCCCTCCTTCATCCCGTCCGAGTGGGCGCGGCAACGGGGCTGGATGAATCTCCCCACGCCTTCTTCAGCCGCTGCTGGATGCTCTTGAGCAGCATCCCCGGCTTCCCGCCCCGTTTGGGGGCCACCATGGAGATGAGCCGCCACATCAGCTGCTGGTCGACGACATGCTTCCGGAGCACCGCCTCCTCCGGAAGGGCCCGCTCCAGCCGTTCCGCCATGGCCTGAAACCCGCGCAGATCCGCCGTCACCAGGACCCCCAAGAGGCAATCGGGCCCAAGCCGGAAGATCCGATCCTCCTTCCTCAGGTTGGTCCGGAACGCCTGCTCCAGGAAATCGATCGATCCTTCCGGAGGGGCCGCCTTCCGGTCCAGCGCTCTGAGCTGGCAGGAGATCAACCCCATCCATTGATTCATCTGCCGGGCCCGATCCCGCGCCTCCTCCAAAAACTCCATCAGGACCTGTCTCTCCGACCGGATGGGCAGGGCCACGCGGAACCGGCTCCCCTTGCCCACCCGGCTGGTGAGGGCGATCTGGCCCTGATTGGCGTGAATGATCCTCTTGACGATCGCCAACCCCAGCCCGGATCCCTGGGGGGCTCCGATCTCCGGGTGGTCGACATGGTAAAACTCCTCGAAGATCTTCGACCGCTCCGACGGCGGGATCCCCACGCCGGTGTCGGCCACCTGGATGATCATCCGATCCTTCTCCTGGGTCACCGACGCCTCCACCCTCCCTTCCGAGGGGGTGAACTTGACGGCGTTGGTCAGAAGGTTCAGGAAGATCTGGGTGATATCGTTGGCGTCTCCCCAGAAACGGACTTCCTTCTCGGGGAAGTGGGAGAGGAACTGCATCCTCTTTCGGTCGATCTCTCCCTGGAGGGAACGGATCACCTCCCGCCCCACCTGCCCCACCGGGACGAACTCCCGGGTGGCGTGGGGCTTCTGCTTCCCCGACTTGGCCAAGGCCAACAGGTTGCCCGTCAGGGTGGTGAGAGACTGGCACAGCTCCTGGACTCGTTTGAGCGTCTGCCGCTGCTCCGGATTGAGCTGGCCCATCTCCTGGCTGAGCAGGATGGAGGTGTAGCCGTTGATGGAGGAGATCGGGGTCCGAAGCTCGTGGAAGGTGATGGCCAGCAGCTCGTCGGCCGACAAGGCCACCGGGGCCGACTGCTTGAGCGGTTTCATCGAAGGCGCTCCCCCTGAAGATGAGAGACGATGATCCGCAGAGGGTACCCCTCCCGCCTCAACTCCTGGATCTTTTTGTAGCGGGCCATCACTTCCTCCTGGGCGAAGAGCCGCTTGTTTCCCTGCCGGTCGGCGACCCGCAGGAGCCCCAGGTTGACGTAGTAGTTCAGGGCCGAGGTGCTGGCCCCGGTCAGATGGGCCACCTCATCCAGGGAAATCAGGTTGGAGCGGTTCTCTCTCATACTGAAGCCGATATAACATGAGCGGCAGATGCTGTCAACGATAATTTTCGCTGCACTTTCAGCATTCACTGCAGGTGCTATTGAGCGGAGAGATGCTGGAGGGCTTGCTCGAGATCCGGGGGAAGCGGCGACGTGAACTCAACCCATCGGTGGGTGCCGGGGTGCTCGAATCCGAGCCGATGGGCGTGGAGCGCCTGGCGGGAGAGCCCTGCCCTGAGCCCCGTCGAAGGGCCCCCTTTGACCCCGTAACGGGCATCCCCCAGGATGGGGAAACCGAGGTGGGCCAGATGAACCCGAAGCTGGTGGGTCCGGCCGGTCTGGGGAGTCAGCTCAAGGAAGGTCGCCTTCGGAAAGCGCTTGACCACCCGATAGCGGGTGATCGCTTCACGGCCCGCCCCGGCTCGGTGGCCACCCGGCGGGCCGGGGCCCGCCCCGTAACGGACTGCCATCCGCTGGCGCCTCAGAGGATGCCGGCCGATCGGGGCGTCGATCGTCCCCTCCTGCTGCTGCACCACCCCTTGGACCAGCGCCAGGTAAACCCGGCGGACCTTCCGGGAGGTGAACTGTTCCGCCAAAGCCCGATGGGTGGAATCGGCTTTGGCCACCACCATCAGGCCGGAGGTATCCTTGTCCAGCCGATGAACGATCCCCGGTTCAAACGGCCCGGCCATCGAAGAAAGGCGGCTCCCGTGAGACAGCAGGGCGTTGACCAGCGTTCCCCCGGGATGGCCGGCCGCCGGATGAACCACCATGCCGGCCGGCTTGTCCAGGACGACCAGCCATCGATCCTCATGCACAATGGCCAGCGGAATCGGCTCGGCTTTAAGCTCCGAGGGGGCCGGCGAAGGAATCTCCACTTCGAACTGCTCCCCCGGTTTCACCGGATGGGAGGGCTTTAACCCCTTGCCTGCGCTGCGGACATGCCCTCCATCGATCAATCGCTGGATCTGGGCCCGGGAGAGGTCGGGCAGGACGTTTCGCAGGTATCGATCGAGGCGCTCCGTGGTGGCATCTGGCGGGACGGTGTGACAAATAGGGGAAGGAGGGGACAGAGGGGCAGGAAGGGAAAGAGGGTTAAACCCTTCTTTCCCCTCTTTTGCCTCTTTCACCTCTTTCCCACTCGTACGGTTTTAGAACGAGCCAGAAGCAGCGCCCCACAGGATAACGCCAGGAAGAGACTGGAGAGCTGGAAGACCGTTAGCCCCCAGGCGAAGATCGGATTGTCTGCCCGGAGGAACTCGATGAAGAAGCGCCAAGTGCCGTAGGCCAGCCCGTAGGTAAGTAGAACCGCTCCCGGAGTTCGTCGATCGTCATTCGTCAATCGTCGATCGATAGACGATGGACGACAGACGATAGACCACAAACGAGTCAAAACGAGGAACAGGAGCAGAAGGAAGCCGCTTTCGTACAGCTGCGTGGGATGCCGGGGAATCCCCTCTAAGGGGAACGACACGGCCCAGGGGAGCGACGTCGGCCTGCCGTAACAGCAGCCGTTTAAGAAACAACCGATCCGTCCGATCGCGTGGGCCAGGACCAACGGGGGGATCAGAAGATCGACGGTCGGAAGGATGGCCAAAGATCTGGCCCGCAGGTAGACGATCCCCCCCGCCACCCCTGCCGCCAGTCCCCCGTAAAAAACCAGCCCCCCATGATCCAGGCGGAGGATCTCCATCGGGTCGGCCCGGAACAGCTCCCAATTCAGAAGGACGTAGGCCAAGCGGGCGCCGAGGATGCCGGCGACCAGTGCGATGAAGGCGGTGTTCTGAATCACCTGCGGATCCAGCCCCGTTCGCCGCGCCCGGCGGAGGGCAACGGCCATGGCGGCCAGGAACCCCAAGGCCACCATCAGCCCGTAGCTGTAGAGGGTGAGCGGCCCCCACCGGAAGATGATCGGATGCATTCCTTTACTTATTTCGAAGCAGGTTCCAGGCCATCAGAATTGCGCCGATGGTGATGCAGCTGTCGGCCACATTGAAAACCGGCCAGACCCGGAAATCGAGGAAATCGACCACCCCGCCGATCCTGACCCGATCGATGAGATTCCCCACCGCCCCACCGAGGATCAACCCCAGCTCCAAGACCATCCACCGGGAGGGCTCCTTCCTCTTCCCGGGACGGGCCGCGGACCAGAGGAGCCCCAAGAGGATCACCGACGTCCCTGCGACCACGAGGAGGGGCTGGCCCCGGAGCAGCCCGAAGGCAACCCCGGGATTGACCAGAAAGGTCAGATGGAAGATGCCGGGCAGAATCGGAATCGTCGGAAGGGGGGAGAGAACTTTAAGCGCCAGCCCCTTCGTGACCTGATCCACGAAGACGACGGCGAGCGCGATCCGGAGAAATGAAGGGCGCCAGGTCTTCGACCTGGCGCCCTTCATCAACCTACCCTCGAAGCTCAGACGAAAGGCCGGAGGGGCCGGGCCCTCCCGCGCCACGGCGCTTCGTCTCCTCCTTGGCCTGGCACTGGATGCACAGCGACGCGTAAGGGATCGCCGTCAGCCGCTTGCGGAGGATCGGTTTCTCGCAGACCTGGCAGTTTCCGAACCGCTTCTCCTCCACCCGCTTCAACGCCTCATCAATTTCGTAAAGGATCCGCTGGGCGTTGGTGGCCAGCCCCAGGGAGAACTCCCGATCGTAGCTGTCGGTGGCGATATCGGCCATATGAAGGGTGTAGCCGGACAGGTCCCCCGAGGCGTCCCTCTGAGACTGGCTCAGGGTGTCCTGTTCGATATGCTTCATCGCCTTCAACACCTCCTCCTTCTTCTTCAAGAGGAGCTTCTTGTACCGGTCCAATTCTCGCTTGGTCATCGAAACCTATAGTTTATCATATCGCAGCCAGTTTTTCAAGGACCGCCACGCACCGGTGGCACAGCCCCGGATGCTCCGGCGACCGCCCCACCGTGGGCAGGCGCATCCAGCAGCGCTGGCACTTGGCCCCGGCGGCCGGTTTGACCTCCATCCCCACCCGCCCCGCCCCTTGCGCCCGGGTGATCTCCACACCGGAGACGACCGCGGCAACGGCCAGATCCTCCCGATGCTGCTGGAGGAAATCCCACTGCTCGGGCGGGACCTGCAGCTCCAGCTCCGCCTCGAGGGCCTCCTTGATCTGATTGGCGGCCCGCGCCTCCTCCAGAACCTTCATCGCCTGCTCCCGAAGCTCCAGAAGGCGCTCCCAGGATTCTTCCAGCGCCTGATCTTGGGGGAATCGATCCGGATCGGGCCAGCGCTGCCGGTGCACGCTCTCCCCTTCCCCCGCCCCCTCCAATGCCCCCCAGATCTCCTCCGCCGTCATCGGCAGGATCGGAGCCACGAGCAGGATCAGGGTCCGGGCCAGCTCCCACAAGGCCCTCTGCGAGGATAGCCGTTTCGGGTCCTTCGGATGGAAGGTGTAGAGCCGGTCCTTGATCACATCCAGGTAGAAGTTGGACAGGATCACAGTGCAGAACTGATGGACCTCCTTGATCACCCGGTGGAAGGCGTACTGCCGGTAACTCCCGGTTACCTCCTTGACCAGCAGGCCCAGGCGTCCCAAGAGCCAGCGGTCCAGCTCATCCAACTCCCTCCAAGGAACCACCGACTCCGCCGGCCGGAAATCGAACAGGTTGGCCAGCATAAACCGGAGGGTGTTCCGTATCTTCCGATGGACCTCCCCCATCTGATCCAGAATCTTGGGGGAGAGCCGCACATCCTCCCGGTAGTCGGAGGAGGCGACCCAGAGCCGGAGCAGATCGGCCCCGGAGGAAGCGATCACATCCTGGGGGGCGATCACGTTCCCCAGAGACTTGGACATCTTCCGCCCCTGGCCATCCACCACGAAACCGTGGGTCAACACCGCCCGATAGGGGGGCTTTCCGCTCAAGGCGACACCGGTGATCAGGGAAACCTGGAACCAGCCCCGATGCTGGTCCGACCCCTCCAGGTAAAGATCGGCCGGAAAAGAAAGCTCCTCGCGCCGGGTCAGAACCCCCTGGTGGCTCACCCCGGAGTCGAACCAGACATCCAGGATGTCGGTCCCCGCTTTGAAACGGGCGCCGCGGCAGATCCCGCACTGAAATCCGGGAGGGAGCCATTTCTCCACCGGCTCCGAGAACCAGCGGTCGCTCCCCTCCGGGTCGATCTCGATCGCCCGGGCGAAGGTCTCCACCACCCCGGGATCCAGGATCCCGCTGCCGCATCCGACGCACTCCACCGCCGGGATCGGGATCCCCCAGAGCCGCTGGCGGGAGAGGCACCAGTCGGGGCGGGTCTTGATCATCCCGTGCATCCGCTCCTTCCCCTCGGGCGGGATCCAGCGGACCTCCCGCTCCACCGCCTGAAGGAGCTTCTCTCGCAGCTGCTGATGCTCCACATTGAGGAACCACTGGTCGGTGGCCCGGAAGATGATCGGCGTGTGGCAGCGCCAGCAGTGGGGGTACTGGTGGGACTCCTCCCCCGCGTGGATCAGATGGCCGGATCCTTTCAGAGCGTCGATCACCTCCGGATTGGCCTTCTGAACCTGCTTTCCGTTGAACAGAGCCATCGGTTCGGCCAAGCCGACGAACCGACCCTGGGAATCGACCGGCGCCAACACCTCCAGTCCGTACTGTTTTCCGGTGGCGTAATCCTCCGCCCCGAAGCCGGGGGCGGTGTGGACGAGACCGGTCCCCTCCTCCATCGAAACATAGTCGGCCAGCACCACCTGGCCTTCCCTGAAGCCGAATGGATGCCGGTATCTCTTGCCTTCCAGCTCCCGGCCCTTCATCACCTGCTTGACCGGGCTCAAATCGACGGCTGCCCCCAGCTTTTTCCGAGCCGACTCCGGCAGATTCGCCAGCGTGATCCATTGTTCGTTCGGCCCCACCTGCCGCAGCGCGTACTCTTGCTCCGGATGGACCGCCACCGCCACATTCCCCATCAACGTCCAGGGGGTCGTGGTCCAGATCACCAGATACGCCCCCTTTGGGATCTCCGATTCTCCGTTTCTCCGTTTCTCCGTTTCCTCTTGAAGAGGAAACTTCACGTAGATCGAGGGAGAGATATGCTCCTCATACTCCACCTCCGCCTCGGCCAGGGCCGTCTCGCAGACCCAGCACCAGTTGACCGGCTTCCGGGCCCGGTAGACGAACCGATTCTCGACGAGCCACTTCAACACCCTCAGGGCGGCCGCCACGTAGCCCGGCTCCAGCGTCAGGTACGGATTCTCCCAATCCCCGAGGCACCCCAGCCGTTTGAACTGCTCCCGCTGGATCCCGACGTACTTCCGGGCGTAAGCCCTCGCCTTCTTTCGGAAATCGACGATGTCCACCTGGTGCTTCGTCACCTGAAGCTCCTTCATCAGGGCATACTCGATCGGAAGCCCATGGCAATCCCAGCCCGGGACGAACGGGACTCTTTTCCCCTGCAGCATCCAGAAGCGGACGATGATATCCTTGAGCGTCTTGTTCAGGGCATGCCCCATATGGATGTCCCCGTTGGCGTAAGGGGGCCCGTCGTGGAGGATGAACGGCTCTTGGCCCTGGGCGGCGCTCAAGATCTTCTCGTACAGCCGGGCATTCTCCCACCGGGCCAGGATCTTCGGCTCCGTCTGGGGCAGGTTCGCCTTGATCGGCAGCGCCGTCTTGGGCAGGTTCAGGGTCGATTTGTAATCCATCTTAGCGTCTGCCTTGTCATTCAAGCTTCTCAATAACTCGCTCGATCAAAGCCGTCAGTTTCGGCTCTGCTTCTTTAGCTATCTTTAGAATCTCCTCTAACGAGGCCGGCTTAAGCGTTTCCGGGATGCACAGGTCGGTGATGCAGCTCACCCCGAAGCAGCGCATCCCCCCATGCGCCGCCGCCAGAATCTCCGGCACGGTCGACATCCCGACCGCGTCGGCCCCGATCCCCCGGAGGAACCGGTACTCGGCCCGCGTCTCCAGGTTGGGGCCGAGCACCCCCACATAGACCCCGGTCTTGACCGGGAGCCCCATCTCCTTGCCCACCTGCTGGGCCAGGGCGATCAGGCGAGGGTCATACGGGGCCGACATGTCCGGGAACCGGACCCCGAACCGCTCGTCGTTGGGCCCAATCAGGGGATTCACCCCCATCAGGTTGATCTGGTCGGTGATCACCATCAGATCGCCGGCCTTGAACTGCGGGTTCATCCCGCCGGCCGCGTTGGAGACGATCAGGATCTCGGCCCCCAGGGCCCGCATCGTCCGGACCGGATAGGTCACCTGGGCGGCGCTGTACCCTTCGTAGCAATGGAACCGGCCCTCCATCACCACCACCGGCTTCCCGGCGATCGACCCCAAGACCAGCTGCCCCTTGTGCCCCTCCACCGTCGAGCGGGGAAAATGGGGGATCTTCTCGTACGGGATCGGGCGAGCATTCTCAATCTTCTCCCCCAATCCCCCCAGCCCGGTGCCTAAGATCACCCCGATCCGGGGTTTCTCCGGCGCCTCCCGTCGAACCGCCTGAACCGTCTCCTGAATTTGTTCCCACAGTCCCATCGTCTACCTCAACCGTAAGCTCAAATCGATCAATGTCCGCACCAGGAAAACCTGCAGCGCCTGGATCACCAGAAGAGCCGCGATCGGAGAGATGTCGATCGGCCCGATCGTCGGGATGATCCGCCGCAACGGCTCCAGGACCGGGTCGGTCGCCTTGATGAGAAACTGGACGATCGGGTTGAACGGGTCCGGGCTCACCCAGCTGCTCAACACCCGGATGATGATCAGCCAGGTGTAGATCGTGAAGAGGGCCTGAACGATCTGGGCCAACGCCGCGAACAGGTTCCCCACCACAAACATCTTCACCTCCCCAATTGTTTCGCCCGCCGGGCCGCCGCCTCGATTCCCCGACGCAGCGTCTCTCCCAGACGGCTCCGACGGAAGACCCGGAAGGCATGCTCGGTCGTCCCCCCTTTGGAGGTCACCCTCCCCCGCAGCCGTCCCGGATTCTCCTTCGATTCCATCGCCAACCGGGCCGCCCCGATCGCCGTCTGCAGGACCAACGCCCGGGCGACCTCCTTGGACAGCCCCAACTTCACGCCCGCCTCGATCATCCGCTCCATGAGATAAAAGAAGTAGGCCGGGCCGGATCCGCTGACCGCCGTCACCGCGTCGAGCAACCGCTCCGGAAGCCGGACCACCTTCCCCACGCAGCCGAAGATCCGCTCCGCCAACCGAAGATGCCCGGCATTGGCCCTCCTGCCGCCGGCGACCGCTGAAATCCCGGCCCCCACCAGGGCCGGGGTGTTCGGCATCACCCGCACCACCGGGATCGAGCCCCCCACCTGCTTCTCGATCCATCCGGTGGAGATCCCCGCCGCGATCGAGATCAGCAGGGTCCGACCGGAAAGGCAGGGCCGGATCTCGGCCAGCGCCTCCTCCATCTGCTGCGGCTTGACCGCCAGCAGCACTACCTGAGCAGCCGCCACTTCCCGATTGGAGCGGGCCTTCCGGATCTTCCATTGACGCGCGAGCCGGCTCAACTTCCCGGCATCCGTATCCCAGCAGACCAATCGACGAGGGGAAAGAAGAGGCGCGGCCAGCATCCCCCGGATGAGAGCGGTCCCCATATTCCCGCAGCCAATGACTCCGATCGTCATCATCCGAAAATGGCGGTCCCCACCCGAACCATCGTGGCCCCTTCCTGAATCGCCACCTCGAAATCCTGGCTCATCCCCATGGATAAGTGCAGGGGTGGGAGAATGAGCTGTTGCTGGAGACGGTCGCGAAGCTCGCGCAATGCCCGGAAGTGGGGGCGGGAGGTCTCCGGATCGTCGGAGAATGGGGCCATCGTCATCAGCCCGGCCCATTTGAGATGCTTCGCCTTCAAGATCGCCTCCCCTAACGCCCGCGCCTCCTCCGGCTTGCACCCATGTTTCGTCGCTTCTCCCGAAACGTTCACCTGCACCAGCGCCTCCAGCGGTTTCCCCGCGTGCCGGTCCAACGCCTCAATCAGTTCCATGGAATCGACCGAGTGGATCATGTCAAACAGCTCCACGGCGAGCTTCGCCTTGTTCCGCTGGAGGTGCCCGATCAGGTGCCATCGGAGGGGACTGTCCCCGCCCCGTCGCCAGGGACTGTCCCCGCCCTGTCGCCCTCTACGATGCGGTTCAAAGGGGACTGTC